>JAZDKY010000064.1:0-8551 GCA_043802525.1 bacterium
AAGAAGTTCCGTCGCCTCGTTGAGGAAATCATCGACCTGTCGCTGGAGGCGTCCCGCCTACGCCACAAGCGCGGGTAGCCCGCCACCCCTCCCTTCGGGCCGAGGTGGGGGCGGCAAGTCAATGAATCGCAGATGCGCCCCCGCGAGGAATGAGGTGGGTCGCCGCTTGCGCGAGGCCCCGCATTCGTCGTACTGATTACGGCCATGGATTCCCCGCGCACATTGACGCTCGTCCTCTTCGATATCGACGGCACGCTCCTTGACGTGCACGGCGCCGGCCGCCGCGCGTTCGTAAAGGCGATCGAGCCCGTGTTCGGATGGAAAGACGATTGCGAGTACGTCCGCTTCTCGGGATCGACCGACCTCGACATCCTGCGCCAGATCGCGGAACGCCATGGGCACACACCTTCGCGGAAGGAGATCGACGCATTCTTCGACCGGCTCAGCGTGGAACTCGAGAAGAACATGGCGACGGCCAGACTCACGCTCCACCCCGGCGTCCGCGAACTGCTTGCCGTCCTGTCGCAGGACCGGCGGGCACTGGTCGGCCTGCTGACCGGCAACGTCGAAGCCGGCGCCCGCATCAAATTGAAACACTTCAACCTGCACGGACACTTCGTCCTCGGCGCCTTCGGCCATGAACACGGAGACCGCCGCGAAATCGCGCGCCTCGCGTTTCAGCGCGCAGAACAACATGCGGGCAAGCAACGCATCGCATCCCGTTACCTCATCGGCGACACGCCGAACGACATCGCCGCCGCGCGTGCCATCGATGCGATATGCATCGCCGTCGCAACCGGAAAATTCACCACAGAGTCTCTCCTCGACGCCGGCGCAGACCACGCCGTCCGGGACCTGTCCGATACAAATCGCGTCCTGGAACTGATCGGCCTGAACCCGCTTTAGCCCCAGTTCCACAGGGCCCCGTTTCGACGGGGCCGCGTCATCGTTTCCGGTGTGCATGTCTCTTCTTTTTTGGGGCAACGACGGGCAGTGATGCCTTTTGAAATTGTTTCACCGCCAGGTAGGGCGCGGCGTCCCTGCCACGCCGATGGTCTCCAACCACGGCGGTCGGGGACCAACCGCCCTACCCGAGGGTGATGCAATTTCAAAGGACACCACTGCCCAACGACGCAGTCACTTGATCTATCCGCCACGCCGTGCTTGAATCCCGCCGCAATGCTTAGAGCGTTCTACATCGCGGCATTCAGCGTCCTTCTCGCCGCACCTGCTCTCTCCGAGGAACCACCCCAGACACCCGATGCGCGGCCTGTTCCAGGCGTTCAGCCTACGCCCTGGCTGCGCTACGCGAACCCGGCCGCGCAGAAGGTCGAGGTCGCGGGTACCTGGTCCGTGTGGTCAAACCGTACACCCCTGCAGCTCTCCAACAACGTCTGGACCATCGACACACGCACGTTCGGCGCAAAGCCCGGACGGCACGAGTTCAAGTTCCTGCCGAACGAGCACTGGGAATCCGGCGACAACCGCACGCTCTTCCTGAACGACGACGGATTCCTGGAGCGGCCGCCAGATGTCGTGATTTCCGCGACGGTCGAATCCCCAACGGAAATCCTCGTCTACCTGAAACAGAAGGTGACCCCGTCCGACAACGTGAAGGTAACCCTCGATCCTGACGTGGCCGTGACCAGCGTACAGGTCGCGGTCAGCGCGCCGGACACCACGGGCCGCGGGTACTCGATTGCCGGCAACACGGTGACGTTCTCGATGGACGAGAAAAACTACAGCCTCACCCTCGCACCGGAAACGAAGGTCACGGTCGCCGGGAATTTCAACAACTGGGACAGCGGCGGCGGCCCTGGCGGTCCGTGGATCCTTCGCGATCCGGACAACGACGGCGTGTGGGAAGCCGCCGCCTCGCTCGTCGGCCTGCGCCCGGCCCCGCCGGACAAGGATCTGTTCTTCAAGTTCGTCGTCGACGGCAGCCGCTGGCTCGCGCCGCCCGCAACAGCCGCGAACGCGACGCCCGACGGAAAGGGCAACACCAACCTGCGCCTCGGCCCGCGCGCAGCCAACAGCAGCGCCCTGAAAATCCTGACGGGCTCACCCCTGGCCCTATCCGAGAACTACACGCTGGTGATCGACGGCCTCGTCGACCGTCGCATCCGCTACACCGTTTCGCAGGGCAAGATGGTTGAACCGTTGGTGTCCGTGAAACCGCTCGGCGCTACCCTCGACCGCGAACAGAACGCCACGACGTACCGCCTCTTTGCCCCTCGCGCGAAGAGCGTATTCCTGTGCCTGTTCGACACGCCGCACTACGAGATGAGAGGACGGAAGGTTGACGCAGTCGAACGCTATCCCCTCTGGAAAGACGAGGCGGATGGCGTGTGGGAGATATCCCTGCTCGGGCTCGATACCGGGCGGTATTACTCGTTCAACGTGGACGGGCCGGCCGGTGAGGGCGAGTCGTTCTTCCCCGACGCGCAGGTGGGCGACCCCTACGCCCTCGCGGCGGCTCATTCCATGAACAACGCGATCGTCATCGATCCGGCAGCGACCACTTCCTGGTTCGAGGGCTGGACCGACCAGGCGTATCGCACGCCATCGCCCCGCGACATGCTGATTTACGAGACGCACGTGCGCGACTTCACGATCGACCCGTCGTCCGGCGTGCCCGCACCGCTGCGCGGCACGTACGAGGGTTTCGCCGCAGCCGAGGGCGTGGGCCTGGACCACCTGAAAACCATCGGCGTCAACATGATCGAGCTGATGCCGGTCAACGAGTTCGAGAACGGTATGAGTGACTACGGCTGGGGCTACTCAACCGTGTTCTATTTCGCTCCCGAGGCGTCGTACGCGCGCGAGCCGCTCAAGGGCTCGCAGTTCTACGAGTTCAAGAGGCTGGTCAACCGTCTTCATAACCGCGGGTTCGGCGTGATTCTCGACGTCGTCTATAACCACGTCGGCTCGCCCAACCTCTTCAACCTGATCGACCGCAAGTATTTCTTCCGGCTCACCTCCGACTACAAATTCCAGAACAACAGCGGCTGCGGGAACGACATCCGCAGCGAAGCGCCCATGATGCGGAAATTCATCGTCGACAACGTCACGTACTGGATGACCGAGCACCACGTGGACGGGTTCCGCTTCGACCTCGGCGAGCTGATCGATATGGAAACGATGCTCGCCGTGCGCGCGGCAACGCAGGCGATCAACACGAACTCCGTCGTCATCTCCGAACCGTGGAGCCCCGGGCGCGGCGAGAACAAGCGCGACCTGAAGGGCACGGGCTGGTCCGCGTGGAACGACAGCTTCCGGTGGGCCGCGACGGATTTCACGCGCGGCAAGGACAACCGCGACGGGTTGAAGAAGGTGCTCCTCGGCTCCGTCGATATCTGGTCCGCAAATCCGCTGCAGGCCATCAACTACCTCGAAAGCCACGACGACATGACGTTCGCCGACATGCTGTCGATATCGCCGAACAAGGACGGCCTCACCCTGCAGCCGTACGAAGCCGACCTGAACCGCCTCGCCGCGACCGTGCTCTTCACCTCGCTCGGCATCCCGATGATCGCCGAGGGCCAGGAATTCATGCGCAGCAAGGCGGGCAACAACAACTCGTACAACAAGGGTGACGCAATTAACGCCGTCCGGTGGGCGGACCGCAACCGGCCGATTGCTGCCGCGACCATGAGCTACTACGGCGGCCTCGCCGCCATGCGCCTGAGCCCGCAAGGCGCTGCGTTCCGGTTGGCCGAGCCGGCAGCGGCGGACTACTACCAGTGGATCGACCCGCCCAACAACCGCGCGCTCGGCTACATCGTAAACGCCGCCCACGTGCGCGAGGGCAACGGCTTCGTCGTGCTTCTCAACGCGAGCGACCAGACCGTTGGTTTCCAAGTTCCGCTGCCCGCGGGCCAGTGGAAAGTTATCGGCAACGGGGAAGTCATCAACCTCGCCGGCCTGCCGGACCAGCAAGCCATGACCGGCCCTCAGTCCGCGATGCTGACCGTCCCGCCCGTCCACAGCATGATCTTGATGGACGGGTTTTAGACAGCCGTGTGACGAAGGGCAACCGGGAGGTTGCTCCGGGGTGATGTTTATCGTTCCGACCGGAGGGGCAAGCTCCCGCTTGCCCGGGGGGACGGGGGCAACGTGGAAGTTGCTCCAGGTTGCGGCTACACGTTTCCTTTACATCGCAAATTCGTACTTCAGCACGCTGAGCGCGTAGATCGCCGCGGTCTCCGCGCGCAGGGTCAGGTCACCGAGGCTGACAGGAATCGCTCCGGCATTGCGCGCGGAACTGTCCTCGCGGACGGTCAGGTCGCCCTCGGGACCGATGAGAAACGCGATATTGCTGCGCTCCCGGTCGCGGGATGCATGGATCACTTCGCGTAGCGGCTTGGCGTCGATCGCCAGTGAGCCCACCAGGAAAAGGTCGTACCGCGGGGACGTCTCGAGAAAGGTCTGCATCTTCACCGGTGGTTGAACATCCGGCATCCAGACGGCTCCACACTGCTTGGCCGCGTTGAGTACGATCTTCTGCCAGCGCTGCTGCCGCGCTTCCTCCTCGCCCGGGCGGATTCGCGTGATCGCGTGCTCCGTGACGACCGGGATGATCGTGGTGGCGCCAAGTTCCGTGGCTTTCTGCAGGATGAAATCGAGCCTCTGTTCGCGCGTCAACGCCTGCACGAGCGTGAGCGAAACGCGGGGCTTGGGCTTGGCGGACTGCTGGACCATCTTCAGCGTGACGCGGTTCCGCTTCAGCTCCTTGATCTCGGTGACGCCCTCGCGGCCGCAGCCGTCAAAGACCTTGACGGGTTGGCCCACCTTCGCGCGCAGGACGTGCGCCGCATGGTGCGCCTCGTCGCGCGAGAGCGTGATCAGCTCGTTGGACCAGTCGGAAGGTGGAACGTAGCAACGCATAGGGGGAGGAGTCTACTGTTGGGAATTTGCCATGTCACGCGATCAGTCCCAAGACGGCAGGTTTCCCCCCGCTGGAAGCAACACCTGCCGATGCCCGCCAAGCCCCGGACTTTGGGCGAACACCTGAAGCAATCCCGCGTGGATAAGGGCCTGACGATCAAGCAGGCCGGGCAGAAGATGGGGGTCCACTACCGGTCAGTCGTGGGCTGGGAGAGCGACCGCTGCCGGCCCAAAGCCCACCACCTAGAGGCCGTCCGAGCGTTCCTAGGCTACGATCCACCGCCATTATATAGGAAGACCCCCAAGAGCCAGTTCGTAGGGTATTTGCCATCCTAAGTCAGTGGCCATCTGCGTGAAGGAAGCCTTTGTCAGACGTGTTTGCGACACCGTTTTCGCGTTTGTGAGCCCGTGTGCTTGGTCGGTGCTATCTGACCCCAGTCCGCCACTCGCATTGTGCGGTTACTTCAGCAGCTCCTGTTCACCGAGTGCTGCAAGTTCGTCCCTGATCGTTTTCTTCCATCTTGCCGGAAACTTCGCGAACAGCGTGTGGACTACACCCATCTCGCCTGTTGCCCGTAACGACTTGAGAATACCAACGGCTTGAGCCCGGTCCTTGGGCGCCTTCTCAGGATGCTTTCGCCGGCCCGCGATCAGAAGTTTATGCAGGGCGAAATGTGCTGGATGGGGAACTTTGACGCTGATGCCTTCGAGCTTCAACACAATCGGATTTTCCGCGAGCACATCCATGAACCTCAACGGCTGGGCGTTGATGCCGAGATCCGGTACGGGATACGGCGCCTGTCGTTCTCGGCCGCGCGACGGCGCAAGGAACTCAAGAATCAGCTCCGGATGGAGCAATTGGATGAAGCCATCACTGCCCTTGTAATCAATCACGAAGCCCAGGTCTTTCAGTAGTTCGGGAAGATCGATCTTGCGGGGGAACTTGGGCGGGATCGGCACAAGGAACTCAATATCCCTTGTTCGCAACGCAGGCACATGGCTGTTCTGATCGAAATACTCCTGATAGAGGAGCGTGCACCAGCTCCCCACGAGTACCAGCCGATCCAGGGCGCCTTCCTGCTTCAGCTTGCGAAGCAACGCAAGGCATAGGTCATATTTCTTCTTTTCCACGCAAGACGCCTTCCAAATAGCGGATTTGTTTCTTTAATTGAGACAAGGCCTGGCGATATCGAGCCCGCGAAGCCTTCGCCTCGCGAAACGCGAGGATCTGTTTTTCAGGAACCGACTTGCCTCGATAAACAGCCTTGAACAACCCCTTCTCGCGGTAGACGAGATAATAGTACTGGTGTCCCTTGATTTCGCGCTTCACAAGACTCCCCCGCGGCAAACGGGAAAGCTCCTCCTCGTACCGTTTCTTCATCCGCCGGGAATTCTGGAGCTCTTCCCGCAATATGCTTTTGATGACCATGGCGTCGACTCAGTTACTATACAAATCATAAACCATAGCGGTTTGTATAGTAAAGCCTGATTACTATACAAACTCAATACCGATCATGATTGTATAGTAACCAGTACGCAGCCAGCTTAAGGAGAGAAATATCATGAAGCACACTCCAGATTGTCGATTCTTGGAGCTGCGCCTATGGAGTGTTGGAGTATTGGAGTGTTGGGACTATGTACCCATCACTCCTCATTTTCCAATCTTCTCCTTGTGCGTGTAGAACTCCTCCGCGATCCGGCGCACGCCGCGGATGCGGGGATATTGCGGTTCCGTGCACGCCGCGCCGAATTCCTGCATGAGGTCGCGCTGGCGCCCGCTCAATTTCTCGGGCACATCGATGACGATGCGCACGTGCTGGTCACCCGCGCCGTACCCGTGCGGGCCCTGTACGCCCTTGCCGCGCAGGCGCAGGACGGTTCCATTTTCCGTGCCGGCCTGGATCTTCAGTTTTGCATAGCCGTGGATGGTCGGCACTTCGACCTCGCCCCCGAGCACGGCGACGTGCAGCGGCACGGGCATCTCGCAATAGACATCCTCGCCGCGCCGCTGGAAAAATTCATGCTGGCGTACGTGCAGCACGACGTACAGGTCGCCCGCCTGTCCGCCGCGCGATCCGCCCTCGCCCTTCCCCGGCAGCCGCAGCCGCGACCCGGTTTCGACGCCGGCGGGAATCTTGAGCGAGAGGGTTCGGCGCGCCTTGATCCGCCCGTCGCCGCGGCATTCGCGGCACGGCTTGCTGATGGTCTCACCAGCGCCGCCGCACGAGGGGCAGGTCTGGCGCACCTGGAAGAAACCCGTGCTGGAGACGACCATGCCGGAGCCGTTGCAGCGCCGGCACGCTTCCCGCTTGCTGCCCAGTTCGGCGCCGGTCCCTTTGCAGGTTCCGCATTCGTCGAGGAGCGAGAGCGTGATCTCGCGATGGGATCCGAAGACCGCCTCCTCGAAATCGATCTCGAGATCGAAGCGGAGATCCGACCCTCGCGCCGAGGCGTCGCGCGACGGCCGGCCGCCACCACCAAAAAAGTCGTCGAAGATGCTGCCGCCGCCACCGCCCTGGCCGAACGCGCCCATGAACGTGCGCAGCGCTTCCTCGAGGTCGATATGTTCGAAACCGGCCCCGCCGAACCCGCCCGCGCCGCCGCCCGGTCCAAAGGCCGCGTGCCCGAACTGGTCATACCTCGCGCGCTTCTCCTGGTCGCTGAGCACTTCGTAGGCCTCGGAGATTTCCTTGAATTTCTCCTCGGCGTCCTTGTTGCCCGGGTTCTTGTCGGGGTGAAACTGGATCGCGAGCTTGCGGTACGCCTTCTTGATCTCGTCCGCGGACGCGCCCCGGTTCACGCCGAGGGTCTCGTAATAATCTTTCTTCGCCGCGGCCATTTAGCGTTCCGCCTTCGTGTCGGGTTCCGGCGCCTTTTCGCCGTCGTCGCGCGGGGCGCCGGGGCCGCTGGAGACGACCACCTGCACCGGGCGGAGAAGGCGGTCGCCCAGTTTGTACCCGCGCCGGGTCTGCGCGATGATTTCGTCCGGGGCGTATTCGTCGGACGGAATGTGCGACACGGCTTCCTGCAGGTGCGGGTCGAACGTCGCCGACTGCGCATCGAGCGGCGCAAGCCCGAACTTCTTCAGGGTGCCGAGCAGTTGTTCGTACACCATCTTGAACCCGTCGTGCACGGCCTGCTCCGTCTTGTGCTCGACGGACGTGGAGAGCCCGATCTCGAAATGGTCGATCACCGAAAGCAGTTCGCTGATCAGGTCCTCGTTGGCGCGGGCGGAGAGGTCGATGCGATCGCGCTGCGTGCGCTTCCTGAAATTGTCGAAATCCGCATGGAGCCGGAGCAACCGGTCCTTGAGCTGGTCCAGTTCCGGGGGCTCGGCCGGCTCGGGATCCGCCTCCACCACGGGTGCGGCCGCTTCGGCCGGATCCGGATTCGGCGCCTGTTTCTGGCTGGATTTTTGTTCCTTCATACAGTCAACGGCCTTCATCTAGCAAAAAGCAATCCTGATACGTAGTACATGGTGCATCGGGTAATCAAGACAAGACATTACCTGACGGTGGCGAGGGCATGGCTTATTCACGAACGGGTTTTGAACGTGGGGTAACGTGCTGTGATGAAACGCATTGCGGGCGATGCGTGTTCGGCGCCCATAGCGGATTGGAAATCGGTCATGGTGGCATGCTTCCGTTTCGCGTCGCGCGATCGC
>JAZDKY010000065.1:0-2123 GCA_043802525.1 bacterium
GCCTCAGACCCTTTCTTCAAAACACTCTGTGCGTATTCCCGCGTTGTCATTCCAGCGCGTTTAGCCTTGGCGGAAAAGGCGCCTTCTTTGAGGTGAGCCGCTTGAACCCATTTCTCAGCCATGACCATGCTCCTATCTGCCGTGAGAGGGCATCTCGATGGTCTGCGGTTGCTCCGGTGCGCCCGGAACCATCGTCAACGGGGCCTCGTCCGTGCCAGCCCGAATGTCGCCCATCCGCCGCGCGTGAATCGCGTTGGCCTCTGCCTTGTCGTGGCCGGCGGCGTCCTGCGCCCGGACCTTTTCGATGTCGCGCCGGAAGGCGAGCCACTGGGCATCCGCCCGCATCGCCTCCATCAGCAGGTCGTGCAGGTCTCGGCATTGAAGCGCCAGAACCCGCAAGGCGTCCGTCGGTTCCCTCGGCGGCATCGGGACCGGAATCGCCTCG
Organism: bacterium; assembly: GCA_043802525.1. Lineage (GTDB taxonomy): Bacteria > Verrucomicrobiota > Kiritimatiellia > CAIVKH01 > CAIVKH01 > JAZDKY01. The sequence goes on from JAZDKY010000065.1 coordinate 446, forward strand.
CGCGCCTCGCGCCGGGCCATGAGCCAGCCAACCGCCCCTGCCATCAACGCCACAATCGTCATCACCCCGGCCACGCATGTCAGTTCACCAATGCCCATGATTCCTCCATGACGGCATCCCATGATTCATCCCGGTCCTGTGGGTCGTCCTCTCCGAACATGCGCTTGGAGAGCACCTCCCAGCGCTCCGCGTTCACGTCCACCACCTTGGGTCGCGGCGCGATAATGGGGCGCGGTCCGCCGCATAGACCCTGGATGCAGTACACGAAACTGTCAATCAGGTCCCAGTTGTCTACCACCGGACACGTTGCCAGATGCGAGTACAAGAGGGGAATGTTTCCATAGGAGGCGTGCATCAAAGGATGCACCGAGAGACCGTCCGGCGCGGCCCGGCCGGGAATCATCACCCGCCCGTCGTTGACGTGGCCCGCCACGTCCAGCGCCCGCACCCATTTCTTTCGGTTATCCGTGCCGACCGCCTCGGCGAATGGGATGCCGTGTTCCTGGAAATAACCCAGGGCGGCTATCTGCTGCGCCCCGGATTCCAGCAAGAACCGATTCGGCTTGAAGCGGTCGGCCACGGCCCGGACACGTTCCCGACCCTCGTTCCACGCCGCCCGGAATTGCAAGGCGTACACAATGTAGGCCACGCCTTCCGGCGACAGCATTCCGACTGTGATGCCCGTGAAACACGAGCCGCGCCCCTCGCTGAATCCGGGGTCCACGGCCATCAGGCACGGCCACGTCCGCTTCTCCGGTTTCAACTGGTCGTAGTCAAACGCCCCCGGCTTGTACCCCAACGTGTCCACGAGTTTTGACTTGACGGAGAAGTTCGCCGGCAACCAGAAATGAATCCGCGTGAAGATGCGTTCGCCTTCACCCAGCGGTTCCAGCATGTAGGCCATGCGGTAGGCCCGTTCGCTGGACTCGAATCTTTCGCGCAGGGTCTCCGGCGAGAGGACGTTCGGCATCGGCGAATAGAAGTCCGGGGGTCCGCCGCACGCCAGTCTCCGATAAACCCAGCGGTCGGGGTTCGCCCGCGCCCGGCGCACGATTTCCGCCCACAAGTCATCCGTCGCGTAGGGCGTCCCGCTGAAATAGGACAAACCCTGCCAGGGTTTGCCGATCCGCTTGCCGATCACCGGATCGTCCACCATCTTCTCAATGATATTGTAGTATGTGTTTTTGATGTGCGTTTTCTTGGCGGGCATGACAATACTCGTCCGCTCGTCCACCACGTCGTCAATCCACAGGCGGTCGAAATGCGGACCCGCGCGCGCCGACTCAATGCCCTTGGCCTGAACGTTCGGATTGGACTTGTTGGTCTTGCCGTGCAGGGTCGTCCGGCCCAGCGAACAGGCGTGTTTGCCGCGCTCGATGAGCCAGCACTTCTTCTGCGGGAAGACCGCCTTGTACTCGGCGCTCCGCATGACCTCCTGAAGCCAGGCGTTCCGGTCTTCGCCCTCTTCGTCCCGGTTGGAGAAATGGCCGATGCTCATATTGGGGAAAAGGCCGAGTACCCAAGCGTGGAACAAAATCCCTTTCGTACTTTTGAGTAGACCACGCGACTCTTCGTCGCAGTAGTTTTTTGCCTCCCGATACGCGCGCTCCGCTTCCGCACATCCGTCCAGGAACGTCGGGTCTAGGCGCAGTTTTTCGCCGCTGCGGGCGCGTCCGAC
>JAZDKY010000066.1:0-22579 GCA_043802525.1 bacterium
GCGATCGCGCGACGCGAAACGGAAGCATGCCACCATGACCGATTTCCAATCCGCTATGGGCGCCGAACACGCATCGCCCGCAATGCGTTTCATCACAGCACGTTACCCCACGTTCAAAACCCGTTCGTGAATAAGCCATGAGACGTGATCCCACTCGCCACTCGACACTCGCCACTCGACACTCGACACTCGACACTCGACACTCGACACTTCTCCCATGTCTCGTGACCTTCCCATTTACGACATCGAATCCGCGCTGGTCGACCGGCTGAAACACCACCGGCGTCTCATCGTCCAAGCCCCGACCGGCTCGGGCAAATCCACGCAGGTCCCGCAGATGCTGGCGGACCACGGACTGCTCGGGGAACAGCCCGCTCACAGCGCTTCGCGCAGTGAGGCGGGCGGGCAGGTGATCATCCTCCAGCCGCGCCGTCTGGCCACCCGCCTTCTCGCCGCACGCGTCGCCCACGAGCGCAATACCCGCCTCGGCGACGAGGTCGGCTACCAGATCCGCTTCGAGGACGTTTCCGGCCCGCGCACGCGCATCAAGTACGTGACCGAGGGCATCCTCCTCCGCCGCATGATATCGAGCCCGAAACTCGACGGCATCTCCACCATCATCTTCGACGAGTTCCACGAGCGGCACCTCTACGGCGACATCACCCTCGCCCGCGCCCTCCAACTCCAGGAAACCGCGCGGCCCGACCTCAATATCCTCGTCATGTCCGCCACGCTCGACACCGCACGGCTCGAGCCCTACCTCGCCCCATGCGACGTCCTGACTTCACAGGGCAGGACATTCCCAGTGCACGTTGAGTACATCGCGGATAAGCACACAGATGACCTTCCGCCTTGGGAATTGGCGGAACACGAATTTCACCGACTGGTCATGGAAGGCGTCGAAGGAGACTTTCTGGTCTTCATGCCGGGCGCGTACGAGATCAGCCGGACGATTCAGGCGATTCGTGCTTCGAGCGCGGCGGGCGGGTTCACCATTCTTCCCCTGCACGGCGAGCTTCCACCGCGCGACCAGGACGCCGCGGTGGCGCGATACGACCAGCGGAAGGTGGTCGTATCGACGAATGTCGCGGAGACGTCGCTGACGATCGACGGCATCCGCGTCGTGATCGACAGCGGGCTCGCGCGGATCCCGAGATACGATCCGTACCGCGGCATCAACACGCTGCTCGTGGAGAAAATCAGTCGCGCCTCGGCCGACCAGCGCGCCGGGCGCGCGGGCCGCACGGCCCCGGGCCGCTGCATCCGGCTCTGGAACGAGCAGGACCACCGCGGCCGTTCCGCGCAGGAGCTGCCGGAGATCAAGCGGCTCGACCTCGCCGAGGTCGTGCTGACGCTGAAGGCCGGCGGCGTTGAGGATATCCGGAAATTCAGATGGCTCGAAGCACCGGAACCGAAGTCACTCGAACGCGCTGAAATGCTGCTGGCCGATCTCGGCGCGCTCGACGCAAAGACCGGCACGGTTACAAAGGTCGGCCAGCGCATGCTCTCGTTCCCGGTGCATCCCCGCTACGCGCGCATGCTGCTCGCGGGCGCGGAGTACGGGTGCGTGTACCAGATGGCGCTGATCGCCGCGCTGACACAGGGCCGCGAGCTGCTCCTGCGCCGGCAGGGCAAGGGCGTACAGCAGGACCGCGACGACCTGCTCGGCGATGAGGCGGTATCCGATTTCTTCATCCTGATGCGCGCGTGGAACTACGCCGACAAAAGCAACTACGACGTCGAGCGGTGCCGGCAGCTCGGCATCCACGCGCAGTCCGCGCGCCAGGTCCGACCCCTGCTCGGGACGTTCCTCGACATCGCGCGCGGCGAAGGACTCGAGACCAAGCCGTCGCCGATAAACGACGAGGCGATCCAGAAGTGCATGCTGACCGGGTTCTCCGATCACCTCGCACGCCGCGTCGACGGCGGGACGCTGCGCTGCCAGATCGTGCACGGGCGCCGCGGCGTCCTCGCTCGCGAGAGCGTCGTGCAGAAGAGTCCCCTTTTCGTTGCCGCCGAGGTCCGCGAGGTCGAGGGCAAGGACCTGAGCGTCATCCTCAGCCTTGCGACGGCGGTGAAGGAAGAATGGCTGCGCGAACTGTTCCCGGACGATTGCAGCGAGAAGGAGGACGTCAGCCTCGACCCCGAATCGAAACGCGTCGTCGCGGTCCGGCAGCGCATGTTCCGCGACCTCGTCATGGAAACGAAGCGCGCGGACCGGCCGTCCGCCGAAGCCGCCGCGGGGCTGCTCGCCGAGGAGGTGCTGGCGGGCCGGTGCTCGATCAAGCAATGGGACCACGAGGTCGAGCAATGGATTCTTCGAGTCAACAACCTTGCGAAGTGGTGCCCGGACCTCCTGCTCCCCGTGATCACGCCCGACGTGACAAGCCTGATGATCCAGCAGATCTGCCACGGCTGTTTCAGCTTCAAGGAAGTGAAAGACCAGCCGGTCTGGCCCGTGGTCAAGGCGTGGCTGACCGGGCCCCAGCAGGCCCTCGTGGAAAAACACGCGCCGGATCGGATCGAGATGTCCGCCCTGAACCACGCGCTTCGCTTGGGTTCAGGGCAGGCCCTGAACCCAAGCAAGGCGCGTGGTTCAGGGCCTGGCGGCCGCCGCGCGAAGATCACGTACTCCGAGGACAATCCGCCGTACGTGTCCGCCCGCATCCAGGACCTGTACGGCCTGAAAGAGAGCCCGCGCATCGCGATGGGCCGCGTGCCGCTGGTCGTGCACATCCTCGCCCCGAACCAGCGCCCGGTCCAGATCACCCAGGACCTCGCAGGCTTCTGGCGCGACCATTATCCCCGTGTGAAACAGGAACTGCAGCGGAAGTATCCAAAACATGAATGGCGGTGAGGACCATGGAGTGCGGCGGCTTGCCGCCGCCTTGTTCCGCGCAGCAAGCTGCGCGATACAAAGCGCAAGCAAGCTTGCGCACTCCAAAGGGAACTGCATTGAGGGCATCGCAACAGCCCCATGAAACCCGGCGCAGAACACCAATGGCACAGGCTGGTCCACGCGGCGCAGGCCGAGGTGAAGAGGCTCGTCGATTCCCTGCCCGGGCCGTTGCGCGACAAGGCGCGCCGCGTGCCGGTGACGTATGAGAAGTGGCCCTCGGAGAGAATGGTACGCGACGACGGCATCGACCCGGACGTGCTCGGACTGTTCATCGGCCAGGCCTTCCCCGACTCGGAATCCGGCACGCACGACCTGCCCGCGCAGGTCATCCTGTTCCTCGAGAGCATCTGGGAGTTCGCCAACCACGACCCGGCCGAGTACCGCGAGGAAGTCCGCACGACCTTTCTCCACGAACTCGGCCACTACCTCGGCCTCGACGAAGACGATCTCGAGGACCGGGACCTGGATTGACCCGAAAGCGGCCGAAATTCCTAGCGACAAAGAAGCACAAGATCGCTCCGCCCCTAAGGCCCATTTCGGAGCGGGCCATAGGGGTGGCGCTTCCTTGTGCTTCTTTGTGGCCATCAATTCCGACTCCGAATTAATCCGTGTTCATCCGTGTTCATCCGTGGTTAGAATCCGCTCAGACCCATGGACAGCACGCTCGTCATGCTGATTGAGATTCTCGTCCCGCTGGTCCACATCGCGGGCGCGGCGGTTGCGGTCCATGCGATCATGACCGTCCGCACTTCGCAGGGCGCCATCGCGTGGGCGCTGTTCCTCGTGATGTTCCCCTACCTTGGCCTTCCGCTCTACGGCGTATTCGGGCGCAACAAGTTTGTCGGCTACGTCAAGGCCCGACGCATCGGCAACCTGGAAATCAACCACGTGGCCGAGAAGGCGCTCGACCTTCTCAAGCCGTACCGGCTGCACCTCGCCGATGACATCCTGAACCGTTACCACATCATGGAGCGACTGGTCCGCCTGCCGTGCACGATCGGCAACGATGCGCAACTGCTGGTCGACGGACAGGCGGCGTTCGATGCGATCTTCGCGGCCATCAAGATGGCGGAGAAATACATCCTCTTGCAGTTCTTCATCGTGCACGACGACAAACTGGGCCGCGAACTGAAGGCGCGGCTCCTCCGCAAGGCCCGGCAGGGCGTCCGCATCTATTTCATATACGACCAGATCGGATGCAAAGGGCTCCCCGGTTCGTACATCGAGGAACTGCAGGCAGGCGGCGTCCGGATGACGGGGTTCTTCACCGCCAGCCGCGTGAGCCGGTTCCAGATCAACTTCCGCAATCACCGCAAGATCACGATCACGGACGGACGCGTGGGTTTCATTGGCGGGCTCAACGTAGGCGACGAATACATGGGCCGGAGTAGACAGTTCGGCCCGTGGCGCGATACGCACCTCAAGGTGGAAGGCCCCGCGGTCCAGTGCATCCAGATGTCGTTCCTGGAGGACTGGTACGGATCGACGAAGGAAGTGCCGGAACTGGAATGGGCGCCCGCGCCCGCCCCGGGCGCCAGCCGCAAGACGCTCGTGTTGCCGACCGGGCCGGCCGACGATTTTGAGACGTGCAACCTGCTGTTCCTGCTGGCCATCCAGGCCGCGCGGCACCGCCTCTGGATCACGAGCCCCTACTTCGTTCCCGACCAATCCATCGTCGACGCCCTGCAGATTGCGGCCCTGCGTGGCGTGGATGTGCGGATCATGCTGCCGGAAAAGCCCGACCACATCCTCGTCTACCTCTCCTCGTATTCGTACTACGACGAAATGGAAATCGCCGGTGTGAAGCTGTACCGGTACCAGCCCGGCTTCATGCACCAGAAGGTGCTCCTGATTGATGACACCGCGGCGGCGGTTGGGACGGCGAACCTGGACAACCGGTCTTTTCGGCTCAATTTCGAGCTCAACGTATTGTTGCTCGACGAGGCGTTCGCGAAGAACGTGGAAGTGATGCTGAAGAAGGACTTCGACCAGTGCAAACGCGTCACGTTCGCCGACTACGAGAGCCGGCGTTTCCTGTTCAAGATGGCCGTCAACGTGTCGCGCCTGCTGGCGCCGATCCAGTAATCGGCCTCGGGGGATGGAGCGTCGGCTTCTCCCGATGCGCGTCGCGATCGGGGGAAGCCGAGTCTTGCCGATTCAATGAGGCGTGGCCCGTCTGGATGTAGCGTCGGCTTACCCCGCCCCGGGGAAGCCGAAAGTGCTCCGAATCTCTTCGCTTCCCCCGATGCGCTTCGCGATCGGGGGTAAGCGAACGCTACATCGGCACATGGCCGCGGCTCCGCATCGCCGCGAGACCCCGTCTTGCCAAAACCAGCAACTTGGGCTACAAGCCTACGCCTTTCCCTCATGGTGGGATAGCGACCTGTCCGCCGCAGGCTTGGCGAAGGCGGAAGTGGTCCCTGCCCGCCTCCGGCGGGAAATCTGACGGCTTATTTGTGAATGTGATATTGGTGGGATAGCGAAGTGGTCAAACGCATCAGACTGTAAATCTGACGGCTCACGCCTTCGAAGGTTCGAATCCTTCTCCCACCATTTTTCGCGCGGCTGCGCCGCGCGAAAAATGCCGCGGCGTAGCCCCGGGCGAAGCCGGGCTCTTTACATATCTTCACCAAAACATGGGGCCAAGAATCATGCACTCCCCTCAATCCCCGCCATCCAGCGGGTAATCAAAGGTCCGGAACCGGATGTCAGTTCAGGGTCAGCCCTGAAAAGAAAGAATTTCAGTGCTACTCAGCACCTCCTTCAGTTACGGGCTTTTCACGGCGCGATAGGTTTGACCCCCACCCCCCTCATCGCAATCCTCAGCCTGTTTACAATATTGTTGCTTTTGTAAGCTGTGGGTTTACTTTCATCGATGTATTGCAAACCAACTACGGCAGGTGGTTTGCCTTGGATGCAGAAAGCAAACCGTGGGTATACAATATGGACTCGAAGCTAAACCACGCGCTGAAGAAGTTGCCGGAAGGCACCGTGGCCACGCAGGCGTGGCTGGAGAAACTGGGTGTCTATCGCCAGTTGACGCGGCGCTACGTCTCCTCTGGCTGGCTGGAGCGCTTCGGGCACGGGGCCTTCAAACGGGCCGGCGATTCAGTTGACTGGCTCGGCGCCGTACACGCGCTTCACGAGCAATTGGGTCTGGATGTCCACGTGGCGGGCGAGACCGCGCTTCTGCTCAAGGGCTTTGGCCATTTCATCCCGCTGGGAGGCGGTCACGTCGTCCATCTATTTGGCGATAAGCGCGCGCGATTGCCCACGTGGTTCACGCGACATTCCTGGCCCGTGAAAATAGACTACCGCAGCCCGCGGTTATTCGATGGCCTTGATGATGTTGGTTTCGGTGAAGTCGAACGAGGGCGATTCTTGGTCCGCATAGCCGCGCCCGAGCGAGCCATCCTTGAGGTGATCTACCTGGCTTCAACCAACGATGCGTTGGAGCATGCCCATCAGTTGATGAACGGGTTGTCGACTCTGCGTCCCGACCTCGTGCAAAGACTGCTGAAAGGTTGCCGGTCCATAAGGGTCAAACGGTACTTCCTCTGGAGCGCCGAGACTGCAGGTCATGCATGGTTTCAGAAACTTCGCGCTGATCGCGTGGATCTCGGTGAAGGCAAACGCCAACTCTTCAAGAACGGCGCTTACAATTCGACGTATCAGATCACGGTGCCGCCGCAAATGGAGAAACTGCCACGTGTTTGATGATCGCTATCTGAATCAGGTTCGCCTTCTGCTCCGATGCCTTCCCGAGGTGGCCCGGCAGGAGTGTTTTGCCATGAAAGGCGGGACCGCGATCAACTTGTTTGTCCGGGATATGCCCCGCATTTCCGTGCACATCGATTTGGCGTACCTGCCTCTGAAACCAAGGGCGGACGCGCTTGCCGAAATCAGCGGGGCACTGCGGTCCATTCGGAAGGATATTCAGTCTCGCGTCGAAGGGTGCGTAGTCAACGAGATGGTGCTCGGCGGCCACGCGATGAAACTTCAGGTCAATGGTCGCGACGCGGTCGTAATCATCGAACCGAATCTGATTTTTCGCGGGGCGGTCTATGCGCCCGAGAAGCGCGAACTGGTGCCTTCGGCGCAGCGGAAGTGCGAGTCGTATGTGTCCATTTCGACGGTGGCTCTAGCCGACCTCTACGGGAGCAAGATATGCGCGGCCCTCGATCGCCAACACCCACGCGATCTGTTCGACGTGAAGCTGCTGCTCGACGACAGCGGGATTACGGCAGACATTCGGCGAGCCTTCGTCGTTTATCTTGCCGGGCATCCTCGTCCAATGAGCGAACTACTGGACCCAAGAGCCCAGGATATTGCGGGTGTTTTCCGTGACCAGTTCAGCGGCATGACCACGGATGCGATCACGCTGGAGGAACTGATTGCGGTCCAGCATAGGCTGGCCAAACAGGTCAGGGCCGCCCTGGATGAGAATGAAAAGGCGTTCCTGTTATCGATTAAGCGGGGCGAACCGGAATGGGATCGGCTGGGCATTCCGCATCTGCAGGAGCTGCCGGCGCTGCAATGGAAGGTCATGAACGTCCAGAAGATGGATGGGCGAAAGCGGGCTGCGGCGCTCAACAAGCTGGCCTGCATTCTTGGCGCTTGACGGAATTCGCGCGGGGGCTGGGGTCACACCTAAAGTTACAAGTTTACTCTATCAGGCTGTTACCGCCGGGTTGCCTTGCCACTTTCCCCGTCAGCTTCACGTACAGTGGCCCGACCCCAACCCGTAAGCTCAATACCCCCACTCACAACGCTTATCTTTTATCTTTAGGTGCGACCCACACACAGTCCCGCCCGTGCAACCCTTAAGCATTACACAAGGCCTGACCCCTTGTCTTCGGATGATGACCCCTTGTCTTCGGACGGGCTGGTTACGTGCGGAGATACCTCAAGGATTCAGCTCGGGGGCAGGTGGAGGTGAGAAGCCCGTCTTCGTCTCAAAGAGCAGCGTACTATCTTTGGGCTCTTGCGCCGTTATCGTCGTGCCTTGCGCTGAGAAATCGATGCTCATCGTTGGGTCGACCAGAACAAACGTTATGGCCGTTTGATCAGCCTGCTTCAGCAGTGAGCGCAGATCTATGCTGTAGGTTATCCATTTTTCGTGTGTGTTCTCGGCGTTTACCGGTATTCTCCCGCCATAGCGATCCGCTTCCTTAATCCTGTTCAACGGCATGTCGTATCTATTCTTCAGCTCAAAGCCGAATGATCCCGCCGATTCGGTCTTGAACTGGAAGTTGATGAACGGGTTCTCTGCGATGTCGACCGGTGTAATCCAGCTGTAGATGAAGCCCGTCTTCCCTTCCAGGTGAAGGGATCCGTCGGCCTTCGACGCGAAGTGTTTGGCCAACTCGCCTCCGCCCTGAAAAGGGAGGCCCTGCAACAGTGCAACGCTGCCCTTTGACGGACGGAAATCGGGAACATCACGTTGCTCAGGAAGCTCCACCGACGGTGCCATCATGGGCAGGTCACGTCCTTCAAGATCTGCTATGGAGCCAAATGCATCCGTATACTCCTTTGCTATCAGGGCAAGGAAGGGCTCATACACCTTCTGCTTGCGGAGCGCGTTCTGCATGTGCTGGTTAAGCTCGGGTTCCAGCAGGGCCATGAGAACGACACCCTTTGCATACCACGTAAGAAAGAGCGCTGTGTTCTTGCCGTCTACGGTTATGCCTTCGCTCATGCCGCAAGGGCCCTGCACCTTCTTTCCCTTAAGCGAGTTAAGCAACCAGGCCAGTCCCACGGGTTCATCCATCAGCATAACGGAGAAGGAGGCATAGGGTGCAATGACGTGGGAATAGACCACCTGCTTCTGGGCCAGGGAAGGGATGCCAACCGCATACAACTCTTCAGCGCCCTCGATCTTCAGTCCGTCCGGGATATTGACCATCGAAAACAGGCCTGGGATGCGGTTTTCAGCCGAGTGCACGGTGCGTGCCACTTCCCCCAGGCGAAAGACCTCCTTAACAAGCGGGACATCGGTATACGGTAAGTACAACAAGGTGCTCACCTCCAAGGCGCTGTACCATTCGCCTTGACGCACGGTGATTCGTTTCCCTTCACGTGTCTCATACGTCGCTTTGGTCACGACCTTGTTCTTCCAAATGCCGTCCGGTTGGGAGCTGTCTTCCCAAGTGCCAAACACGGTCATGAACACGGTCATTAGTTCATCGAAGAATGGCGAATCGAGCCAGTCGTGTCTGGAAGAAGGTTGGCTGTGCTTCTCCTCGCTCGTTTCCTCGTGAACATATGGCTCGTAGCGAATGGGGTGATCCGGTTTTTCGACGATCCTGGATGCGGCCCGTATTTTTCCCGCTGCAGGATCGAAAAACATGGATACGGAGTTCCTGGCCAGTTGACGCCAGTACTTCTCATAGCGTTGCGCCAGTTCCGTTTCTCCTTCTCGCGCCAGGATGTAGTCGGCTAGAACCAGCGCCCAAACAAAGCCTCCGTTCTCCTGGCTGACGATTCGATCTTGATAGTTCCAAGCCGGTTGAATGTCTTCGCCATTGTTCGCGTGAATAAACCATGGAAGGAAGCCACCGAATGCTGGATAGTTCTCCTTGAATCGCTCCAAGGTTGCTATCTTCTTCGTTAGAATCCCGAGTGCCTTCTCCCGCGCTTGAGCGGGGCGGTCATAGGCAACAAACAGGGCTGCCCGCTCATTACCCGCTACGGCCATGCTGAGCACGACAAGGTGGACCTCTTCCTGGTAGGCCGCACTCCAATGCATCATCCCCACGATCTCGCCGGTGTCGCGGCTGATGCGCTGGGCATCATAGGTCATGCCATTCTTCTCATTGAAGCCGACGCGGTCCTGGTGGAATCGTCCTTCATAAGACAGGAACTCTTTAACAAACGCCTCTCTGGTTTTCGCATCGGAGATCAATTGCGCTTTCGTGTATCGCTGAGCAAAGCGATAATCCGCACCGCATTCGTCAGGCGAAAGCGCTGCTGAAGGAAGCACGAGAGAAACGGCCAGGCCGAGATATAGTGTGGTGACGATAGAAGACTTCATTCCGGTTCCTGTTCAATGGCGAGCGTGAGGGCACGAGCTTCTCTCGCGTACCGCTCAAGGCTCTGGTTGAGCATTCTCGTTTCGAAGGTTCTTGTACGAGATGGTTATGCCCTTGATCTTATTTCACCCTTATCCTTCAACAGATCTCGCCGGTAACAGTATCTTCGTCTATACTGGTGGTGTCAATTCGCTGAAAGAGGGGGATAAGGGGTCAATCCCGAATGGCCCTTAGCGGGGGCTGGGGTCACACCTAAGGTTACAAGTTTACTCTATCAGGCTGTTACCGCCGAGTTGCCTTGCCACTTTCCCCGTCAGCTTCACGTACAGTGACCCGACCCCAACCCGTAAGCTCAATACCCCCACTCACAACGCTTATCTTTAGGTGCGAACCCGTCCCCTCCGCAGATTTGCATCAGCCGCTTCTGTGCGACACGCACCGCGGCGCGATGGAGTGCGTTTTTCTCGAAGTGCCTCACCAGCCCCGCCTTTGTCCCTCACCCGACTGACACCTCACCCGAGCCCCTGACATGGAAGGGAAGGAATAGTGGAAAGTGAAAGTGCGACCCTTTTCTGTTCCTTTTCTGTTCCGAAACACCGGGCGTGGTGTCTACGTGGAAGACAGCCCGCCGTCGAACCCGGCACTGCCCAGGTAGCCTTGAACAGCAGAGACGATAGCCGTGGCGTCGGCGATGTCCTCAGCGGCGGCATCACTTGAAATGGGCAGCCCGGCCTCGTAGTCCGCAAGCTGCCGCTCCCTGAAGAGGCGCGAAATCTTGACGCCGAAGTCACGGGGAAACGTGCCGGACTTGATGAAGTGTTCGCCGAACGCGGCCATGACGCCCCCATGCCTTGAGAAGGTGAGTTTCTTCACAAGCAAACCGGCTGTCATCGCATAGAACGTCGCATAGTAGGCGCGGGACGAAGCGAAGTCGAAGTCGCCGCGAGAGTGGTGCTCCGTCGCAGCAGCAAGGGCGCGGGTGGCTTTGTCAAGAAGCCCGCCTATTTCATCGCGAAGTTCGTCGCTCGGGTTCACAGGAGGATGGCTTCGTTCTGGGCGTTGACGAGGAACGGGCTGAATTTTCGCCGCTGGAGTGTACGTTCCGCCACGGGGAAAGCTGAGAAGACTGCGCCATAATCCAGCAGCGCCTGGCCTGCGGTCTCGTCAATGGCACGGTCTACGGTCTCGCCCACGGACTTGACGATGATCAGGAGGTCATAATCGGATTGTTCATCGGCATCGCCGCGGGCACGCGAACCGAAAAGCAGCATGCGCAGGAGATTCGGCCCTAATCGCTGTCGCAGCGCTTCCCTGAAGAAGTTGAGCGCGTCGCTGTCTATGTTTAACCGGTCAATCATGTGAATCTCTCATTGCCAGTATACACCCGCATGGTCCTACGTCGAGCCACGGCGCGGGTTCGCTCCGGGGTGAGGGAGCAAACCCGGCGGCGTACGTTCCAAGAGGCAGACATGATGTGGGGCTCTTAGCCCGGATTATTCGCGAAGCGCGAACAATCCGCCGCTCCGCGGCCGTGATGGATGCGGCTGCCACGTTTGCAACGCGGTGCGACACCGCGTTGCATCACGTCTTTGCCTGCGGGCGCGTCCGCCCGTGAGGGGACGTTGTTCCCAATCGCGTGACCGCGTTGGCGCGGTACGCGACTCACGCGGCGGGGACTCACGTCCGCGCCCGCCGGCAAAGCGGTTCAGGGGCACTTCCGAAAGGAAAGAATTACGGATCATCCGCTGCCCCATTCAGGTTGGAGGTGGGCCGCCCAGATTGAAGAATGAAGAGAGGTGACCGTGGCCACCCAAGGGACACGAGGGGCGCAATGCGGTGCTCAGGGAGCGCGCCGGACCCGGATCCTGTAGAAGAAGTTCGATCCGTCACCCGTCGCGCCGTCCATGAAGCTGTTCATCGGCGGTGTTGCGACGAGATCGGTGCAGACGGGACTATACGCACCGTTGATCAGGCTCACAGACCGTTCCACACCGTAGAGGCGGTTGCTCTCGCTGGACCACCGGATGACCCTACCCTCGGTTCCCTCTTCCGCCGGCGTGTCGCAGTCGAAAACCCTGAAACAGGACAGGGGGTTCGTGGCCTCGGTTCCCGCGACCCATTCGGACCAGTCATCGACACCGTCATAGTCCGTATCGGGATCCCGCGGCGACGCGCCGAGATCGAATCGCTCCATCGTGTCCGAGGCCATGTCCCCGTCGGTATCCTTCGACCGGCTGGCCCACGGCGTGTTGCCGTACGCCCCGATGTTGACGCGACCTCCGTTCCAATACGGTTCCTCACCGAAAGGCGCATTCGGATCGCCCAGGTCGATACACGGGCTGTCTTCGCCGGGAAAGTTCGTCCAGATGCCCAGCGTATTCACAAACGTGCCCTGGTAGGCCGAACTGCGCTGGTGGAAATCGCCCCCAGCCGGGTTCACGAACAAGGGCGCATTCGTGATGTTCATCGAACGGCACGGATTCGGGGTCGTACAGCAGTAGAGGAATGTCCCACTGTGATAGTTCGCTTCCGTTGCCGCCGTGTTGTCATACACAATGCTGCTATTGAGGGCACCGGCGCCGAAGTAGTACACGCCGCCGCCGACAGACGCCGTGTTGCGCACGATCGTGCAGTTCTTCACCAGGCTGGCGTTCCCGGCGAAGAAATGCCACGAGTAGATGCCGCCACCCTCGCCCGCCGCCGTGTTGTCCGTGATGAGGCAGTTTTCGACCGTGCCCCACTCGTCGATGTAGACACCACCCCCACGCCACGACGTGCTGTTGTCGCGAATGGTGCATCGCCGCAGCAAACCTCCGCTTCCCATGCGCGCCCCACCATTGCCGTTCCCCTCGACAAGGCAGTCCTCGACCACGCCCGCGCCGTCGGAACAGAACACCCCCGCACCGGCATTGTTCCGAATCTCGCAATGGCTCAACAAGCCGCCTGCAAAGCACCACGCGCCGCAATCCGATCCGTTCTCCGTGATCAGCGTGTTACGCACGGTTCCGGCGTAATCGCAGGAAACCCCGCCCACACTGATGCCAGCCGTGTTACGGCGCACCACGCAATTATCGACCTCGCCACCGTCATAGCAGTAGATGCCACCGACGTAGACATCCGCCACGCATCCTTCCACAACGCAGTTCGAGACCGCGCCGCCGCCGTCGAGCAGAATGCCACCGCCTGAACGGTCATGGACCTCGTCACCGGAAACCATGGTGTAGCCGTTGGACAGCGTGAAGCCGTCGATCCGCGCAAGGCCGGACAGGTACGCACACCGCACCGCGGCGGAGCCATTCGATAGCGTGACCGGGTCCGGCGATCCGAGAATCACGGTCTGTTCGCGGCCGTTTACGCTGCGCACGGAGACCGCTTTCGTCACCGCCACCCGGCTGGTCAGGGCCCCGCCGACGGCCGCGCCCCCTTCGCGATACACACCGTTGGTCGCGAGGACAAGGTCACCGTCGTGCGCGGCATCGACCGCCGCCTGGAGCGTCCTCTTGGGCGCAAGCCAGGAAAGCCCGGTATTCGCATCGTTACCCGTGGGGCTCACGTGGACGATCCGCTGACCGGGACATTCGTACGCGCCCATGTCAACAACGCCGCCGCTGATACGCGGGTTGCCGTCGAGGTCCACGGATGCCGACGCGAACCCGTTGTCGCCCGCATCGATGCACGGCGAACCGGCCGCGAGGCGATAGTCGCCCGCGGCCATATCGGCGAGAAGAGGGTCCGCGGCGATGTTGCCCACGCCGGCCTGGAGAGGAAAGGTGCAGGTGTACAGATACGTTCCGCCGTAGCAGTTCGTTCCTTCTGTCGCCCTGTTGGAGACGACGATGGAGTTACGCACCACGTTGGCGCCCGCCACGAAGCAACCGCCGCCGAGAGAGGCTTCGTTGTCCACGATCGTGCAGTTGTCCGCGTCCGTGTTCCGGATCCCGCCGCCCCAACGGACGGCCCGATTGCGGGCGACGAGGCAGTTCGTCATGCTGCTGTTCATGGCCCCGCCACCCTCAGACGAGGTGTTGTCGAGCAACTGACACGCTTCCAGCACCGCACCGGCCGCGCCGCCGCCGTAAGAGGGGAAAGGTCCCCAGTCAATGCCCGCGTTGTATTGGATCAGACAGCGTGTTGCCACGCTGCCGGCCAGACCTCCGCCCTGTTGGGCCACATTGCTCACGATGACGCAGTCCATCACATTGCCGCCCCAAACAGCGCCGCCCCAGATATCGTTGTTGCCGTTGTTGCGGAACAGGCAGCGCTGGAATGACGGGTTCCGCGTGTCGGCGTACGCCGCCCCACCAAAATTTCCGTTGAAATCGCAATCCTCGATTCGTTCCGAACCCCAGCATGACAGGACGTGGTCACCCGGTTCCGGGTTTGCCACAAACACGCTCCGGGCAATATAGCTCGCGCCGCCCTCGGTGCACACGGCATTGCCTCCTATGCCGTGGATGGACCCGGTGAAGATGCAGTTGACTACCGTCGCGCTCCCGTAAGCATAGACTCCGCCACCCCAGCGAGCCCCGTTCCCGCTGAATATGCAGTTCGTCACGGTGGCTTCGCCCTCGATGAAAACCCCGCCGCCGTAGGTGTTGGGATCCAGAAGTTCCTCGTCCGTCCACCGCGAATAACCGTTGGTCACCGTGAACCCGGAAAGGGTTGCCCCGGCGGAGAGGTAGGCGCAGCGAATCGCACGGTCACCGACAAGTCCGCGTCCGACAATCTCGGTGACCTGGGGACCGCTCACGGCACGCACCATGATGCGCTTTGTCACCAGGATCCGGTTCGAAATGGACTGTCCGGGCGCCGAATATTCACCCGTCTCATAGCGCCCAGCCGCGACAAGAACCTGTTCCCCATCCAACGACGCATCGACCGCGGCCTGAATGGTTGTCGCCGCCGTTTCCCATGTCGCATAGGGAGAAACATGCAAGCCGGCGAGGGAGACGAAATGGGTGGTCACCTCGGCCCTCGTGACGGTGCCCGAATCGGAAGCGTCCTGCCCGGACAGGTTCCCGCCGCGGACGGTGAATTCGTTCTCGCCGACCTGCAGCGGCAGCGCTGGCGCCGTCCATGCAACAGCCGCCGGGAACGACGCCCATGCCCCGTTGGCCGCATTGGACACCACCATCGTGCCCACGACGTTGGCGTTGTTGGTTCCGCCCAAGACGTAGACGTTCTCCCCGCTGTTCACAAAGAGGTTCTCGTTGGTGATCACGGTGACCGGGATACCCGTGCCCGGTCCGCCGCGCCCTACCAAGACCTCGGCGGAGGCTTCCTGGCCGTAGATATTGGTGCCGCGGACGGTGATGTAGTTGTCACCCACCGAGAGGGGTACCGGCGGCGTGTGCCACAGCGGTCGTGCGGCAAACTCGCCGGCATATCCGTTCGCGTCGTTGGTGATCCGCATCCGTCCGACGACGTTCGTATTGATCGATCCTTCGATGACGACCTCCGTTGCATCGTAGGTGAAAACTTGCGACGGGGTGCTAATCACGACGGCAGGCAGGCCTGTTCCCGGTTCGCTGCGGGTCATCAGGACCATGTCTGCGGCGATTTCCCCGTACCGGTTGGTGCCCCATACCGACAGGAGGTTTTCGCCCACGACGAGGTCCAATGCGGGGGCCGTCCAGGGGGAAGCCGCCGGGAACTGCACCGCCAGGCCGGTCGTCGCGTTGCTCGCCTCCATGGTCCCCACCACATGCAGGTTGTTCGTCCCGCGCAGTTGGAAAGTCTCATCGTAGTAACTGACAGACACCGGCGCGTTGGTAATCGTGATGGTTGCCGGTTCCGTGCCGTAGGTCGCCTCGTAGGCGCCGATGTCGACCGTGCCGCCGAGGATGCGCGGACGTCCATCGAGATCCGTCTTGCCGGACAGTTCACTGACGTTCGTCCCTGCGTTGAGACAGACCGACCCGTACGCCAGCCGATAATCCCCGGACACCGCATCGAGGAATCCCGGGTCCTCCCCCATGTTCCCCTCGCCCGGCGGCAACGGCAGCGTACAGCAATGATCGAACGTTGCCGCGGTCGGCTCGAACAGATAATAGTTCGCGCCGCTCATCGACACGTTGGAACAGAGAATCGTATTTCGCAGCAGGAAGGACCCGGCGTACCAGGCGCCGCCGCCCTCATCCGCCGAATTGCCCGCCACGGTGCAATTCAGCACGTCGGAATTGCGAATCCCGCCGCCGCGGCCGGCCGTGTTTCCACTGACCAGGCAACTGCTCAGGCGTCCCCCCAAAGCGCCGCCGCCTTCCGATGCGACATTGTCTGACAGCACGCAGCGATCCAGCGTGCTCGCATAGGCGCCGCCGCCGTAGCCGCCGATCGGCAGATTGGGTTCTCCCATTGCGCGGTTGCCGTCAATACGACAACCGGACGCCTCGACGCCCATCACGCCACCGCCCGAGACGGCCTTGTTGCTCAAAATCGTGCTGTCGACGATCGTGCAGGTACTTACGCCGCCTCCATACGACCAGATGGTGCCGTTATGGTGTATCACGCATCGCACGACCCGGGTCCGCAGGTCCTCACCGACAACCCCGCTGCAATCGTTGTTCATTATCGCGCTGTCTTCCACCGCGCCGCCGGACCATCCCAGCACGGCTCCGCCGTCGGAACCTGTGCAGTTCCTCACGACCGAGTAAGTAACCTTGCTGGCGCCTTCGACACATGCCCCATTGCCGCCGGCCTCCGAGCGGTCCCCGGCCATTTCGCAATGGGTCACCAAACCCCCGTTCCACGCATAAACGCCTCCGCCCCAGGAGGCGGAACACGATCCAACAAAACAGTTGGAGAGGGTTCCGCCGTGGTCAAGAAGCGCACCTCCGCCGTACCCTGTCGGGTCATAGTCGTTGGCCGGCGTTCGCGTGTGACCGTTGGTCAGCGCAAAGCCCGACAGCACCGCCCCGTTGGTCAGGTAGGCGCAGCGCACGGCCGCTTCGCTGTCCGGTCCGACACCCCTGATTGTGGTGACCGAGGGACCGTTGACGCTCGCTACCGTCACGGCCTTGTAGAGCGCCACCCGCGCCGGCGTGTCCTGTCCGTCGATCCATCCTTGTCCCGCATCGTAGGTCCCGTTCGTCACGAGCACGAGGTTGCCCGCCGCGGCGGCGTACACGGCATCCTGTACGGTTGTCGCCGCCGTGGCCCACGACGTAAACGGCCACACGTGGCCGCCCGAACGCGAGACGTAATTGGTCACACCCGACGGCCCCGTGTGGAAGACGGTCACCACCACCTCGTCGGAGAACCCGTGCGCGTTGATCCCCGAAATTCGCAGCGTGTTGAAGCCCGACGCGATGGCCACGGCAGGCGCGGTCCATCCGTTCGTTGCAACAAACGCGTGCGCCTCGCCCGTGGCCTCGTTGGTGACCAGCATGTCGACCCGGACATTCCCGTTGTTCTCACCCTCGACCACCCAGCTCGTGGTCTCGCCCGGCACTTCAAGGGCCAGGGGAGGACGGACGGTGATCACAAGGGAAAGATCGACCACGGCCGTGGCCACGCGATCCCCATGAGGCGAGATACTGGTCACGGTCAGGATCGTGCCGTGCACCCCCTCGATCGAGCCGTTTCCCTGAACGGCCACGGGACTGTGGGCAATCCAGATACGGCTCGTGAAGACGCCCGACTGCAGGGAATCCTCCGCAAGAGACAGGGCTTCCTGGTCCCCCGACGACGTTGACACGTCCACGAGTTGGGAACCCTCACCACTCGCATCGTAGTCGATGAGTTCGAGCACCGCCCAGATGCCGGTAAAGTATCGCGGCTGGTCAAATCGCAGGCGGCGGAGCGATTCGATGGCTTTGCGCAGATTCATCCTTCCGCCCGCAACCGTCCTGCCGGACAGGGAGGGCACGGGATCCACCGATCCGAGCAAGAGGTCCTTGATGAACGAGGGGGAAAGCTGCGGATAAAGATGCATCAGCAAAGCGACGCCGCCCGCAACGTGCGGCGTGGCCATGGAGGTTCCGGAAAGGACTTTATACTCCCCTTCGGGTGCGGTGCTGAGGATGTCGACGCCCGGGGCTCCAAGGTCGACGGTCATCTGGCCGTAGTTCGAGAACGAGGCCAGTGCGTCGTCGCGGTCGGTGGCGGCCACAGCGATGATGTTCGAGCAGTCATAGCCGACAGGGTACGTCGGCGCGAGGTCGTTGTTCGAACTGTCGTTGCCCGCCGCGGCAACGAACAGCGCGTTGCTCGCCCCGGCTTCCAGGATGGCGTCCCGCATCGCCTCGCTGTACTCGTCGCCACCCCACGAATTCGACAGCACCTTCGCGCCGATCTGCGCGGCGTAGTAGATCGAGTCGATGGCATCGGAATTGAACCCGCTTCCGCCTTCGGCAAGAAACTTGACCGCGGCCATCCGGACCGTCCAGTTGACACCGCAGACGCCCGTGCCGTTGT
This sequence comes from bacterium, assembly GCA_043802525.1. Taxonomy (GTDB): domain Bacteria; phylum Verrucomicrobiota; class Kiritimatiellia; order CAIVKH01; family CAIVKH01; genus JAZDKY01. The sequence goes on from JAZDKY010000066.1 coordinate 18,346, forward strand.
TTCCCACCGCGCCGATGGTCCCGGCGCAGTGGGTGCCGTGGTAGTGGTCGTCCATCGGATCGTTGTCGTCGTGCGCAAAATCCCATCCGTGAACGTCGTCGACAAACCCGTTCCCGTCGTCGTCCACGCCGTTGCCGGGGATCTCGCCGGGATTCGTCCAGATGTTGGCTGCGAGGTCGGGATGGGTGTAATCGATTCCCGTGTCGATCACCGCGACGAGCACGTCGGTGCCGCCGGTCGTGTAATCCCATGCCGCGGGCGCGTCGATATCGTGGCCGTTGGCCTGGTGCAAGCCCCAGAGTTCGCCGAAGGAAGGATCGTTCGGTGTCGTGTCGATGGCCTCGACGACACCATCGGGCTCCGCATACTCGACCACGCCCCGCTCCCCTCGCAGCCGACGCAACGTCCGGTCCAGCGCACCGACGTCAGTTCCAACCACTCCGACAAGGTAGAAGCGCGGCGCGCGCATCGCCTTTCGAACGACCGTGCCGTGACGGCGGGCGATACGTTCCGCGTCCTGTCGACTCTTCCCTTCGCGGAGCCGGACCACGACGTGATCGGCGACGCACGCCGATGTCGTGAGCACGTCCTCCCTTCCCGTGACGGGTGAGCGGAGGATGCGCTGCCGAATGCGGAGCAAGGGGTACTTTGTGGTCGAGCGGACCACGGACAACCGCTCGAATTGGCCCGAGGCATCGGCGGTCCCATCCTGCCGTGCAACGACCTGCCCCCGGGCGGCCAGTTCAGCGATTCGCTCCCCCCGTCCGACCTGCGCGGCCGGTGCGGGAGTAGTGTTCACGTTAACATAAACGGCAAGAACCGCCAACCATCGTGACGTTGTGGAATGTCGACTCATATCGCAAACTGGCTGGAATGCGCCCGCCCCCGTCTTGTCTTGCTCTCCGCCACCGTCATTCTATGGCATAAAGTCGCGGGGCCGACAAGCACGAAAGGACAAGGGTCAAGGGTTGGGGGTCAGCCCTGACAAGAAAGAAGTACGCATCATCCGCTGCCCCATTCAGGTTGGAGGCGGGCCACCTGGTTCACCTGCGCAGGCATCCGGATCAGCCGCTGCCATCGCCGGATCTGATCATCTGGAGATGTGACCGTGGTCACCTCGCTGGTCACCCGGGCTCAGGGAGCGCGCCAGACCCGGATCCTGTAGAAGAAGTTCGAGCCGTCACCCGTCGCGCCGTCCATGAAGCTGCGGGGGCTGGGGTCACACCTAAGGTTACAAGTTTACTCTATCAGGCTGTTACCGCCGAATTGCCTTGCCACTTTCCCCGTCAGCTTCACGTACAGTGACCCGACCCCAACCCGTAAGCTCAATACCCCCACTCACAACGCTTATCTTTTATCTTTAGGTTCGCCACACACACAGTCCCGCCCGTGCAACCCTTAAGCATTAAACAAGGCCTGACCCCTTGCCCCGGCTCGGAGATGAAGCAGCACAACGTCCATTTGGCCGATGCCGCAAAGGGTGCGGGGGTGATCGAGCCGCAGGATTACGCCATTTTCCAAAACCACGGTTACGCCGGACTCTACGGAGGCCTGATTGCGCAGGATGTCCCCTTTGGGTAGGGCGGTGCGTCCCTGCACCGCCGCCTGCCCCGGGTGCCGTCAAGGAGCGGCGCGCCGGGACGACGCGCCCTACCCGTGTGGGATAGACATACAAATTGTTACACCACGGCACATTTCCACCCTGTTTTCTTGTTTGTGACCTGCGCGGCCACTTGTAAACTCCCGGCGAATGAAGCGTTTATGGCTCATCGAGAAACGTTTCCAGCGTATGTTCAAAGGCCGGGGTTGATGGCGGAAATGTTGTCCGCAGGAACGACTTGATACCTTCTTCGATTTCCCGGCTGATGACGGCGGGAAGCATCAGACATTTGCCTCCGGCAGCGTGAAGAAGAACCTGAAGGTTCGGATCAGATCGTTTGCGGCCATGCCAATGCCGCCAGTCTGAAGTGATTGTCTGATCGCCGGCCATTCCGCGGAGGACAAGGGGAACGACACAGTAAATGAGGCAAGGTCGGCAGCAATTGGCGCAGGTACCGCGAGGGTCTCGCCAACTGGCAGTATGGCGGTCAGTCGGAAGACATCCGTCCGATGCTTGTTCACGTCGTCATCTTTGACGGCCTTGTCGCCCTCGGCACGCCGGCGGGTCAAATCCAGCCATGCCTTCGCCTTGAGAACAATCAGGCCGGCAGGCTTGATGAGGGGAAGACCATCAACCAGTTCCCGCTGGCTCATGATAAATTGATAGTAGACCGGATCCATCAGAATGGCTGAGAGACTTGAAACATCCTCGCCGGCGGGAATCGGGACAATTTGTTGCCCGGGGAATGGATCGATCTCCATCGGCGCGGTTGAGAGCAATTCGATCATCTTCGGATACTCTGGGTCGGCTGGTTTCTGGAAGCGGAAAAAGGTTCTCTCCCCGTCGGAGCGTTGGCCGACTTCATAGCGGCCGCTCTTGATGAAGTCCCAGAAGTGCGCGAAGAAACGAGGCTGGGTCGCATCCAATACCAACACCATGTCAATGTCCTTGGTGGCGCGGAAACGTCCGCCGACACGGGTGAACCATTCGTCGCAGGCTGCACCCCCAATGACGACAAATGCGTCTTCATAACCGGCAAAGTGCCGCCTGAACGTCGCCATGCCGGTTACCATGAGACCTGCTCCAGCAAGGAGTTCGCGGCGAGCCGCATGCGTTCATCGGCGACGCCGTCCAGGCTCAAGTAAAGCGACAGGTGGTCCACCAATCCTTCTTTCGCCAAAAGCCCCGGATTGTACCGCCAGTGTTCGATGCGCGCCTGGGCCTCGTCCGCATGATCTGCGGTGCGAACTTTTCGATCCTCCAGCATTCGTTTCCAATCCGCCTCGCGACAGGCATAAGTCGGCACGGCATCATCTTCGATGAGCGACCGTTTCGCCAATGCGGTGAGGCCGGCGAACGGCAGACTGTCGGGAGGAACGTCGAACCGCGCCCAGGAAACCCGTCGCACTGGCGAGCGCAGGACCGGACGAGCCGCATCCAACAGGGCGCGGCCTTGATGAAGGAAGCGCAGGCCGCGCGGTTTCGCGCCCGGCTCCCGCTCGCAAAGTTCCGCGGCAACAAGCTCATCGCGCACCTTGGTCATCATCATCGCCGAGTAACCCAGCCATACCGCCCACTGCTTCAACAGGGTCCGATCCGGCGGACGGCGCAGAATTTGGTAAAGCACGGTCACTTGGGCAGACGCCGATAGTTTTGCCGGTTTGCCTACGCGCTGGAACTGCTCGGTCAGGCTGGCAAAGGGGGGAATATACAACTGAAGCCCCGGCACAATGAACGGCACGCCTAGCTGCACTAGACGGTTGCGTTGGTACGCCTCCAAGGCCTCATAGACAAAAACGACCGGACACCCGAAGTGGGCAGACAGTTGTTTGGCGTGCCGATGGGCATCCGGGGCGGAGATATCCGAAGCATGGGCTTCGCTCTCAGCAAGGATAACTTCTTGTCCCATACAGCCCCAGTTATGGAAGCGATACGCCGACGCCAAAAAGGCGGGCAAACCGCGCAGGCGATCCGTCGAAACCATGCGCAGTGTTTGCGCAGGGCCACTGACCTTCTCCAAGTATGCCGACAGTTCACGCGCCAAGTTCATGGCTATAATAAACCATTATTTGTATAATAAATCAAGATGGTTTATTTATGTCGTTTTGATTGATTTAGCTCGTTTGTCTGGATGGCGTGGCGCGACCAGTGCTCTTGTATCGTTTGGGTAAAGGCCGGATCGAAGCCGACCAACCAAACCGGAAGCCGGTCATGTGCCGGCCATGGACCTCGCCCATGTGTGCGCGCGGAGCGAGGCGATCCGCAGGCATTTCAAGTTCTCGGGCGAGTACGTGCTGACCGGGATCGAAGTCGGCGCGTGATACGCGTTGGTGACGAAGGCGGGCTGCGCTTCCCGGGCTTCGTCTCGGCACGCCTGCCATTTGGCGAATACAGAGACCTGACCCGAATGAACCAATCGTTGGAACTTTCGGTTCCATTTCCTCCAACCACCACTGGAAATCCTGATTTTCAAAAATCAATTGTCTGAAAATAGATTCCGCTGAAAAAGTATCTGGTTAGACGTCGGTGCCCGGCATGAGCAACTGACGGTCACTTCGTCTTCTTCGCTGCCTTCCTGCCTGTTGTCTTGCGGGCCCTGTGTACTTTCGCGTCTCGGATGCGCCGCATCAGGAG
>JAZDKY010000067.1:0-13442 GCA_043802525.1 bacterium
TAAACAACTTCCTCACTTGTTGGTCTGTGACGCGCATCTCCGTGGCCCTCCCTGCGCCACGGTTCAGCTTGTCAGAATTATCACCGCCCATGCGGAAGTGTAGTTGTCGTCAGTGCGGAAATGTAATTGTCGTCAGCCAGGCGGGAGTAAGCCCCTGAGAAATCGCCAATGAGCTTTTCGTACGGTGGGGGATTTTGAAATGGATTCTTTGCCAGAACCTCAAGAAGTCGTTCGGCTTGAGGCCGTAGTCCCGCATGCACAAGCCGCTTGGCGTCCGTTTGTGCTTGCTTGGTGAAGACCACCGTCCAAGCGCTCACCAGCCAGGTTCCCGTGACAAGGTCTTGGTACCGGTCTTCATGCCTTCGACAATTGATTTGCGCATGCCAGGGATCGAGAGCAGGTGAAGTGTTTCTTGAATGGAGCGCCAGTCACTCTCTGAAATCAAGACAGCGTCTGAGCGTTTGCCCGTGATTTGGACCGGTTCATGCGAACTATCCACCTGATCGATGAGGGAGTAGAGCTGTGAGCGCGCCTTCGTCGCAGTTATCGTTGTCATCGTATGTTCCCTTTTACGTACGCAACAACGTACGTTATGGCGCTCTTCTTGTCAAGTCAACCATCAGAATGTTGGAAGACATCCTCCACATGAACACTGAAGGCGCGTGCAATGCGGAAGGCGAGTTCCAGAGATGGGTAGTACTTTTGGGCTTCAAGGGCGATGATCGTCTGACGAGTAACGCCCACCTTGTCGCCCAGTTCCTCCTGCGTCATCTCTCCGTGCTCGAAACGCAGGCGGCGGATCTGATTATTGATCTTACAGTTCTGCATGGTTCAGTCCCGTCTTCGACAAGATCAGCACCGAGATGGACCGAACCACTTCCACAACGATCAAGCTTCCGACCACAAGCGGGATGAGAGCATCCGCCGGGATGGTAATGTCGCTGCCGCGATGGAGGGTCCAGGCCAGCATGCCTGAGAGAAAATACAGGGCCCAGAAAACGGCATGGCCGTTTTGCAAAGATCGTCGCATGATCACTTGCTCTCTTTCATCCAAGAATGCGTACAAGTTGCCCTTCGGATAGAACAGGCGCGGGGTCAAGCCCCAGAGGCCGCAAAGCCCTATGCATCCAGTCGCCGGCAGTAAGCCAATGCGAGGATAGGCTATCGCAAAAAGTACGCAGGCGGCCGCGAACACTGCGATATTGAACCAAGCATGTTTCTCCAGACGTGACATAACCAACTCCTTCCGTACTGTTGATATGACAATATGTACGCTATACAATACATTCTGTCAAGAATGAATTACATTCGTGCGAATTCGTTTTTATTCGTGGTTCTTTTCTGCATGGGGCAATGTGCCCGAGATCTCTACTGAGGGACTGGATTCCACTAATTCTTGCCATGATCTGATTATCGGTTATTCTGATCATCAGATATGCAGACAACATTCGTCATGACGATTGGGCAGCGCGGGGTCGTGACGTTGCCGAAGGCGGTTCGGGAGGCGTATGGCCTGTCCGTGGGGAAAACACTGACGCTGATCGACCTTGGGGGCGTGTTCGTGCTCACTTCGAAGGACAGTCAGGTGGATGCCTTGGCCGACCGGCTTGCCAGCGACCTGAAAGCACAGGGGGAGTCGCTGGAAACGCTGATGTCCACGGTTCGGCAGGCGCGGGTCAGCTATGACCAGTAAGGTGTTCATCGATGGTGCGGTCGCCCTCGACGCGGTTTGGAGTGACGGTCCGTCCCGCCTGATGCTCCGGCTGGGCGAGGCGGGCGCCGTACGACTGTGCGTGAGTTCGCGGATTCTCCATGAGATCGAGTCCGCGGTACGGCGAAAAACTCCCGCGGCCCTCGGCCCGCTCGCCGTCCTTCTCGACCGCTGCTCGGTTAGCGTGGTCCCGCGCGCGGCGGCCCACGTCGTGGACCAGGCGTCAAAGCTCGTGAACGACAAGAACACGGCCTGCATCGTGGCCGACGCGGGGGCAGCGGGCGTGGACTATTTCGTGACGCTCGACAAGGAACGCGTTCTCCACAATGCGCGTCTCGCGGATGCGGCGCCGTTCGCAGCGGGGACACCGGAAGAATGCATTTCATGGCTGCGCGGTAAGCTGCAGAGTGTAGCCACGCCTCTATGAGGCGTGCTTTACTACTGGAAAGGCACGGCTCGCAGAGCCGTGGCTACACTATGAAAAAACGAATCATCGATCGCGACGCCTACGGGCACGAGGTCTACGACTTCCATCGCGGCCAGGGCGGCTACGAGATCGTCGAGCGCGACGATGGCCATGTCGATATCTCTGGAGGCCCGGCGGCGTATTTTGCGGAGTTCAGGACGTGGAGCCCGCACGAGAAGGCAGCGATGAAGTACGTGACCGGGCGCGTACTGGACGTCGGCTGCGGCGCCGGACGCGTCGCCCTCCACCTCCAGAAGAAGGGCCATCGCGTTACGGGCATCGACACCGCGCCGCTCGCCGCAAGAGTGTGCCGCCTTCGCGGTGTGAAGAATGTCCGCGTCCTGCCCCTCGCACAGGTTGGACCGTCGCTCGGCACGTTCGACACGATCGTGATGATGGGCAACAATTTCGGGCTCTTTGGCAGCCAGCGGATGGCCCACAGGCTGTTGAAGCGGCTCGATCGCATCACGTCACCCGACGCGCGCATCGTTGCGGAGACCCTTGACCCGTACCGCACGACGAATGAGTCGCATCTCCGTTACCAGGCGTTCAACCGAAGCCGTGGACGAATGTCGGGCCAGGTGCGGATTCGCATCCGGTACCAGGCGCACATCTCGCCGTGGTTTGACTACCTGTTCGTGTCGCCCAACGAGCTTCGCGCACTGCTCAAGGGTACGGGGTGGAAGGTCAGCCGGTTGCTCGCGTCAGGCGGGCCGACGTATATTGCGGTGTTGAAGAAGATCGCAACCCGCTGACCCGGGCACAATCGGACGGCCGGAGGCCGTCCCTCCAGACAGAGAACGGTCCGGAGGGACACGCTCCGCGTGTCCGCTACGCCGTCTTCATCTGCTGGTCGAACGCGATACAGCTCTTCTCCACGATCACGAGGGCACGCCGGATGTCCAACTCCTGCACGTTGAGCGGGGGCAGGAAACGGATGACATTGCCCGCCGTAGCGACGCTGAGCAGGCCGTTTGCCATGATGATCTTCTCGAGTTCCTTCGCCGGACGGTCGAGGCAGATGCCGACCATCAACCCGAGCCCGCGGACGTCCTTGTACCAGGGCCAGCGCCCGACAAACCGCGCCAGTTCCTTCTTGAACAGTGCGCCCATCTTCGCCGCGTTCGCGCAAAGCCCGTCTTCCTCGATAATCCCCAAGACCGTCAACGCCGCGGCGCACGCCAGCGGCGTGCCGCCGAACGTACTCGCGTGGTGCCCGGCCTGGAATACGTCGGCCAGCTTCGGCCCGGCCACGATCGCGCCGATGGGGAACCCGCCGCCGAGCCCCTTCGCAAGGGAAATTGCGTCCGGCTGGATGCGGAACGCCTGGAATCCAAACCAGTGGCCCGTCCGGCCGAGACCGCACTGGACCTCGTCGCAAATGAGTAGAATATTCTTCTCGTCGCACAGCGCGCGCAGGTCGCTCATGAATTCGACCGTCGCCGGAACGACCCCGCCCTCGCCCTGGATCGCCTCGACGAAAATTGCCGCCGTCTTTTCGTTCACCACCGCGCGTACGCTCTCGATGTTGTTGAAGTCCGCGTAGACGAACCCGGGCGGCAGCGGCTCAAAGCCCTTGTGGTACTTCGGTTGCCCCGTCGCCGTGATCGCCGCGAGCGTGCGCCCGTGGAACGAGTTCAACATCGTGACGATCTCGTATTTGCCCTGCGGATTGCCCCAGAGCCGCGCCAGCTTGATCAGTCCTTCGTTCGCCTCGGCGCCGGAATTGCAGAAGAAGCATTTTCCCGGGCCGAATTTGTCGATCAGCGCCTTCGCGAGAAGCGGCTGCTGCTCGTTGTAGTACAGGTTCGACACGTGCACCAGCGTCCCGGCCTGCGCATGGATCGCCTGCACGAGCTTCGGGTGGCAGTGCCCAACGCTCAGCACCGCGATGCCGCCGAGGAAATCGAGGTATTCCTTGCCGTCCGCATCCCACACCCGCGCGCCCGCCCCGCGCACGAGCACAAGCGACTGCGCGTACGTGGACATCACGTACTGTTTATAGAGAGACGTCGTTTCTTCGCTTGCGCTCATAACTGCTAATAACCAATAACCAAATTCCAATAACCAAACTGACGAACAACGCCGTTTGGTTATTGGTTCTTGGTTATTACCCTATTTCTTGACGATCTCCGTTCCCACGCCCTTGTCGGTGAACAATTCGAGCAGCAACGAGTGCGGCAGGTTGGCGTCGATGAAGTGGACCTTCCGCACGCCCGACTTAATCGCCTTCACCGCGCCTTGGACCTTCGGCAGCATGCCGCCGGTAATGATCCCGCGCGCGCTGAGCGTATCGATATCGGCCATCTTAAGCGTCGAAATAAGCGAGGTCTTGTCGTTCGGATCCTGCAGCAACCCGGGCACGTCGGAAAGAAACACGAGTTTCCGCGCCTTCAATGCCTGCGCGATCGCGGACGCGGCATCGTCGGCGTTGATGTTGTACAGCTTGTCGTCCGGCCCGCGCCCCAGCGGCGTGATGACCGGTATGATGTGCGAGTGCAGGTAGGCGAGAATCGGATCGTCGTCGACCTCGACCACGTCGCCCACGAACCCCCAGTCCAACGTCTGGCCGGTCGCCTCGTCCTTCTCGGTGTGCCTGGCCACCCGCAGGATGTCCTCGCCGTGAATGCCGCGCGCGGTGCTGCCCTGTTTCTCCAGGACCTGGACAAGGTCCGGGTTTACCTCCCGGTTCAGCACCTGCTCGACGACGGCGATCGACGCCTCGTCCGTGACCCGCAGGCCCTTCACGAAGTTCGGCTTGAGGCCCTTCTCCTGCATCCGTTTCGAAATCGCCTTGCCCCCGCCGTGCACAATAACGGGCCGCAGGCCGACGCAGGCCATGAACGCAATGTCTCGAAGCACGCCCTCCGTGCCCGCCTTTTCTTCCATCGTGCTGCCGCCCACTTTGACGACGACGATTTCGTCGCGGAACTTCTGGATGTACGGCAGGGCCTCGATCAGCACCTGCGCCTTATGGATCACGTCTTGCATGATTCTCCGGATGAAAGTTAACCACGAATGGACACGGATGAACACGGATTTCCCATTCGTCCGCATCCGTGCCCATCCGGGGTAGTGGCCGGTTCTGAATCTCGACTCCTGCTTGGTAGGGCGGACCGCGTGCCTCGCCGTAGCTTCCGAGCGAAGGCGGGTCCCGGTCCGCCGCCTGTCTCGGGCCCGTCGGAAGGCGGCGCGCGGGGACCGCACGCCCTACCATGTCGTGACGAGATTCAAACTCCGCCACTACCCCAACCGTGATTGAATTCACGTCGGCGTCTTCCCCGGCATCTTGATGTAGTCGACGTTCACGTCGACATACTCGTGCCCGATGTCGCACGTGTAGACCGTGGCGTTGCCTTTCCCGAGCCTCAGATTGATGGTGAGGTCGAACCGCTCTTGTTTCTGGATCCGGCTTAGCGCGTGCACGTCGGCGCCGGCGGATATGCCGCGTTTCACGGCGACAATGGTGCCGTACGCGATGTCGACCTTGTCCTCCGCGACTTTCGCCTTGGAGTACCCGATCGCGTCCATGATCCGGCCCCAGTTCGGGTAGTCACCGGCCCAGCTCGTCTTCACGAGCAGCGAATTCGCGACTGCCCGGGCCGCGAAGTCGGCCTCGCGATCGTTCCGCGCGTTCTTCACGTGGACCGCAATAACCTTGGTCGCGCCCTCGCCGTCGCGCACCATGCTTAGCGCCAGTTTCAGCGTCAGAGCCTGCACGGCCGCACAGAATGTTTTCCAGTCCCGGTGCTTTGCCGTGAGCGGCTTGTTGCCCGCTGCGCCGTTGGCGAAGAAGAGCACGGCGTCGTTCGTGCTCATGTTGCCGTCGACCGAAATCCGGTTGAACGATTCCTTTACCGCGTCGCGCAGGCAGTGCTGCAGGTCGACGGCCCGGACCGCGGCATCGGTCAGGACAAAGCAAAGCATCGTCGCCATGTTCGGCTCGATCATGCCGGCACCCTTGGCCATGGCGGTGACGATGACCGGTTTCCCGCCGATCCGCAGGCGGACGGTCCCGATTTTCGGCCAGCGGTCGGTGGTGCAAATGCTTTCGGCCGCGTTGTTTCCGCCGCTGGCGCGAAGCGTCGGCGCCAGTTTTTCGATGCCGGCCCGGATTTTGTCCATCGGCAGCGGCGTGCCGATCGACCCCGTCGAGCAGACGTACACGTCCTGCTTGTCGATCCCGAGCTGCTTCGCGGTCAGGTCGGTCATCGCATCCGCATCGCGGAGACCCTGTGCGCCGGTGCAGGCATTGGCGTTGCCGGAGTTGGCGATGATGGCGCGCCCGCGTTGCCGCGCGATGCGCTGGAGGCAGATCCGGACCGTGGCGGCCTTGACCTGATTTGTGGTGAACAGGCCCGCGGCGACGGCCGGGGTGTCGGAAACAATCAGAGCCATGTCCTTCGCGCCGCTACGCTTGATGTTCGCGGCAACGCCCGCGGCCCTGAATTTCTTCGGTAAAACGATCCGCTCTTCAACCTTCATACGGACTGCATTTGATTTAGCCGCGGATTACGCGGATTATGCTGATGTTTTTTCAGATACAGAAACGAAGATGTAATCAAGCATCACTCTGCATATCCGCGCCATCCGCGTAATCCGCGGTTAAATTTTCTTCGGTGCAGAATGTGTTTCCATACCAAAGAAAAACCCCGAATGCCAGAGACATCCGGGGTTCACGAGCCAGTGTAACGATGCGACTACCGTTTCGAGAACTGGAACCGCTTGCGCGCACCCGGCTGGCCAGGCTTCGTACGTTCCTTCATTCTCGGATCGCGGGTCAGGAAGCCACCTTCCTTGAGCGGCTGCTTGAGGGCTTCGTCCGCCATCACGAGGGCGCGGGCGATGCCGTGCCGCATCGCGCCGGCCTGGCCGGTGAGGCCACCGCCGGAGATGGAGGCGAGGATGTCGAACCGCTTCAGGGTGTCGGTCGCCTTGAGGGGCTGTTCGACGAGATTCCGGAGCGTTTCGAGCGGAAAGTACTTCTTGATTTCGACATCGTTGACCATGACCTTGCCGACGCCGTTCGCGAGGCGGACGCGGGCCACGGCGGTTTTCCGACGGCCGGTCGCCTCGTAGACTGTGATCTTGTGTGCCATCCTCGTTGCTCCCGTCCTAAATGATGCTGAGCGGCTTTGGTTGCTGCGCCGCGTGCGGGTGTTCGGGGCCCGCGTACACCTTGAGCCGCGTGATCAACTGCCGGCTGAGCCGGTTGCGGGGCAGCATGCCCTTGACCGCTTGGGAAAGGATGCGCGTCGGGTTCTTCGCCCGGATCGTTTCCGCCGTGCGCAGTTGGAGGCCGCCCGGGTAGCCGCTAAAGTTCTTGTATATCTTCTTTTCGTCCTTGGCGCCGGTCAACTTGACCTTCTCCGCATTGATCACGACGACAAAATCGCCGGTATCGACATGGGGCGTGAACGTGGGTTTGTTCTTGCCGCGCAGGATGTGCGCGATACGCGTCGCGAGCCGACCGGCCGGCTTTTCGGTGGCATCCACCAGGAACCACGCGCGGGCGAGATCGTCTTCTTTTGCAATAGTCGTCTTCATGAACCCTTTTCCCTCGCAAACAAGCGCGTGAACCTATCGGATGCACCAGAGGCTGTCAACAATAAGTCCCCAGATGGGTAAATTGATCGTCAACCATGATTCTCCCAGCCAAAAGCGGGGCTGAACTGGACGTTCCGTTCGGCATCAATGTGGGTGGCAAGGCATCCCTTTCCGACGAAAGACACTGCCGTTTCGTGGCTGACCGCCCCTACCAGCGCGGCAACGGCGCGGGCTACCGGCGCGAGGGCCGGATCTGCCGGGTGGCGGCGCGGAACCTGGCCGAGCCCTTCCGGACCCTCCGCGAGGGCAATGTCGCCTATCATTTCGACCTCAAGCCCGGCCTGTACCGGATCACCCTGGCCTTCTGCGAGCCGCGCCGGCTGCACCCGTACCAACGGGTGTTCAACGTCCGGTTCAACCGCTATGTCCTCCTTCAGGAATTTGATCCCGCCGCCGAACACGGGGTCAAGATTCCGGCGCTGAAGACGTTTGTCTTCCGTGTGGATAACGAGGGCCTGGATATCACGGCGACGGGTATCGTGGGCGAGCCAATCCTGTCCTTTGTGCTCATCGAGTCAGGCCTCCCCGCCGGGGAGCTCCCGGCGGCACCCCATATCAACCGCGTCGTTGCCCGCGACCGCGTTTGCTACCTCGAGTGGAACCCGTCACCGACCGGGCGGGTTGCCGGCTATCGGGTCTTCCGCGCCGATTCCGCGAACGCCGATTTTGTCGAAATCGCCGCCACGGGACCGGACCGGACCTCCTTCATCGACCGCCTGGTCAAGAACGGCCGCACCTACATATATGAGGTCGTCGCCGTCACCGAGCAGGGTAACTACCACGGCGCCTCCGCCCGCGTCACGGCGCGGCCCCACATGCCGAACGACGACCAGCTGATCGAAATGACCACCCAGGCCGCGTTCCACTACTTCGTGAAGGAGTGCGACCCGGCGACCTACCTGACCCGCGACAAGAACATCGCCCCCTACATCAGCTGCGCGGCGGTCGGGTTCGGCCTCTCCGCCATGTGCATCGGCGCCGAGCGGGGCTGGATCGACAGCGACGATGCGGAAATGCGCTGCTTCACGATGATCAAGACCCTGAACGACCGCGAGGACAACAAGCGCTGGGGTCTTTTCTTTCATTATCTGAACGGCGACGGCTCGCGCAGCCGGGTCGGTTATCAGGATACCGTGTCGACGATCGACTCCGCGCTGCTGATGTGGGGCGCGATCGCGGCAGGCGAACACTTTCGCGGCCGCGTGAGAGACCAGGCTGCCCTCATGATGTCGCGCATGAACTGGCGCGCCTTCGCGGACGAAGAAAAGAAATGGATCCGCATGGCGTGGGAACCCGACCCCGAAAAGGGAGACGATTTCGGGAAGTTCTACTCCGCGTGGGACTGGTATTCCGACGAGGCGATTCTCGTCACCCTGCTTGCCATCAGCGCCCCAAACCCGGAATTCCGGCTCGGTCCGGAATACTACTATGCTTTCAACCGCCCGCGCGGCGACTACAAGAAGATCAAGGACATTGTCTACACGCGGCCCGGCACGCTTTTCACGTACACGTTTGCCCACTGCTGGCTCGATTTCCGGCTCCTCGGCGCGGATAGCCATGGATTTGACGTCTGGGAGAACTCGCGAAAGGCCATCCTGGCGAACCGCCAGTACTGCATGGACCTCGCGAAGACGTACCGCACGTTCGGCGCCCACTCGTGGGGCCTCACCGCCTGCTCGGGCAACAAGTCTACCTACTGCGTTGCGGGCGCACCGCCGTGCGGGGAGGGACCGAACCCCGGCGGCGGCACGGTTGGACTCTTTGCGGCCGGTATGTCGGTTCCGTTCGCTACCGCCGAATCCCTCGCCGCGCTGCAGCACTACTACCGTTACCGGGACGCCGCGGGTTACCGGCGTCTATGGAAGGACGAATTCGAGGGCGGTTATGGATTCATTGACTCCTACAGCCTGGACCAGGATTTCTTCTCGGACGAAATCCACGGCATCAACCACGGCCCCATGCTGCTGCTCCTCGAGAACTTCCGCACCGGCCTGCTCTGGAACCTCGTGCTCCAGAACGAAACCATCCTCGCGGGACTGCGACGGGCCGGGTTCCTGATTCCTCGATAGGCCGACCGGGCGAGTCCGATTGACAGGGCGGCCCGCGTGCCTCGCCGTAGCTTCCGAGCGAAGACGGGGACCGGCCCGCCGCCTGTTCCGAGCCTTGTCGAGGGACGGCGCGCGGGGACCGCACGCCCTACCCGAAGAACACGACAAACCAAAGAACCCCACCACCCAATGCCTGCGGCTCAGCGGTAGACGATTTCCACCTTGCGCGCTGACGACGGGAGGCGCACGTCGCGATCGCGGGCGCCGTGGTATTCCTCGCCGTCGACCAGGATCTTCCCGACGTTGGCACTGTCGGGCAAGGTCACGACCCAACCGCCTACGGGCGGGCGTTCGGCGTTGATGTGGACAAAAATCCGGCCGCGGTTGCGCTCACTCTTCACCTGCAGGTCAAGGAGCCCGAACATAGTCGGCGCGTTGCGCAATTCGATCGTCTTGCCGTCAGCGAACCATTCCGGCGGCACGCACGCCAGGACGTGAAGCCGGTCGCCCTCCTCGCGCGCGAGCATGTCTCGGAGCAGCAGGACATAGTGCGCCGCAACCCACCCGTGCGGCACGTCGCCGATGATCCCGGGGGCGAGTTCATACCGCCCCTCCCTGTTCTTCCGGCTCTTCATCGCCTCCATCCACGCGCCGGGACAGGATGGATTCTCCACGCTCCACTTGAGATTCAACAGGGCGATCTCGTTCAGCCCGAGGAACGGCAGCGGCCGCGCGAGTTGCAGGTTGTAGCCCCAGAACACTTTCTCGTACTCGACGAACCAGGCTCCGTCGAAGCCGCTGAATGAGCCCGCGCGTTTCCAGTAGGCGCGGTAGGACTTCGCGAAAAGATCCTTCGGCGCTTTCAATCCCAGGGAAAGCCCGGGCGACCAGAGCGGCCGGTGCGCGGAGGCCATCTGCGCCTCGCCAAGAATCCGGTGGTCCGCATCGACAATCCGGTCCTCGTGCGGCCACGCGTCGGCAAAGGCAGGCACATAGTCCACTTTTTCGCGCTTCATGACGGCGCGGATGCTCTTCATGGACGCGTCGAAAAGGCCGTCGCATTCCTTGTTGATCCATGCCGCATCCTCATCACGGCCCATCGCCTGTGCCGCCCGCGCGCCCGCGCGAAGGCCTACACAGCTCCACCAGTTGTCCTGGTAGAGATGCGCGCGCTTGTTGAAATTGTCCTGGCTGGCGCTCGTGGGCATCAACCCCGCCAGCGCAGGATTGTTGGTCGACTCGGCCATGTGCTCGTGCCTCAGCTTCCGTATCAGCTCACAGGCGCCGCGGATCCGCGGGTACATCTCGTCAAGATAGGCGCGGTCCCCGGTCAGTGCATAGTGGATGTACAGGCCGTAGGCCAGCCCGCCGAGCCCGTCGAGGTAGTTGTCGGTCAGGTTGTACTGGAACCTGCGCAGCATCCGGATGGGCACGTCGCGCACGCCCGCCTTGTCGAGCGCCTCGACCATCTCCACGGAATCGTGCAGGAAGAACGTGCGATAATTCACCGGTCCAGGCCAGATCTCGTCCGTCGTGGACAGCAACAAGAGGTAGTAGATGGATGAGTAGAAAAGTCCTCGTAGCGTTTGTCCGGAACCTTGAGCACGATCGGCGCCCGCGCCCGCCATGCGTCGCGCAGCGCGCGGTGCCGCGCTTCCACATCGGGAAATTCAAACTGCGCGTCGACCGGGCCGGACGGAACCCAGACCGTGCAGGCGACCGCCTCCCCGGGCCCCAATTCCACGTCGCGTCCGGCGGCGCCGCAGTCATTCGGTGAACGAACATCCATGTTGTCGGTTGTCGCAAGGAGGTGAATCCCGAGCGCGGACAATTCACCGGCGGTTGAGGGCTCCTGCCCGTCCGGCCATTGCACACGGACCAGGCCCGCGCCGTCCATAACCAGGCGATCCTGCGCGGGTCGCGCCACGTTGTGGAGCGCCTTCGCGCGTTCGGCGTTGATCGAACTCGGGCGGACGGTCACCAGCATCGTGACCCTGCGCGCGCGATCCGTTGCGTTGGACAGGACGCTGCGCGCGTACGTCAGCTCATGGCCGTTGTAGTTCTCCGCGAAGATGACGGTGTCGGCCGTGAGGCCGCCGGCGCGCCAGCGGATATCGTTGAACGGGAGTCGGCCGTCTTCGAGCGACCAGTCGGTCACCATCGTCTCCGGCGTGTAGAGAATATCCGCATCGGGATCGTAGGCCGCGACGCCAATCTGGCCGTTGTGCGGTTCGGCGACGAAACTGCCGTCACGGCCCACGTGGATTTTCGTTGGACTCCCCTCCATGCCCGCGAGGCCGCGCACGATTTCCAGCGCGGACTCGGAGGCAACATTCGCCCAGTCGAGAACGCAGACCTCTCCGAGGCCTTCCGTGCCGGCGTGACGGACAAGCCGCACGTGGCGCACCGCGGCTTTTCCGATCAGGCAGACGGAGCGCTCTGCCTGCCGGCTCCACGCCCCTGTTTGAATCCAGTTCGTACCGTCCTTCGAAATTTCGAGGTTCCACGACTGTTCCGGCGCGTCCACGCCTTCGACGCCGACACCCGCGATGAGGCGATCGCCCGGGAAACTCAGCGCGACCCATGCCGCACCGTCCGACGCAGGCTTCCAGTACGTCGCCGGATCGCCATCGAGTATTTTTCCGGCTTCGGTTCCGGGCGCCGCGGACGACGCCGTCAGCCGTAGCTCTTCGTCCACTCCTTTTGGAAGAATTTCCCAGAGCGAATAGCCCCAGGCCGTCGCACGCTGAAGGAACTTCAGTTTCAGGTACCGGCAGCGCTGGCGCCCGAAATAGATGTCCTCCACGCCGCCATGCCCGGCGTCCTCCCGGTAGACCGTCCGCCACGTCCTGCCGTTGCTCGAAACCTCGACGGCATACTTCTGGGCATTCGCCGCTTCCCAGTGAAGGGATAGGCCGACGAGGTCCCGCTGCTTGCCGTAGTCGACAATCAGCCACTCGTCGTCGTTGAACCGGCTACTCCACCGCGTGGCGGGATTGCCATCAGCGGCATTTGCGGGCGGGAACGCAGATGCGATCTCGGAAGAGGAAGCTGAAACGCTCACGGATTCCGCCCGCAGCGGGTGAACAGCAATGAAAAGCGACAGGATCAGTAGATGATGGGCTTTCATAATGACCTGTTTGTTTATCAGGTCTCGGTCCTGATGTAGAGGCGCTTCTGCGAAGCGCCGCGGACCTGCATGGCTTATTCACGAACGGGTTTTGAACGCGGGGTAACGTGATGTGGTGAAACGCATTGCGGGCGATGCGTGTTCGGCACCCATATCGGATTGGAAATCGGTCATGGTGGCATGCTTCCGTTTCGCGTCGCGTGAACGCCATTCGGCGAAGAGACTGACCGCCAGACGGCGGAACATACCCAAGACCCAAACGGCGTTGCGGTCGCGGACGCGGCACTGATCTTCGTTGGTCGACGCGTCAAGGCGTTGATGCAGTCCACCCTCGACGCTCCAATACTCACGGATGGTCCGAAGCCATTGCGCCGCGTTCACGCGCTCCGGCGGCAGGCTGCTGAGCAGATGCACCGTCTCGGGCTTGTGTTTGCCGATGTGCCGATAGAGTTGTGCGATCTGCTCGACATGGGGGAAGCA
>JAZDKY010000068.1:0-22230 GCA_043802525.1 bacterium
TGAATCTGAGCTACGGGGCTTGGTTCAACGCAGCGCATCGGCGCAGCGGTCACCTCTTCCAAGGCCGATTCCATGGCGTGCTTATCGAGGGCGAGGGGGCGTGGGTCCTGGAAGCCAGCACGTACATCCATTTGAATCCCGCGCGAGTCGCGGCGTTGGGTTTGCACAAGCGGACGCGGTCGGCGGAGCGGTTTCGAGTCACGCGTTGATCTGGCCCAGGTCGTGAGGGCCGTGGAGCGACTTAAAGGCGAGCCCGGTGCCACATTCAGCGACCGACACGGTGACAACGGGCGAGACTTGGTCTTGTGGTCGGGTCACCGGTACGGCGGGCTGTCGCTTGCGACCCTTGCTTCCTGGGCAGGCGGCGTGGACGACTCAACCGTCAGCGCCGCCGTTGGCCGACTTTCGCGGCAGGCTCGCACCGAAGCGGGTCTTCAGAAAGACATGCACGCATTGAAGCGCGAGTTGTCAAATGCAAAGACCTGACCCCTATTCAACCTGCACGCATTGAAGCGCGAGTTGTCAAATGCAAAGACCTGACCCCTATTCAACCGCCTATTCAACCGCTTGACAAATATGCACAGAACGTGCATATTCATATGCATGAGAACAACACTCCATATCGACGACGGCATTCTCGCGCAGGCAGCGAAACTGACGGGCATACGCGAAAAGACCTCTCTCGTTCGACTTGGCCTCCAGGCTTTGATCGCGCGAGCCAGCAGCAAAAGGCTTGCCGAACTGGGATCTAGCGAGCGCTCGCTTCAGCCCATACCCCGTCGCAGGTTGGCGGCACGATGACACCGATTCTTGTGGATACATCCCTCTGGGTCGAACACCTCAGAATTGGACATCCGAAGCTTGCCTCGCTGTTACTTGAGGGTGAAGTAGCTACACACCCATTTGTCGTGGGCGAACTAGCTTGCGGCAACATCAAGAATCGGCGAGAGATCCTGAGCCTCCTGCAGGCATTGCCCGCAGCCACGGTCGCCGAAAACGACGAAGTGCTTCGGTTCATAGACAATCATCGCTTGATGGGCCTTGGGCTCGGATACACCGATGTTCACGTACTCGCCTCTGCCGCACTCAGCCACATGCCCCTCTGGACGGCAGACAAGCAACTGCACAACGCAGCATGGAGACTTCGCCTTGCTTTTGCCTGATCACAAGACGGTGTCCCTTTGGTAGGCGTGTGTGGTCGCATTTTGTTGGCGTGGCGGCGTGGACTACTCAACCGTCAGTGCCGCCGTTGGCCGACTTTCGCGACGGTCTCGCACCGAAGCGGGTCTTCAGAAAGACATGCACGCACCGTCCCAAAGGGGGCTTAAGTAAGCGCCATTCAGGGCTGACCCTAAAGCCCGGACTAGCGAGCCTTGAAGAGGTGATCCGATACCGGTATCCTTTCCATCAGACATGAAAGCCATGAAACGCGAGTACAACGTGATTATCGAAAAGGACAGTGACGGCTATTTCATTGCAACTGTCCCAGAACTAAAAGGTTGCCACACCCAGGCAAAGTCCCTCGATGCTCTGATGAAACGTATCCGTGAGGCCATTGAACTTTGCGTGGAAGTCGAGGGCGACTTCTCCAAGCCTTCTCAATTTATCGGCGTACAGCGAGTCGAGGTCTAGAAATGCCTCGAAAAACTCGGCTGACTGGACGCGAGCTTATTGCCGCACTTCGCAGATCCGGATTCTTGGTGATTCGGATGCATGGAAGTCATCATTTTCTTCGACACGCTGACGCGAAAGGGCGCCAAGGCGCCACGTAACGATATTTTCGTCGCGACCGCGACCGCGGCCGCCGGGTTGCCGGTGTTTTGCCGTGACGCTCATTTTGACATCCTACGCGATAAAGCGATACCGTCGCTTCGCGTCATCCAGGCAGAATCATGAAAGCACCGCTTAGCTGGCTAAAAGACTACGTCGACATTACCGAGACTCCGCAACAGGTCGCGGACCGGCTGACCTTTGCAGGGATCGAGGTGGAGGGCATCGAAACGATTGGCGCGGCGTACGACGGGATGATCGTCGGCGATGTGCGCACGGTCGAGAAGCACCCGAACGCGGACAAGCTGTCCGTCTGCCGCGTCTTCGACGGGGAACAGGAACTCCAGGTCGTCTGCGGCGCGCCGAACGTGAAGGCGGGCGGCAAGTACCCGTTCGCTCCGGCCGGCGTGACGATGCCCGACGGCACAAAGATCAAGCAGGCGAAGCTCCGCGGCGTGGAGTCGTTCGGCATGCTTTGCTCGGAAGTGGAACTGAAGCTTTCCGACGATCACGCCGGGCTGATGACCCTTGATGCGGCAATCGCCCCCGGCACGCCCCTTGCCGAAGTCCTCGGCCCGCCCGAGACGGTGTTCGACCTCGAGATCACGCCGAACCGGCCGGATTGCCTCAGCCTGATCGGTGTCGCCCGGGAACTCGCGGCGATGTACCGACGACAGGTCAAATTGCCGCAGGTCGATCCACCACCCGACACCCGACACTCGCCACTTGTCACCGTCGAGGACTTCGCGGCATGTCCCCGTTACACGGCGCGTATCCTCGACGGTGTACAGATCGGGCCCTCGCCGGCGTGGATGCAGAACAGGTTGAAGCTGGCGGGCATCCGGCCGATCAACAACGTCGTCGATATCACGAACTACGTCATGATCGAATGCGGGCAGCCGCTCCACGCGTTCGACCAGTCGCTCCTGAAAGAAGGCCGCATCGTCGTGCGCCGCGCGCGCGCGGGCGAGAAGATGGCGACGCTGGATGGGATCGACCGTGAACTGGACCCCGCGATGCTGGTCATCGCCGACGCCGAGCACCCGGTCGCGCTGGCGGGCGTGATGGGCGGCGCGGGCAGCGAGATCCGCGACACGACGCAGACCGTGCTGCTCGAGAGCGCCTGCTTCAAAGCAAACGACATCCGTGCGACTTCGCGCAAGATCGGCCTTTCGACCGAATCCTCCTACCGCTTCGAGCGCGGCGTCGACATCGGCGGCGTTGAGTGGGCCAGCCGCCGCGCCGCGGCGCTGATGGCCGAGCACGCGGGCGCGACGATCGTGCCGGGCGTGGTCGACGTCTACCCTGCCCCGCCGCAACCGCGGAAGATTTTGTGCCGGTTCGACACGATCCGGTCCGTGTCGGGTGTCGAGGCGTCGAACGACGATATCACCGGCCTCTTCCAGGCACTGGAACTGGGCGTGGAGAAAGGCGACGCGACCTCCTGCACGGTGATTGCCCCGTCGTTCCGCGGCGACCTGGAGTCCGAGGTCGACCTCGTCGAGGAATTCGCGCGCGTGCATGGCCTGGACAAGATCCCGACACCGACGCCGCGCGCGCAGATCGACGCGGGTGATGACCGCGCCTCGAAAGCGCTGGGGCTGTTGCGCTCCCACCTTGTCGCGCTGGGCCTGCAGGAAATCATGAATTACAGCCTCGTCTCGGAAAACCTCCTGGACCTGTTCGACGCGTCGGACAAGGCCGTACGGATCGTCCTGCCGAACCCCGTCAGCGCCGATCAATCGATCCTCCGTCCGTCGCTTGTGCCGCAGGTCGTGGAGACACTGGGCCGGAACCGGGCGCGGCAGATCGATGCCGCGGCGTTGTTCGAAATCGGGCGGGTGTTTTCGCGTGAGGGCGAGCACACGGCGCTTTGCATCGGCCTCATGGGCCCGGTCGGGCGCGACCATCTGAACCGCCGCAAACCGGTGCAGGACGAGGAGCAATTCCTGTGGCTCAAGGGGATATGGGAAAGCCTGGCCCGGGCCCAGCAACTGGCGGATTGGTCCATGGCGGATGCGTCGCGGCCCTGCTTCAAGGCAGGGCAGACCGTCTCGATCAGCGCAGGCGGCGCGGTGATCGGCGAACTCGGCATTGTGAAAGAAGCGGTCCGCAAAGAATGGCGGCTGACGGATCCGGTGGCTGTGCTGACCGTCAGGGTCGAACCCCTGCTCCGCAATGCCTTCGCGCCGCGCGTCTACGCGGCGATTCCTCCGTATCCGTGCGTCGTGCGCGACATTGCGATGATCGTCAGCGACCGGGTTCGGAACGCGGATATCGAGCGGATCATCCGCCAGGCCGCGCCGGCGGAGCTGGAACGGGTCCGGATTTTTGACATTTTCAGCGGGGAATCGATCGGCCGCGGCCGGAAAAGCGTCGCCTACTCGCTCACCTACAGATCGGGCAGCCGCACCTTGACGGACGAAGAAGCGAACGGGTATCATAACCGTGTAAAAGATGCATTAAAGCAGTCCCTTGAAATTGAAATCCGGGAGGGTTGAAATCGTTCGAGAGTGGTCGTGAACAAGGCTGTGTATGATTCCCTTGCTTACCAGATGGTTTGAAACGCTGATACGGATACTGACCGGCATGAACTCCGAGCCGGCGGTGATCTACTCCAGTCCAGTCCTCGCTGAACCTCATGAAACGCTGAACGCCGCCGCGGTCTTGCGCCGGGCGGGCATGAATGAAACCGTGCTGAAGTTCCTGATCAAGCTGCTGACTGACCAACGAGTTGATACCGGGTTCGATCGAGCGTTGCATTCCGTCTACTCCCCCAGGGAGATGGTTCTTTCCTAGTTTAGGGAAACAATTTTCCTCCGGGGCTGCAAAGCTCCGGGGGCGAAGAAAATACCCTGCCTTGTTCGTGAAGGGGTCAATCGTCTCTGACCCATTAACTACAATAAGGGAGTTCGAGTCCGGTCGGTGCCCGCATGTCCTCTCCGGAGGAACTCGGAACCCGCCCGGCAGAGCACCCACCTCGATTACGAGGTGTCAGAGACTCAGCCCGCAACGACTTGTGGTGGGGTATTTTTTTCGGCTCCGCCGAAAAAAAATGATCCTCTTTTTCGCGCGGCGCGAAAAAGAGAAAGGCGGCGGAACCAAAGATGGATTTGTTTGAACAGGCTGAGGATCGGGACAACCGGGTGGAACCGGCAAGCACGCCGCCGCCGTTGGCGACCCGGATGCGGCCACAGGCGCTGGAGGACGTGGTCGGCCAGGATCCTATCCTCGGCCCGGGCAAGCTGCTCCGGCGCGCGATCGAGGCGGACCGCCTCGGCAGCCTCATCCTCTACGGCCCGCCCGGCTGTGGCAAAACCTCGCTGGCCGAAGTCATCGCGCGCGTCACCCGCCGCAATTTCAACCGCACGAGCGGCGTGCTCGCCAATGTCGCGACACTCCGCATACTCCTCGAGTCCGCCCAGCAGCGCAGGAAGCTGCACGGACGCGAGACCATCCTGTTCATTGACGAGATCCACCGCTTCAACAAGGCGCAGCAGGACGTGCTCCTGCCCTACGTCGAAGACGGCAGCATCACGCTGATCGGCGCGACAACGCATAATCCCTTTTTCTTCATCAACAGCCCGCTCACGTCGCGCTCGCAGATTTTCCAGCTCGAACCGCTGAGCGAGGACGCGGTCGTCACGCTGCTGGAGCGCGCCTTGAAACACCCGGACGGCCTGGCCGCGAAACCGGTCGCCGCCGACCCGGACGCGCTACAACACCTCGCGCGGGTCTGCGAGGGCGACGCCCGGCGCGCGCTGAACGCGCTGGAGATTGCCGCGCTGACCACACCGCCCGGACCCGACGGGCAGGTCCGGCTGACCCGCGCGGTCATGGAGGAATCCATCCAGAAAAAGGCTGTCGTGTACGACCACGACGAGGACGGACACTACGACACCATTTCCGCGTTCATCAAGAGCGTGCGCGGGTCCGACCCGAACGCGGCATTGTACTGGCTCGCCAAGATGCTCTACGCGGGGGAGGATCCGCGCTTCATCGCGCGGCGCCTCGTCATCCTGGCATCGGAGGACGTCGGCCTTGCCGACCCGACCGCGCTGAATCTGACCGTGTCGGCGATGGCAGCGGTCGATTTCGTCGGCATGCCGGAGGCGCGGATCATCCTCGCGCAGGCAACGACCTACCTCGCGTGCGCGCCCAAGAGCAACGCCGCGTACCTCGGCATCGAGGAGGCCCTCAAGGACATCAAGGAGGGGCGAACGCTGCCCGTGCCGAAACACCTGCGCGACGCGTCGCACAAGACCGCGGCCAAAACGCTTGGCCACGAGGGCTACCACTACGCGCACGATTTCGAGGGACACTTCGTCGACCAGGAGTACGTCCCGACGTCGAAGATGTACTACCGTCCGACCTCGCAGGGATTTGAAGAACGAATCAAGAAACGGCTCGAGCAACTGGAGACGCTGCGATGGCAGCAGAAAAAGCAAAACACCTAGACCCGAAGGAATCGTCGCGCGAAGCCGTGCGGCTGCGGATGATCGAGCTGGACCCGGCGTGGATCCTCCAAGCGAGCCGGAAGATCCAGGACACGGTCATCGGCCTCGATGAATTCGCCAGGGCCGAGGTCGTCGGCTGCTACGTTGCCCTGCCCACGGAGGCCCAGACCGGCGCCATCATCGCCGCGTGCCGCAAAGCCGGAAAGCGCATCTGCGTGCCCGCCTACCGGCCCGGGAAGAAGGACTATGCCATGAGCTGGTACAACGCGGGCGACCCGATGGTGATGGGTCCGTACGGGGTGCCCGAGCCGCGCACGCCGCAGTGGATGACGCCGTCGGACATCGACGCGATGATCGTGCCGGCGGTGGCGTTCGACGAATACGGGCGGCGCCTGGGCCACGGCGGCGGCCATTTCGACCGCATCCTCACCGGGTTCCCCGGCATCAGCGTCTGCATCGCGTTCGAGTGCCAGAAATTGGCGGCCGTGCCCGCAGAGGAGCACGACTGCGAGGTCGACCTGATCGTCACGGAGCGGCAGATCTACCGACCCAAATGATTTCCAAAACGAAAAAAAAGAATGAAACGAAGCCGACCGGTTCGTGGAGCGTGGGAGCGTTAGAGCGGGGGAGCGTTTGCTTACGCTCCGACGCTCATACGCTCCACGCTCAACGACCGCAACGGCAGGAGGGTTGCGATGGAAGACATCATGCCCATTGAGATTCCGTGGTTGCTCCCGGCACTGTACTGGATCGTCGGCGTCGGGCTCGGGTACGGCATACACGCCATCGTCAACCGCATGCAGTTTGTGGCCGCATCCAATACGGCTCGGGCGATCCTGGAACGGGCGCGGCGCGAGCAGGAGGCGCTGATCCGGGAAGGCCAGTTGCAGGCGAAGGACGAAGTCCTCAAGGCCAAGGAAGAGTTCGAGAAGTCGACCTGGGCGCGGCGACAGGAACTGATCTCCGTCGAAGAACGGATCAACCAGCGCGAGCTTACACTCGACCGCAAGATAGCGATGCTCGACAAGAAGGAGCAGTCGATCGACAACCGCCTCGCCGGGATCGACGAGGAGAAACAGAACCTCCTGCAGCGGCAGGAGGAGATGAAGAAGGCTGTTGCGGAAACGCATGCCCGCCTCGGCCAACTGGCGGGCCTTACCGTCGACGAGGCCAAGCGCACACTCATGCAAAGCCTCGACGCGGAGCTGCAGCAGGAATGCAGCGCGCTGATCCGGCGCCTGCACGAGGAGGCGCTGCGCACGGCCCAAGTCGATGCGCGCAAGATCATCGCCACGGCGATCGAGCGCTATGCGGCCGACCAGGTCAACGAAATGACCACGTGCACGATCAACCTCCCCAACGAGGAGATGAAAGGCCGCCTGATCGGCCGCGAAGGCCGGAACATCCGCGCCCTCGAGGCCGCCACCGGCGTCAACCTCCTGATCGACGACACGCCGGGCGTCGTCGTCGTATCGGGATTCGACCCGCTCCGCCGCGAAGTCGCGCGGCAGTCGCTCGAACGGCTGATGGCGGACGGGCGCGTCCACCCCTCGCGCATCGAGGACGTGGTGCAGAAGGTCCAGTCGGAGATCGACGAAAACGTCCGCAAGGCCGGCGAGGAGGCCATCATCGAGCTGAATCTCCAGCGCGTGGACCCCGAAGTGGTCCGGATGGTCGGCCGGCTCCGATACCGCCACAGTTATGGACAGAACGTCCTGAAACATTCGATCGAAATGGCCCACCTCATGGGCATGATGGCGGCGGAACTGGGCCTGGATGTCGCGCTGGCCAAGCGGATCGCGCTGGTGCACGACATCGGCAAGGCGATGGACCATGACACGGAAGGCGGCCACGCGCTCATAGGCGCGGAATTCCTGAAGCGCCATGGCGAGATCGAAGTTGTTTGCAATGCCGTCGCGGCCCATCACAACGACGTCGAGGCACAGAGCCTGTACGCCGTGCTGACCAAGGCCGGGGACGCCATCACCGCCGCGCGACCGGGTGCGCGGTCGGAAACGACAGAACTCTACCTGAAGCGTCTCGAGAACCTCGAGCAGATCGCGAACAGCTACCGCGGCGTCGAGAAGTCCTACGCGATCCAGGCCGGGCGCGAAATCCGGGTCATCGTGCAGCCCGGGAAAATCGACGACAACGAAGCGATGCAGATGGCGCGCAACATCAGCAAGCAAATTGAACAGGATCTCGACTACCCCGGCCAGATCAAGGTTACCGTCGTGCGCGAGACCAGGTGCGTGGAGTTCGCCCGCTAGCGCGGGCGAGTGGCAAGTGCCGAGTGTGGAGTGGTGGAGTGTGGAGGGGACTCCCTCCACTCGACACCCGACACCCGACACTCTACAGTTCCTTGCATGCGCATCCTCCACATCGGCGACATTGTCGGCTCGGCGGGCCGCGTGGCGTTTGCAAAGATTGTGCCGAAGCTCCGCGAGAAGGAGCAGATCGACTTCGTCGTCGTGAACGGCGAGAACGCCGCAGGCGGGCGCGGGATCACGCCGTCGATCTGCGACGAGCTGTTCGCCGCGGGCGCCAACGTCATTACGCTCGGCGATCATACGTGGGACCAGAAAGAGATCATCGGCCACATCGGGGTCGAATCGCGGCTTATCCGGCCTGCCAACTTCGCGCCGGGCTGTCCGGGCCGGGGCTGGATCGCGGTCGACACGCCGCACGGCAAGGTCACGGTGATCAACCTCATCGGCCGCGTGTTCATGCCCCCGATGGATTGCCCGTTCCGGACCGTGGACGCGATCCTCAAAACAGGCGCGGATTTCGGGAAAGTCATCATGGTCGAGATCCACGCCGAAGCAACGTCGGAGAAGATCGCGATCGGGCGCTACCTCGACGGCCGCGTCAGCTCGGTCGCGGGCACGCATACGCACGTGCAGACCTCGGACGAGGCGATTTTGCCCAAGGGCACGGCCTATATCACGGAGCTGGGCATGACGGGTCCCAAGGATTCGGTGCTCGGCCGCGACCTGCCGTCCGTGCTCGAGAAATTCATCACGGGCATGCCGACCCGCTTCGAGGTGGCGAAAAACGACGTCGCGATGGAAGGCGTGATCATCCACGTCGACCCCAAGACCGGCCGCGCGTCGAAGATCAAGCGGTTCCGGGAAAAGCTCGACGCGTAGGAATTTCAACCACGAATTGCCGCATTATGCTTGAGATCTTTCTTTCCGTGTGTTCTGTGTGTTCCGTGGTTCAACTTCCGAATTCGTGAGTATTCGTGTCTGCCCGCCATAGCCTTGGCGACGGCGGGTCTATTCGTGGTTGAATTAGCTGACACGTCATGGACGACCTGTTTTCCAGCGCTGCACCGCCGCCGCCCAAGCAACGCAAGATCTACCGCGTCGCCGAGATCACCCGGCTGATCAAGACGACGCTGGAGAACGAGATTGGAAACGTCTGGATCGAGGGAGAAATCTCCAATTTCCTGCTCCATTCCTCCGGACACATGTATTTCTCGCTGAAGGACACCGAGGGCCTGATCAAGGCCGCGATGTTTCGCGGCAGCCAGCGCGGGCTCACCGTCCAGCCGGCCAACGGCATCACCGTGCGCGCCTATGGCCGGATTTCAGCCTACCCGCTCCGGAGCGAATTTCAGATCATCGTCGAAAGAATCGAGGCCGTCGGCAAGGGCACGCTGCAGGAACAGTTCGATAAGCTGAAAGAAAAACTCTCGAAGGAGGGCCTCTTCGAATCGGCGCGGAAGAAGCCCCTGCCCCTGCTCCCCCGCCATATCGGCATCGTCACGTCGCGAACGGGCGACGTCATCCGCGACATGCTTCACATCCTGTCGCGGCGCTACCCGAACCTGCACATTGTCCTGGTGCCCGTGCGCGTCCAGGGTGAAGGCGCAGCACAGGATATCGCGGCGGCCATCGACCTTCTCAACCGACGGGGCGGGATCGACGTCATGATCGTCGGCCGCGGGGGCGGAAGCCTCGAGGACCTGTGGGCATTCAACGAGGAGGTCGTGGCGCGGGCGATCGCGCGGTCCACTATTCCGGTGATTTCAGCGGTCGGCCACGAACCCGACGTGACCATCAGCGACTATGTAGCCGACGTGCGCGCACCGACACCGTCCGCCGCGGCGGAACTGGTCGTGGGCCGCAAGGAGGCCTTCGAAGAAACGCTGCACAACGCGGAGCGCAGCCTCGTACGGGCCCTGCAGACACGCGCGCTGGAGCTTCGCAACCGGGTGACACGCGCCGGCACCAGCTATGTTTTCCGCGAGCCGCACAATCTGTTGAAGCACTTCCTCCAGCGCATTGATGGCCTGAAGATGGGCCTCGTGAACGAGCTGCGGGGCGCCTATATCCAGCGCCAGCAGCGAACGGATGCCCTGACCCAGTCCTTGCACCATCGAATGGAACTGTCGGTCCAGCGCTGCAGGCAGGATGTCGGACGCTACGCGTCGCAGTTGCGGGCGCTGAGTCCGCTGGCCGTTCTCGAGCGCGGGTTCAGCATCACGTCAGGCTCCGATGGCCGCATCCTGCGCGATGCCGCGGACGTCCGGGCCGGGGATGCGGTGGAAACCCGGCTGCACCAGGGCTCATTCACGTCAACCGTTACCGACCAGAAGAAGGGAGAAGACCATGACCGAACCCGCAAAAAGTAGCCCCCCACCCGCGCCGGATTTCGAGAAGGCACTCGCGCGCCTGGAGAAGATCGTTTCCGAAATGGAAGGCGGCAACCTGAGCCTCGACGGAATGATGGCGCATTTTGAGGAAGGCTCCCAGCTCGTCAAGTTGTGCACAAAGAAGCTGAACGAGGTGGAGCGCAAGATCGAGGTGCTCGTGAAGAAAGGCGACGAGGTCACCACGGAGCCGTTCACCCCCGGCGAGAAGACTGCCGGTTGAACATTTCCGGCGGCGGCCTGTCTCTCTGACGTATGAGATTGTGTTCACGTCGCTGCTTCGCGCCGATCGTTGCGGGCCTGTTTCTGGCCGGCCAGACCGCTCCCGCCGCATCGACGGGAGCGCTGAAGCAGTTCGGAAGCGATATCGCAGACACGGTGGACAAGGTCATGCCGTCGGTCGTCGTCATTCGCACCGAGGCGACCCAATACCACATCGCGCAGGACGCTTTCTGGGGCAATTACTACCGCATTCCGGAGAAACTGGCCGGGCAGGGCTCGGGCGTGATCATTTCGAAAGACGGCTACATCCTGACCAACAACCACGTCATCGACCAGGCCAGCGAGATCGAAGTGGTCCTGAATGACGGCACGAAGTATCCGGCAAAGTTGGTCGGGCGCGACCCGTACACGGACCTCGCGGTCATCAAGATCGAGGGCGCCGGGGCGGAAACCTTCACCGCGGTGGAGGCGGGAGATTCCGACAGCGTGCGCGTGGGTGAGTTTGTCATCGCAATCGGATCACCGTTCAGCCTCAGCAGCAGCGTCACACTCGGCATCGTCAGCCAGAAGGGTCGTTCGATCGGGCTCCTGCCCTACGAGGATTTCATCCAGACCGATGCCGCCGTCAACCCGGGCAACAGCGGCGGACCGCTCGTCGACGTCGATGGAAAACTGGTCGGCGTCAACGCGCTCATCCAATCGACCTCGGGCGGCAGCGTCGGCATCGGATTCGCCGTGCCCGCGAACCTCGCGATGGGCGTTGCGCAGTCGATCATCAAAACGGGGCGCTGGGAGCGGCCGTGGATCGGCATTTCCATGAACCTGACGACTGGCGGCGTTGTGGCGGAAGAAGTCATCGGGAATGCACCGGCCGACAAGGCCGGCGTCCGCGCAGGGGACATCCTGGTCGAGATCAATGGACAGGCCATTGACGAACCCCGCGATGTCCAGCATGTCGTGCTCAAAGGCCGGATCGGCGATACGGTCGACATGAAGGTGCGGCGGCTGGGAAAGGAAACCACGTTGAAGATCGTGACCGAGACGATGCCCGTGATGCGCTGAAGAGGGAGTACTGGAGTAATGGAGCGATGGAGTGATGGGGTCCATCAATTAGTTCTTCACATCACTCCAGCACTCCAGTACTCCATCACTCCATGTCATCGATCCGCCTCGACCTGCTCCTCGTCCAACGCGGGCTCGCTGAGAGCCGTGAAAAGGCACAGCGGCTGATTATCGGCGGGCACGTGCGCGTGGCCGGACAGGTCCACTCCAAGCCGGGCCATACCTATCCGGCAGACGCCGACGTGAGCGTCGATGGACCGATCCGGTTTGTCAGCCGGGGCGGCGAAAAACTCGAAGGTGCCCTGCTCCACTTCAACATCGATCCTACCGGTCTCATGTGCGCCGATGTCGGCGCATCGACGGGCGGCTTCACCGACTGCCTGCTCCAGCACGGCGCGGCACGGGTCTATGCGATCGACGTGGGCCAGGGCCAGTTGCACTGGAAACTGCGCAACGATCCCCGCGTCATCGTGATGGAGGGCATCAACGCGCGGTATCTCACGGCGGAGAGCCTGCCCGAAAAGGCCGCGCTGGCTGTCATCGACGCGTCCTTCATCTCCTTGACCCTCCTCCTACCCGCTGTTACACAGGTGCTCGCGGGCGGCGCACGGGTGATTTCACTGATCAAGCCCCAGTTCGAGGCGGGCCGCGAGCAGGTCGGGAAAGGCGGCGTGGTCCGCGATCCCGCCGTGCACGAGGACGTCATCGCGCGCGTGAAAGAGTCCGGCGAACGATGCGCCGGGCTGAGATGGCAAGGCGTATGCCCCTCGCCGCTTAAGGGGCCCGCGGGGAATACGGAATTCCTGGCCTATTGGATTAAAAGCCTGTGACAAGAATCGGATATGTCGCGTTGGAGCGCAAAATAACCAGCTGCAAGGCGGCGCGACGAAGGCATGGCGCAAGCGCTCTGTCAAGGAGCGCCAACGCTGGAGATGGTCTTTTTTCGCTCCAACCCTCCGGGCTGCGGCGATGTGCTTGGGCATCGCCTGCATCGGCGCGCCTGGATCCGCTTGCAACTTGCCGCAGCGCGGCATATTCGATTCTTGTCACAGGCTTTTGGTCATGAAGAAGATCGGCGTCATTGCCAACCGCGACAAGCCAGAGGCGCTGCCCGCACTGCAGCGGTTGGAAAGGAAAGCGGCCGAACTGGGCATCCGGCTGGTAACGGCGGGCCCGATGGTGGGCGCGCTGCGTTCCGCCATGCAGGTCTCTCCGTCGCAGTTCCCGCGCCGGATCGACGCACTCATCGCGCTCGGCGGCGACGGTACGATCCTGCGCGCCGCGCGGATGCTGCAAGGATCCAGCACGCCGGTCCTGGGCGTAAACCTCGGCAAACTTGGTTTTCTTACGAGCGTGCCGGAAGAGGACCTTGAAAAGGGCCTTGAGAGCCTGGCCCGCGACCGCTACTTGATTTCGGACCGCACCGTCGCCGACTGCCGGCTCCTGCGTGGTCGGCGCGTGCTGGGCCGCTACCGCGCGCTGAACGACATCGTCGTGGGCTGGGGACAATCGTCGCGCATCATCACGTTCGACGCGTCGATCAACGGCGAGCAGATCACGTCGTACCGCTGCGACGGGATCATCGTCTCGACGCCGACGGGGACGACCGGCCATTCGATGTCGGCCGGCGGACCGATCCTCCACCCGGAAACCCGGGCCCTGCTGATCAACGTGATCTGCCCGCACGCGCTCAGCGCCCGCCCCATCGTTGTGCCCGACCACAGCGCGATCTCCATCGGCGTGACAAGCGCGCAGAAGAAACTGCTGCTGTCGATCGACGGACAGGAAGAACATTTCGTGGAACAGGGCGACCGGCTCGTCATCCAGCGCAGCCCGAAGAACGTGCGGTTGATCCTGCTTCCCGGCTACAGCTACTTCTCGGTGCTCCGCAAGAAGCTGCAGTGGCGCGGCTCCAGCGTGGGCACATGACCGCCGATGCGGACCGCCGGAGGCGGTCCCTCCGGACCAGGAGAGCGTCGGGAGGGACACGAGCCGCATGTCCGATTCGGACCGGGAGAGCGTCAGGAGGGACACGCTCCGCGTGTCCGATTCGTCCTACGGGTTTTCTGCCAGACGTCTCATGGCAGAGTCAGCTCGACCGCCGTTTCAGGATCACTGCTCGACAGACTCACGGCCGCGGTTTGCGTGTCCTCGCCACGGCGCACGGTCACCTCGAGTTCTCCATGAAACGCGCGACAGGAAAAGCGGCCATCCGCGCCGGTGAAGCCCAACGCCTGCGTTGACCACTCGTGGTGAACGAGATCCTCGTACACCGTCGCAGAGGGTTTTTGCTCGAAATCCGCGCGCAGCATCGCGGCGCGCGGGCGCCCATGCGCCTTCTCCCAGAAGCCCCACATCAGGATGCCCGACACCGCGGGATGAGCGAACGCCGTACGGTACACGTGTTCCAGCGTTTCCGCCTGGACCCGTTCATCCTCCGCGTCGCAGCTGAACTCGGTGATCTTGACCGGGAGGTGGAATTTCCCAAGCACGGTCAGGGTGCGGTCCAGTTCAACAACGTCAACATCCCCCGACACGTGCACCTGAACACCGATACCGCCGAGCGGTACGCCGCGCGACAGCAGTTCCCGGATCTGGTCCACGTAGGCGTCGAGCTTTCCGCCTTCGACGATGCCGTAGTCGTTCACGTACAACACGGCGCGTGGATTGGCCTCGCGGGCATCGAAGAACAACTCCTGACGCACCGATGGACCGAGCCGACGCGAGAGGTAGTCGCAGTGCAGCATTTCGTTGTCGACGTCGAACTCGTCAATACGTCCCTTGTACCGGACAACGACCGATCGCACGCGTTCCTTTAGGGCAGCCCGGAGCGCTTCGTCGGGCAGGGCCTTCGCCCACGACGGCAGAAATCGTTCGCACTCCCAGACAAGGTTGTGGCCGCGCAACGGAATGCCGTTCACCGCGCACCAATGCGCCATGCGATCAATGACGTCGTAGCGCAGTTCCTTCTCCGCCGGCTGCATGTCCGGCCACTTCATGGCGTTTTCCGGAACGGCGCAGTTGAACAGGCGCTTCACCTCGGCGAGGTAGCGCTGCGTTTCACCCTCCGAAGCGTCCGCGCTGAACATGCGCGACGCCAACGCGGCGCCGAACTGGAATTCGTGACGGACCTGGCGGACGGACACCGTCGCGCCTTTCACCGGGTTTCCCGCAGCATCGACAACGGACACATAGACCTGTCCCATGCGGATTTCCTCGATCCGCTTGCGGGCTTCCCCAAGCAACTGGTCCGCCAGGGTTGCATGGCGTTGCCGGTACTCGTCCGGCGGCGTCGGACCCGAAATGAGATGCCCGTCGAGCGAGATGACCGTGAGGTATTTCAGGTGCAGGTTGCGATCCTCGTTGCTCGAGACGCCGTCGTTGGTGAAGAGCACCGCGACCTCGTGGTGGCCCGATGGAATTTCCACGGTCATGGAATACGGAGTCCAATAGGGCTGATCGACCGTCACCGAGAACATCTTCTCCTCGTCAAGGCGGACCTCCATCTCCGGCCATTGGCCGGCAAGCGGTTGTCCCCGGGCACCGACAACCACCGTACAAGCGCCGCCTTCGATAAAGTCGAAGCCGCACACACCAAAGCCGTCCGACCAGAGATTCCATCCGTCTTCGACCGGTCCGCCGACCGACAGGTGGCTGAAATTCGCGGCGGGCACGGTCACGGAATCACTCGCGGCGAACGCGCGCGTGACCGCGGCCGCGAACAGGAACACCGGGACCAGGCGTGAGAAGACGCGCATAATGCTGTTGAACCTCGTAAAATATTGTGACAGGGGGCCGGGCCTACAACCGCTGAAGGCCGCGTGCCCCCACGCGGCGTCTGGTGCCTGCAGCGTCACAATATGTTGCGAGAGTCAATAGTGTCCTGAGGTACAAGTGCCGCGCAGGGGCTGCGCGGCGGAGGACGCTTTTTCATAGACGAGACGCACGGGCACGCCGTGTTGCTGGGCGCACCGCATGCAATCCTCCATCTCCGGGGCGAGCGTGACGTCTTCATCCCGCCAGCGACCGATCTTGATGCGGACCTGGCCGTAGGGCGTTTCAACAGGCACCCAGCGACGGTCCAGCACGGTGCGGTTTGCCGTGTACTCCCGAACGCCGAACGTGGAGCTTTCGCGGAAAATGACATCGAGGAATCGATCACGTTCCGACGGCGCACAGAGCACGGTCAACAGCACGCCGGGGCGCTGCTTCTTCATCTGCACGGACGACGTGAACACATCCAGCGCGCCCGCGAGCAGGAGTGTTTCGACCAGCGATCCCATGATCTCCGGCGTACTGTCGTCGATGTTGCATTCCAGCACGAGGCAAACGTCGGGCGAGGACACGGAGTCCACGCGCTCCAGCAGCGACGCGCGCAGGACGTTGGGCCGGCTGTTCAGCTTGTGATGGCCAAAACCGTAACCGGACTTCAGCACGCGAACGGGCCCGGCATCCGGGCCGGCTTTTCCCCACATCGAGAGCAACGCGGCGCCGGTCGGCGTCACCAGCTCGAACGGCTCGTCGGTCTGTTTCACCTCCATGCCGCGAAGCAGCTCAGCCGTGGCGGGCGCCGGGTTCGGGTACACGCCGTGCGCGCACGTGACCGTGCCCTGCCCCTGCGGCAGCGGGCCGACGGAAACCGCATCGACCTGGAGCCGGTGCAAGGCGAGGCAGCAGCCGACGATGTCGACGATCGAGTCGACGGCGCCGACTTCGTGGAAGTGAATCTTGTCGACGGTCGTGCCGTGAATACCTGCCTCAACCTCGCCCATGCGACGGAACACCGCCAGGCTCTGTTCCTTCACGGCATCGGGCAACGCGCTCTTCCGAATGCATTGCTCGATCTCGGGCAGGTGCCGGTCGTGGTGATGATGGGCATGACCGCAATGGTGATCCGTTTCCACCGCGACCTGCGTTCCGTGAAGGCCGTGGCTGGCGAACGGCTTTGCGACGATATGGAAATGGCCCGCGTCGAGTGATTGAAGCTCACGTTCGAGCTCGGCAGGGTCGACGCCGAGTTCGATGAGCGCCCCGAGGATCACGTCGCCGCTGGCACCGCCCACGCTATCGAACCTGACGATTCTCACGCCTTCTCTCCCAATCGGTTGATCAACGCCGCGCAGACGCCCGCGCCGAATCCGTTGTCCACATTGACGACCATGACGCCGGGTGCGCAGGAGTTGAGCATGGCGAGAAGCGCCGCGATGCCGCCGAGGTTCATGCCGTAGCCCACGCTGGTCGGCACGGCCACGATCGGCCGGTCGATCAGGCCGCCGACGACGGAAGGCAGCGCGCCTTCCATGCCGGCGGCGACGACCACCGCCCGCGCGGAGCGAAGCACGTCGACGTGCTTCATGAGTCGATGCAGGCCGGCCACGCCAACGTCAAATAGGCGTTCGACCCTGGCCCCCATCCACGATGCCGTCAACGCGGCCTCTTCGGCGACGGGCAGGTCCGCCGTCCCCGCGCTGACCACCACGACGAGTCCGACCGGTTTCGCGGGCGGTGTCACCTTGACCGTGATCGCCCGCGCGAGGTCGTGGTACTGCGCGTCCGGATGCTCTTTCGCGACGGCATCGTACAGATCCTTCGACGCGCGTGTGGCCAGCACATCCTGGCCCGCCTTCATGATTGCGGTGACGATCGCGGTCACCTGGTCGGGCGTTTTGCCGGGGCAGAAAATGACCTCGGGCATGCCCTGGCGGTGCGGGCGCCCCGTATCGACGCGCGCGAAGCCGAGGTTGTGTTCGCCGTGCGCCTCGATGGTGCGAAACGCGTTCTCCGGCGACAGGGCGCCGGAGGCAACGTTTTCAAGCAATGACTTCAAATCCATGGGGGGAGGATGTCATTGGTGCGAGGGATGTCAAGACGGACACGGTATTCGGCAACGTTCAACATTCAACGTTCAAAGGGCGTCCAACCTGGATGTTGAGCGTTGGAATTTGCTAGCCCTGCGGTCCCTTCGGGAGATCCGGATACAGGTCGTTCACGAGCTGCTGGAATGCAGGGATGCCGCGGATGGATTCGAAATCGCTGTCCGAAAGGAACTTGTGGCACATCGCCGGCGAGCAACGATCGGCGCCGCGACGGATCCATTCCATCGCCTTCTCGAAATCACGTTCCATGACGTAGGTGATGGCCACGTTGAAATACGGCGCGGCGGTCGGGGGATCGCGATCGATGAGTCTCGTCAGGTACTGGCGTGCCTGCTCGTACTGACCGAGCCGGATCAGGGCAACACTCAGGTTGTTCAGGGCGTTGGCGTTGTCCGGCGCCTGCTCGATCGCCAGTTCGAGCCGATCCGCCGCCTGGTCGTAGCGGCCCCAGAGGATATAAAGCAGGCCAAGGTTCAGGTTCGCAATGGTGTAGCCCGGCCGTATCTGGAGCGATGTGATGTAGATGTCCTCCGCCTTGTCGAGCATACGTTTCTGCATGTACGCGGTGCCGAGATTGTTGTAGGTCTCCGCGTTGAAGGGGTCGCTCTTCAGGGCGCGCTCGAGGACGACGATGGCCTGGTCGAACTGGCCACGCTGGATATAGATGAGCCCCATCATACGCAGCGCGGCGTTCATGTCCGGCCAGATTTCGAGTGCGGCGCGAATGTGCTGCTCGGACTGGTCCCAGGCCCTGGCCTGGAGGTAGTCGTTTGCGATGCGGATCTCGCCCATGGCCTCGGCCATCTTGTCGGAACTGATCTCCACGGCGGCGGGACCCATGGATTTCTCCCAAGCCTCATCCACCATGACCGGCGCCACGGCGGCCGGCACCGCCGAGGTCTGGGCGGCCGGCGGCGCATTGGTCACCAAGTCAACGGCCATCGTATTGTTCAGGTCCTGCACCTGCCTGCTCTGCTCCTCGTCGACAAGGAAGAACGTGACAACGGCCGCGAGCACCAGGAGCATGATCACGATGCCGCCGATGATGCGCCGGCGGACCTGGATGCGCACCTGGTCCGGGGGCACCTCCCACTCGGGAAGCTTTTTCTCCCCGTCGTTCGAAGGGTCAGGCTGGTTGTAGAGATCGGACATGGGTCTAACTCATGAAAACACTATGTCATACACCCCGGGGCGGCAAGATGTTCAGGTCGTGGATCGTGGGTCTGCCTTGGCCGCGAAATGCAGGGTCGGCTTACCCCTGCCGGGGAAGCCGAACGTATTCGGGAACTCTTCGCTTCCGCCCTTGCGGATCCGCCGAGGCGGAACATCGCCGCCACGTTGGGACATCGCCAGGCGCCGTGAAACGTGCCGACCCGCCTTCGCCGGGCTTCGGCGAGGCACGCATAGCGGCGCGGCTACACCTGCGATCGAACTGATACAGGACGAGGGGGCGGCGCATCAGAGACTGAGAAAATTCTGGAGGATGCGTTTGCCGTTCTGCGTGAGGATCGATTCGGGATGGAACTGTACGCCGTAGACGGGGAATTTCCGGTGCTGCAGCCCCATGATCTCGCCCTCTTTCGTGTCCGCGGTGATCTCGAGTTCCGCAGGTAGCGAGCTGCGCTCGACCAGGAGCGAGTGGTAGCGGGTCGCGTCGAACGGGCTCGGCATGCCCGCCAGGACACCCTTTCCGTTGTGCAGAATCGGTGAGGTCTTGCCGTGCATCAGCCGGTCCGCGCGGATGACGCGCCCGCCGTAGACCTGGCCGAGGCACTGGTGCCCGAGGCACACGCCGAACAGCGGGATGCGTTCGCCGTACCGCCGGATAACCTCGCACGAAATCCCCGCCTCGTGGGGTGTACAGGGGCCCGGGCTGATGAGGATCTTCTCCGGCTTCACCGTCTCGATGTAGTCCGCGGGATACGCATCGTTGCGGATCACGCTGACGTTCGCGCCGAGTTCGCCGAGGTACTGGACGAGATTGTAGGTGAACGAATCGTAGTTATCGATGACCAGGATCATAATCGCGCGTCCCCCTTCCGGGCGGCGGCGTATTGCTGCGCCAGCGTCAGCGCGGCAAGCATCGCCCGCGCCTTGCTGCACGTCTCTTCAAATTCCTTCTGCGGATCCGAGTCGGCGACAATGCCCGCCCCGGCCTGCACGTAGGCGCGCTTGCCGTCGAGCAGCGCGGTGCGGATCGTGATGCACGAATCGAGGTTGCCGGTGAAACTGAAGTAGCCGACCGCGCCCGCGTACGGGCCGCGCCGCGTCTTCTCCAGCTCGGCAATGATCTCCATCGCGCGAATCTTCGGGGCGCCGCTGACCGTGCCGGCCGGGAAGGTCGCCCGCATGAGGTCGTACGCGTCCTGCCCGGGCGCCAGGTCGCCCGTGACGTCCGAGACGATGTGCATGACATGACTGTAGCGCTCGATGATCATCAGTTCCGGCACCCGCACGGTGCCGAACGAGCAGACGCGGCCCAGGTCGTTCCGCGCCAGGTCCACGAGCATGATGTGCTCCGCGCGCTCCTTCGGGTCCGCCATCAGATCCTCGGCCAGCTTCGCGTCCTTCGCCGGATCGTCGGACCGCGGCCGCGTGCCCGCGATCGGGCGCACTTCGACGCGCCGGTCCTCGCAGCGAACGTGCACCTCGGGCGACGAACCGACCACGCTGCGCCCGCCGAATTCGAGGCAATACATGTAGGGCGACGGGTTGACCGCGCGGACCGCGCGGTACACGTCGAGCGGATCGCCGGAATAATCCACCTGGAACCGCTGCGAGAGCACGGCCTGGATGATGTCGCCCGCCTTGATGTACTCCTTCGCCTTGCGCACCGACTCCACGAACTCCTCGCATGTCACGTTCGAGGAGCTGGGAAGCGGGTCCGGCCTCTCGTTCAAGTCCACCGCGTGGTGTGGCACCGCCGCGGAAAGAGTGCGGCAGACCGTGTCGATGCGCTTGATCGCGCCGGCATAGGCCGCCTCCGCATCGCCCTCGATCAGCGCGTTGGCCACCACCTTGATCGTGTGCCGGACGTGGTCGAAGATCACGATCGTCTCGGTGATGGCAAAAAGCAGGTCGGGCCACTGCAGGTCATCGCGCCCGCCGAGCGGGACGCGCTTTTCGAACTGCGTGACCGCGTCGTACCCGATGTACCCGACCGCGCCGCCGAAAAAGCGCGGCAGCGCGGAATCCGGCACGGGCTTGAACCGGTCCATGCATTGCTGCAGCGCGGCCAGGGGCTCCACGCCGCTGAGTTTCTCCACGCGGCCGTCCCTGTGTTCTATCTCGGCATGGCTCCCCGTGCTCCGGAAAACGAGGCGCGGCTCCGCGCCGATGAACGAATAGCGCGCGATGCGCTCGCCGCCCTCCACGCTTTCGAGCAGGAACGTGTAGGACTTGCCCTTTCGCTCGCTCGGCGCCTGGCGCAGTCGTTCGTAGGCCGAGACGGGCGTGTCCTGGTCGGCGATCAGTTCCCTCCAGACCGGCACCAGGTTTCCCTGCCGGGCCTTATCGAGGAACGTTTTCTTGTCGGGCAGATAGGTCATGTGCGTGACGAGTGCCGGGTGTCGAGGGTCACGGGTCCAGATTTTCCAGGCGCATGGTGTCCATGTTCAAGCGGCGATAGTAGCAATTGCGCGGCTGGCCCGCTTTGTTTTTTGTATGGCAGATCCCGCCACGGCGCGGGCGCACGACGTAGAGCAGCGAGTTCTGCTCGCAGTTCACGCGGATGTCGAGCAGGTCGAACGTCTCGCCCGACGACTTGCCCTTCTCCCAGAGTTCGTTGCGGGACGTACTCCAGAACACCGCGGACCGGGTCTCGATCGACTTCTTCAGCGCCTGATCGTTCACGTACGCGACAAGAACCACCTCGTGCGTGTCCGCATTCTGCACCGCGCACGGCAGCACGCCCGGGCACTTCGCGGCCTTGGCCAGTTTGTCGAAATCGAGTTTGAGATCGGAACCTTCTTCGAGATCGTTGCTCATATCTTTTCTCCAGCCTTCCCTCCGGGTGTAGCCACGCATCTGCGATGCGTGCCGTCCTCCCGCGCGGCTCACAGAGCCGCGGCTACACTTTGATGTTTGCCGCGGCGGACAGCCGGAGGCTGTCCCTCCAGACCCAAGTACGTCTCTTGCCCGGATTCTTCGCGAAGCGCGAACAATCCGCCGCTCCGCGGCCGTGATG
>JAZDKY010000069.1:0-3523 GCA_043802525.1 bacterium
GTCGGGCAGCTTGGGCGCTGGGGTCGGGCAGCAGCATACCGTCACCTACAACATCGGGGGCATGACGGCCGGAACGTACAACGCGACGATTTCGATTACCGATGCGGCTGCGTCGAACAGTCCGCAGACGATCACGGTGGACCTGACGATTGTTGCGGGGCCGACGAACTACTCGCCGTCGGCGCTGGATGGGTTTGAACCGAATCCGAACTCGGATGTGCTGGCGACGGCGGTGCAGGCGGATGGGAAACTGTTGATCGGCGGCGACTTCACGCAAATCGCGGGGATGTGGGGGAATCGGCTGGCGCGGCTGTGCGTCGATTACCGCATGGATTACACCTTCACCGGCGGCGCGGACGGGAGCGTGCGCGCTCTTGCGGTTCAGGCCGACGGGAAAGTCCTGGTCGGCGGCGCGTTTACGACCCTGGCCGGAGCGAGCCGGAACTACCTGGGGCGGTTGACCACGGACGGCACGGTGGACGCCACGTTCACCAACGGGGCGAACGGTGACGTGCGCGCGATCGCGGTGCAGATCGATGGGAAGATTCTGGTGGGCGGCGATTTCACGACGCTGGCGGGGCAGGCGCGCAACTACCTGGGTCGCCTGAACAGCGACGGCAGTCTGGATACCACGTTCACCAACGAGGCGGACGGTCCGGTGCGGTCCGTGCAGGTGCAGAAGGATCATAAGATCGTCGTGGGCGGCAGCTTCACGACGCTGGCGGGGCAGACGCGGAACTACCTGGGGCGGTTGAACGCGGACGGAAGTCTCGACACGAGCTTCACCAACGGGACGGATGCCGCCGTACAGTCCGTACAAGTGCAGGCGGACTGGAAGATCGTGGTGGGAGGAAACTTCACGAACCTGGCGGGGCAGGTACGGAATCGGTTGGGGCGTTTGAATGAGGACGGGAGTCTGGATACGGGCTTCACCAACGGGGCTGGTGACGTGGTGCAATCGCTGACGTTGCAGCCGGACGGGAAGATTGTGGTAGGCGGGTGGTTCACGAACCTGGCGGGGCAGGCGCGGAACCGGATCGGGCGGTTGAACGTGGACGGCAGTCTGGATACGAACCTGATCGACGGCGTGGCGGGAACGGCCGTGTACACGCTGGCGGTGCAGCCGGACAACAGCATTCTGGTCGGCGGCAGTTTCACGAACCTGGCGGGGAAGACGAGGAGTAATCTGGGCCGATACTATCCTGAGGGGAGCCTTGACACCGTCCTGACCAATGGGGCATCCGGGGAAAATGCCGTGGTCGTTTCCGCGGCGGTGCAGCCGGATGGGAAGATCCTGGTGGGGGGATGGTTCACGAACCTGGCGGGGCAGGCGCGAGAGCGATTGGGTCGGCTCAACGCCGACGGAAGCCTGGACACCGTCTTCACCAACGGAGCGATCTGCGATGTCAACGCCTTGGCGGTGCAGCCGGACGGCAAGATTCTCGTGGGTGGCAATTTCCTGGAACTGGCGGGGCAGGCGCGAAACCGCTTGGGTCGGCTCAACGCCGACGGAAGTCTCGACACCGCCTTCACCAACGGGGCAATCAGTAATGTCTACGCCTTGGCGGTGCAGCCGGATGGGAAGATCCTCGTCGGCGGGGATTTCACGAACCTGGCGGGGCAGGCGCGAAACCGCTTGGGTCGGCTCAATGCGGACGGGAGCTTGGACACGAGTTTCACCAACGGCGCAAACGGACCTGTCTACTCTTTGGCGGTGCAATCGGACAGCAATATCCTCGTGGGTGGATGGTTCACGACCTTGGGGGGGGAGGCGCGATACCGCTTGGGTCGGCTCAACGCCGACGGGAGTCTCGACACGGCCTTTACCAATGGGGCAAACGGCACGGTCTTCTCTCTGGCGGTGCAATCGGACGGCAAGATCCTCGTGGGGGGATGGTTCACGACGTTGGCGGGGCAGGGGCGAAAGTACCTGGGTCGGCTCAACGCCGACGGGAATCTCGACACCGCCTTCACCAATGAGGCGAACGGCACGGTCTATTCTCTGGCGGTGCAATCGGACGGCAAGATCCTGGTGGGTGGATGGTTCACGACCTTGGGGGGGGAGGCGCGAAGCTACCTGGGTCGGCTCAATGCGGACGGGAGCCTCGACACCACCTTCACCAACGGAGCAGACAGCACGGTCTACTTCCTCGCGGTGCAGTCGGACGGGAAGGTACTCGTGGGTGGGGATTTCACGAACCTGATGGGAGAGGCGCGGGGGAGTCTGGGTCGGCTTTCGGCGCCGGATGCGGCCTTGCAGGATCTGGCTGTCCGCAGGACAAATGCCAACTGGTTCCGGAGCGGCGCCGGACCGGAGGTGTGGCGTACGACGTTCGAGCAATCGACGAACGGGGTCACATGGACCAATCTCGGCGCCGGAGTGCGTACCAACGGGGGATGGATGCTCACAGGCTTGTCCCTGTCGACGGAAACAAGTCTGTACATTCGTGCCCGCGGCTATGTCGCGCATGACGGACATGGCCAGACAGCGATCGAGTCCGTCCGCTATTGCTGGCTCAGGCCGCCTACCGCTCCCCATGCGCTGGCGGCGACGAACGTGGGCTTTTCGTCCTTCTATGCGAACTGGCAGACTTCGCTGAACGGGGCGACGAACTACCTGTTGGACGTGTCCACGAACAGCGGATTTTCCAGCTACGTGTCGGGCTACAGCAATCGGCTCACCGGCTATGCGCTGACCTATGTGGTGACGGGGTTGACGCAGTTGACGACCTACTACTATCGGCTGCGTGCGGAGAACGACGCGGACATCAGCACGAATTCCGGGACGATCAACCTGACGACGCCCGCGCCGCCGGAGATTGCGGTCAGCGGGAACGGGGTGGACATTGTCGATGGCGACAGCAGCCCGAGCCTGGCGGATCACACGGACTTCGTTGACGTGTTGGTGAACGGCGGCACGCTGACGCGAACCTACACGATCACGAATACGGGTCCTGGGGCTCTGACCGTCGACAACGTGACGACCAGCGGCGCGCACGCGGCGGACTTCATTGTGACTTTGCAGCCCTCGACGCCGGTGGCGTCGAGCAACGCGACCACGTTCCAGGTGCAGTTCGATCCATCGGATCTTGGGACACGGACCGCGGTACTGAGCTTCGACAACAACGACACGAACGAGACCCCGTTCAACTTCACGATTCAGGGCACGGGCCTCTCGGAGAACGTCAGTGTGCTGGGCAATGACCTGGTGATCACGGACGGCGACAGCAGTCCGGCCACCAACGACTATACCGACTTCGGCGATGTCCTGGTGGCGGAAGGGACGCTGGACCGGACGTACACGGTCACCAACACCGGCAACGCGACGCTGGGACTGGGAACGGTGACGACCAGCGGCGCGCACGCCGCTGACTTCACGGTCATCAGCCAGCCGTCCGGGCCGCTGGCGGCGGGCGGGAGCACGACGTTCACGGTGCGGTTCGACCCGTCGGCGGGCGGCACGCGCTCCGCCGATCTCAGCTTCACGAATACGGTCGGACATTTTGGCAAGGATCCCTACAAC
>JAZDKY010000070.1:0-32906 GCA_043802525.1 bacterium
TTTCAGCCAAACGCCAACCACAAGGGCCAAACCGCCTCCGAGCGCCTTCGCCCGTCGCTCGAACAGGAATCAGAACCGCCTGTAGCCGTGCCTCACCGGCCTCCACGGAAAAGACCCCCGCAGAACTGCCATGCGCCCGTCTCCGACCGGACGCTTACCTGGAAGGGGACGGCTGGCCCCCATCAACAGGCTCAGGGTAGACAGATGTCCGCCCGGACTTCGGTGGGCAAGCCGGCGGTCCACCCGGCTTCCAATCCGCCTACGCGCCTATAATCCCAATCCCATCCGGTGCACATCGATGTAGGCCGTGTTGTTGCCGTTAAACACCTTGGACATATCACATCGGCCGTCTCCATCGAAATCGCCCGCGCCCCATTTCTGGGGATCCCAGAACCCGCCCTGTCGTGTTGCCCAGCGTTCCATCGCAAATCCGTGAT
This sequence comes from bacterium, assembly GCA_043802525.1. Lineage (GTDB taxonomy): Bacteria > Verrucomicrobiota > Kiritimatiellia > CAIVKH01 > CAIVKH01 > JAZDKY01. Next base: position 438 of record JAZDKY010000070.1, read on the forward strand.
TGCCGTCGCTAAGATGCACGTCACTCGACGCGTTGCCGTTGTCATAGAAACTCTTGGCCAAGTCACACATTCCGTCGCCGTTGAAATCGCCAGCCATCCACTTCTGGCTGTCCCAGTAGCCTCCCTGTTGGGTTGCCCATCTCCAGTTGTTCGGATCAGAGTCAAATCGGTTCTGATTCGATATATGGATATCGATGGAGGCTGCAAGTGAGGCGGCTGGCCCCTCGCCGAACACATGCGCCAGATCCTCTTTGCCGTCGCCGTTGAAATCTCCGACAATCCACTGGCCCGCGATGCTGTTGCCCTCGAAATTCAACCACCTTTCACAGCCGAAAGTAGACCCATTGGATAGATGTACGTCGACTGCTGTGCGGCCGCCCCGGGCACTGTCATTGAATATCTTCGCCAGATCATCCTTGCCGTCGCCATTAAAATCTCCTGCAATGACTATATAGCCGTCGCTCCAATATCCGCCTTTCTGAGTTACCCAACGCGCCCATCCAAAAGAGGATCCACCAGACGGATGCACATCGATGCTCAAATACCCGTTATCGCCGAACATGTTTGCCAAGTCGTCTTTGCCGTCTCCATTGAAATCCCCGGCGAGCCACTTCTGCGCATCCCCGAGTCCTCCCATCTTGTTGGCCCAACGCTCCCATCCAAACCCGGTTCCGGAGGAGGGGTGAAGATCGATGGTGGCGTACCCTCCCTCATTCCAGATGTTGACCCAATCATCCTTGCCATCGCCGTTGAAGTCGCCGACCAGCCACTTCTGGCTGTTCCAGTATCCCCCCTGCGCATTGGCCCACCGTTCCATGATCATCATCGATATCGAGGCCAGAATCTCCGCACTGTCGTCCGCGGTCCAACTTGCCAGTGTGTCGGAGAACACCACGGACACCGATGGATCGCTGCTGCGAACGGTATAGCGGAAGTCGCTCAATTCGCCGTCATGCTGTGGCGTGAATGTGACACCGATCCATCCAAGGTTCTTGGGCGACTCTTCCAGCGTGATCGTGTCATCGAAGATGTCCGGCTCTCCCTGAACTTCGTCAACGTTGGCGTATCCCGTGTATCCGATAAGAGACCACCCCCCCCAAGGCGTATACGGAGAGTTCGCAAGCTTCATCTCGACTTCGTACTTCTCTCCAGAGTTCAACGATACTTCGAGGGAATCCTCAGCGGACGGATGATACACGTCCGTGCTGCACGACACGCCGGCCACCTCCGGCTCGATCCTTGTGACCTTATTGTTCGCATCCACGACGATCCTGTATATCTTCGCCTCAACAGACATGCCGTACGTCGTCGCTTGGACCTTCAAGGCGTAACGATTCGCAAAGAAGAGAGAAAGCCGTTTCACATAGGTGCCGCTTCCACCGGTGAAATAACTGTCATTCACATTTGTGCTCGTCGTCGTCGTGTACGTTTCCCTCGCCGTGCCTTCCACCGTCACGGTGTAGTCCACACCCGCCGCCGCCGGCCCCAAGTTGTAGGTCATGCCCGGCACCGATGGCGCCGCGTTGTAGGTCGCATTCGGCGCCAAGTTGTAAGCCACACCTGGCGCCGAGCTGTATGCGAGGACGACATCCGCCGCTGTCAGCGCACGACTGTAGATCCTTACTTGATCGATGGCCCCCTTCATGGCCGTGCTGTTCCACGTGTAATTCCGGCCGATCTCCAAGCGCGCGCCAGCCGTGTCCCGCAAGCTCCCGTTCGAAATGTCCCTGGCCACTTGATTTCCGTTCACATAGATCTTCCGCTCTTTTGAAACGGCATCATACGTGAAAACCAAGTGATACCACTGGCCGATCGCAAACGGACCGGATGCGTCCAGATCGTTACAATAGAAGCCAAACCGCAGTTTCGTCGGACTAAGAAGCGTAATAGCCAGACTCTGATTGACTCCGAATCCTCCGGTCTTGCCGATCAGCCCCATACCCCGACTCATATCGTCGAACTTCGCCCACATCGATAGGGAGAAACTGCCGCCATCCAAGTTCAGGTAGCTCTTCGTGCCGCAATCCACATAGTCGTCTGTGCCGTCGAGCTTCAACCCATTGCCTTGTTTCCCAACTGTCCGGATGGCGCCGCCCATCACCAGTCCCGTATTCCCATTGCCTGACCCATCACTGGCCGCACCGCTCGCTTCGCTGAAGTTCCACGCCCCCGCCAGACATGCACTCTTGTGCAGGTCCATCACTTCTGCTTCGGTCAAAGGACGGCTGTAGATTCTTACTTCGTCCACTGACCCCTTCAGCGCTTCGCTGTCTCTCGAGTAAACCCGTCCAATCTCCAGAGCCCCGCCATTCGTATCTCGCAGGCTCCCGTTGGCCGTGTCCCTGGCCGCATACTTTCCGTTCACATAGATTGTCCGCTCTCTTGAAACGGCATCATACGTGAACACCAGGTGATACCACTGGCCGACCGCAAACGGACCCGGCGCATCCAGATCGTTGCAGTAGAAACCGAACCGCAGGTTCGTTGGATTGAGAAGCATAAGATGCAGACTCTGATTGACTCCGAATCCACCGGTCTTGCCGATCAGGCCCATACCCCGACTCATATCGTCGAACTTCGCCCACAGCGATATGGAGAAACTCCTGCCGTCCAAGTTCAGATAGCTCCTGTTGCCACAGTTCACGTTATCGTTCCCGTCGAACCACAGCCCTTTGCCTTGTTTGCCCTCCGTCCGGACAGGCGCACCGAGACCCTTCAACAGTCCAACATTTCCATTACCGGACACATCGATGGCATCGTAGGTCGTTTCTTCAAAGTTCCACGCTCCTTCCAGACAGGCGCTCTCGTACAGGTCCTTCACTTCCGCTTCGATCAGGGGATGGCTATACACCCTCACCTCGTCTATTCGCCCCTTCATGGCCGTGCTGTTCATAGTGTAATTTCGCCCGATCTCCAGGCGAGCGCCATCGGTGTCTCGCAAGCTTCCGTTCGATGTATCGCGGGCCGCCATCCTTCCATTAACGTAGATTCTGCGCTCTCTTGAAACGGCATCATAGGTGAAAACCAGGTGATACCACTGGCCGACCGCAAACGGACCTGATGCGTCCAGATCGTTGCAATAGAAGCCGAATCGCAGTTTTGTCGGATTAAGAAGCGCAAGAGCCAGACTCTGATTGACTCCGAATCCGGCGGTCTTGCCGATCAGCCCCATACCCCGACTCATATCGTCGAACTTCGTCCACAACGATAGGGAGAAACTCCTGCCGTCAAGCTTCAAGGAACTGCTGTTCCCGCAGCTAACATAGTCGTCTGTGCCGTCAAACTTCAACCCGTTGACGACCTTGCCGTCTGCCCACATCAGGCTGGGGTGGCCGTAGAGCGTCCCGCTGTTTCCGAATGCCGAACTGTCGGAGGCTACCGATCCCTGGGCTTCGTTAAACTTCCAATACGCCACCATTTCGCCTCGCGCAGCCGGGAGACTCCCCAGAAGCACCGCGCACATGATCCACCCCAACTGAATTCTGCTAACTGCCGACATGATCTTCGTACTCACGTTACGTCCTCCCTTTGCTGCATTGCATGTGTTCTTTGTGCGCTCATCGGATGACCGGAACCTACTCCTCCGGATCCACCCAAATCTCCGACACTTTCGGCACGGCGCCGGGCTCGCCCTCCGGAAGCACGAGCCACAGGTACCCGAACGAGACGGAGCCCTGCTTCAACAGCGGCGCCAATTCATACCACTGGTCCGCATCCGTGCTTCCGAGAAGCAACAGGTTCGTCGTCGAACCCTCCGCCCATTGCACCTGGATGGCCCGGGCCTGCACGTCGTTCGCGTACGCCAGCACAATCCACCAGCCGCCGGCTTCCGCCTGGCCTTGCCAGTACGTTTCAGGATTCCCGTCCACGACGTTCCATCCGTTCGTGCCCGGATCGCTCGTCCGCACGTCAATCGGTTCCAGGGCGCTCACGTGACCCTTCAACGACGAGGCCGAGAACGAACTTCCCGCCTCCGTCCCTGGCTTTGCCGTCCCTGGCTCTGCCTCTGCCCCCACGCCTGCCTCTGTACAAGGGCGTGCGCCTGCCGCGCCGTAGACTTCCCATTCCACCACTTGGAACGTCTGGTTGCTGCTGTTGTACGTCCCGGTCAGCCGCAAGTACCGCGCCCGAATCGCCGGGCTGAAGCGGATGTCCTGCCAACTCCGGCACTGGTTCGTCGCCGCCGTCCGGTCCACGATCGTGGTCCATTGCTTGCTGTTGCTGGACGCCTCGATCTTGTATCGAGAGAATCGGTTGTCCAGGTCCCACAGCAACAGCTTCATGCTCGATATCGTGCACAGGGCCTTCATATCCAGCGTCATCTTGCCGGGGTTGTGGGGGGCGCAGCGCCAGTAGGTGTAGCCGAACCCGTTCGTATCGCTGTAGCCGGTCGTTATGCCGTCGATCAGCGCGCCCCAGTTGGCTCCGTTGTTTCCTGTAATCGTGCTGCCGCGCGAGGCCAGCGCCAGGTTGTCGTGTTCCGTTGCGGTCACATCCTTGTTGGCCAACCACGGCGCGCCGCACCGGATGACGGCCGAGCCGCTGACCCCGTCCGGGTCCGCCGCCGACGCCAACGTCACCGTCTGGCTGTTGCTCCAAGTGCACGGGTTGAACACCAGCGAACTGCCCGTCTGTACGGTGATATCCGTGTCCCCGCTGATCCGGCTGACGGTTACCGTGGTGGAACGGACCGGCGCCACATCAAGGCGGACTTGGAAGGTCGCCGTGCCGCCTTTCGGCACCGCGACCGCTTCGGCGCTGGTCAGGATGACCGGCGGCGGCGCGACCCCGTAGACTTCCCATTCCACCACCTGGAACGTATGGTTGCTGCTGCCGTACGTGCCGGTCAGCCGCAGGTACCGCGCTCGAATCGGCCGGCTGAAGTCGATCTCCTGCCAACTACGACACTGGTTCGTCGCCGCCATCCGGTCCACGATCGTGGCCCACGTCGTATTGTTGCTGGACGCCTCAATCTTGTATCGAGAGAACCGGTTGTCCAGGTCCCACAGCAACAGCTTCATACTCGATATCGTGCACAGGCCCTTCATATCCAGCGTCATCTTGCCGGGTGTGCGGGGGGCGGAGCGCCAGTAGGTGTAGCCAAACCCGTTCGTGCCGCTGTAGCCGGTTGTGATGCCGTCAATCAGCGCGCCCCAGTTGGCTCCGTTGTTTCCTGTGATCGTGCTGCCGCGCGAGGCCAACGCCAGGTTGACCACCGCATTGACTGCGATCGTGTTCGTCACGTCCGGCGCCGGGTTCCAGTCGGCATTGCCGACTTGCGACGCCATTACCACCACATCTCCCACGTCCCTGAACACCAGGTTGGTCCCGTCAAGGATCGTCCCCGGTCCCGACGTCACCGTAAAGGTAACCGGCAAGTCCGAACTCGCGGTCGCGCTCAGGGCAACCGTATTAGTAATGAACATTGTTTCCGGCATCGTGAAGGCGAGGGTCTGATCCGCGCGGGCGACCACCAGCGTTTCAATCGCGCAGCCTTGGAAGATCGGGTCGTCGACCGTGCCCGTCACGGCGTAGGCACCCGCCCCCACGGGTGGGTTGGTCGAACCGTCGTACGTGATGACCACATTGAGATTCGTCGGCACGGTCGTCGCAGTCACGACCCGAGGCGCGCCGTCGTACGTCTGGTTCAGATCATTCAGCGTGACCTCGGCCATGACCTTCGTCACCGCGATCGTGTTCGTCACGTCCAGCGCCGGATTCCAGTTGGCATCTCCGACTTGCGACGCCGTCACCACCACATCCCCGGTGCCCGTGAAGGTCAGGTCGGCCCCGTCCAGGATCGTCCCCGGTCCCGCCGTCACCGCGAACGCAACCGGCAAGCCGGAATCGGCGGTCGCGCTCAGGACCACCGTGTTGGTAATCAGCGCTGTTTCCGAGAGCGTGAAGGCGATCGTCTGATCCGCCTGGGCGACCACCAGGGTTCCGACCGCGCGGCCCTCGAATCGCGGGTCGTCGACCGTTCCCATCACGGCATACGTTCCTGCCGTCACCGGCGGGGTTGCGGAACCGTCGTACGTGATGACCATGTTGAGATCCGGCGGCACGGTGGTCGCCGTCACCACCCGCGGCGCGCCGTCATACATCTGGTTCAGATCGTTTAGCGTGACCTCGGCCACGGCCTTGGTCACCGCGATGAGGTCTGTCACGTCCGGCGCGGGGTTCCAATTGGCATCGCCCGCTTGCGACGCGGTCACCACCACATCCCCCGTCCCCGTGAACACGAGATGGTTCCCGTCCAGGATCGTCCCCGGTCCCGACGTCACCGCAAACGCAACCGGCAGGCCGGAACTCGCGGTCGCGCCCAGGACAACCATGTTGGTGATGAACGCCGTTTCCGGCATGACGAAGGCGATCGTCTGGTCCGCTTGGGCGACCACCAGGATTCCGATCGCGCGGCCCTCGAATCTCGCGTCATCGACCGTGCCCATCACGGCATAGCTCCCGGCCCCCACGGGCGGGGTTGCCGAACCGTCGTACGTGATGACCACGTTGAGCTCCGGCGGCACGGTCGTCGCCGCCACAACCCGCGGCGTGCCGTCATACGTCTGGTTCAGGTCGTTCAGCGCAACCTCGGCCGGAGCCTTGGTCACCACGATGAGATCCCTCACGTCCGGCGCCGGGTTCCAGTTGGCGTTGCCGGCTTGCGATGCTCTTACCACCACGTCCCCTATGCCCGTAAACACGAGCCGATTTCCGTCCAGAATCGTTCCGGGCCCCGATGTGACCGCGAAGGTCACCGGCAGGCCCGAACTCGCGGTCGCGCTCAGGAGCACCGTGTCGGTAATGAACTCCGTTTCCGGCATCGTGAAGGCGATAGTCTGATCCGCCCGTGCGACCATCAGGGTTCCGGTCGCGCCACCCTCGAAGCCCGGGTCGTCGACCGTGCCCGTCACGACATAGGTCCCCGCCGCCACGGGCGGGCTTGTCGAACCGTCGTACCTGATGACCACGGGGAGTCCCGTCGGTAGGGTCGTCGCCGTCACAACCCGCGGTGTGCCGTTGTACGTCTGGTTCAGACCGTTCAGCGCAACCTCGGCCAGAACAATGCCGACGCCCCTGATCTGAACCGCCGAATACGCGGCATTGCCGAGGTCGTCCTCCGCATAGGCCCGGATGTACAGGTAGCGTCTGGAATAATTCGGCCAGCTCAGGTTCAGCACGCCCTCGGACCCCTGCGCGAAATCGCTCCAGCCCACAAGGTCGGGCTGGGCGAGGCCCGCGGAGGTCGCGACGCCGTACTGGAGCCGCGTCGCGTCGGCATGCACGCCGGTGGCATCGAGCACGGTCACCGCGATGTGTTGCGGACCGTTGCTGATCACCGGGATGACCCACTCCGTGAAGGAGGGAGGCGTTACATCCACGACGATCGCGCCGGACTTCTCGATGGCGGCGGCGCCCGCGCTGCCGGTCGCGTCGATCCGGAACGTGTAGGTTCCATCGGCAACCCGCGCGCCCGCGTCGTTGTACCCGGTCCACGTCACCACGTTCGACCCCTCCGCGGCAAATGCGTCGTCGAGCAGAGTGGCCACGAGGTTGCTGGAGGCATCATCGATACGCACGCCGACGCGAGGCGCGCCGCCGACGACCGTGAACGCGATGGCCGCGGTGTCCTGAATGCCGTCGCCGTTGGGCGAGAACGGGCTCGGCGAGACGCCCACGTCCGCGATCTGGAGCTGCGATTTGACCCAGATGTTCCAGGCGCCGTTGCGCGTCGACTGGAACGCCAGCGCGCCGCCCATGGGCGATTCGGCCGGCTCGGAATCCCACCACAAGCCCTCGTTGTCGATATGGACCCCGGCCCGGGTTCCGTCGTTCTCCATGCTCCATATCGCGCTGGGGCTGTCGTTCCTCGTGGTGACGAACAGGAGCTGGTTGGTTTCCACGGCCCACGTGGGCAGGAAATCGGTTCCGGAGTCGGTCAGCGCGCGCATCCCCCGCCCGTCGGTCCCGACCACGGCGACCTGCTCGATGTACAGGGACTTGGTGAACGCGATGTTCGTGCCGGCGGGCGACCACTCCGGTTCAAGGCAATACTCGATGGTGTTCTGGGTGACCGGCGCAAGACCGGACCCGTCCGGGCCGACCGTCCAGATCTCGCCGTCCCGCGAGAACGCGATCTGCAAGCCGTCCGGCGACCAGGTGGGATGCGCATCGTCGTATTCGCCGGCCGTGAGTTGCAGCAGGTTGGAGCCGCCGGGATCGATCGTGTAGACGTGACTGCGCCCATCCCGCTCGGAAACAAACGCGATCCGGTCGTCCACGGGCGACCAGGCCGGATGGTGATCGCCGGCGGCATTCGTCGTGACTTGTCGGGCGGTATCCCGGAGTTCGGCGTAGTCATCGGCGTCCATGACCCAGATGTCCTCGTGGCCGCTTCGTTCCGACATGAACGCGACCCGTTGCCCGTCCGGGGACCATGTCGGGGTGACCCCGCCTTTTGTGGTCAGGATGGACAGATAGCCGCCGGACAGCGTGGAGTAGTCCACCGTCCAGCTCCAGGAGAAGGGGGATTGCAGGGGATTGCCGGCAAAGTCAGCCGCCGCAACGAGCGTCGCGTGGATCGTCTCGCCATTGAGCCAGGGCTGCGGCACGGGGAAGACCTTCCACAGCGAGAACGTCAAGATGCCGGACTTCTCGTCATAGCTGAGCCCGCCCGAACTCATGCCATACGTCGTGCCGTTCAGTTCGAGCACGATCGTATCCGGATCCACTCCGCTGCCGGTTCCGTCCGAAAGATGGAGGCTGACCTGCAGGCTGCCGGACGAACTGCCGTCCGCCGGTTCCGGCGAGTCCGCGGTCGGGCCGCCGGCATCCACGACGATCCGGTAGTGATTCGCCGGTCCCCAATTCCCGCCCGCATCCACGGACCGGACGTGGAAGTACCAGGCACCGTCGGCCACCCCGCTGTAGCTGGCGGAACTCGAGGAACCTTCGCTGATTTCATCAGGGACTGTTCCGGGGTTCTGATCCAGAATATGGCTGTAACCGATCACGCTGAGATCGTGGGGTGACCAGACGAAAGTCGGACTGCTGTTTGACCTGCCGGCTTCGCTGATGATGAGGTTGTCCACGTAGTAGGTCGTGCCCTGTGGATTCTCGTTCCCCATGACCAGTTCCATCCAGCCCGGCAGGTTGTAGTCGGCGAGGAACAGCTCTTCGACGATGTAGTTGGTCTGGCCGGGATCGTCGTTCTTTAGCATGTTGTACAGGTTGAACTCGGCGTGCCGCCACATGTCGTCCGCCACGACGTTGTCGATCCGCCCGACGGTACGATAAATGTCTTCGTCGAACGTCTCCACGGTCTTCGGATCGTCGGTAAAGACAATCTCTTTCCACATGCCGTTGACGTAAGCGATGAGGTTCAGTTTGAGGTCTGCGGGGATCTTGTAGTCAAAGCCCACAAGCGGGTATTGCCGCGCATCGAAGGGGTCGCTCCTGACGTAGGCGCCGAAGTCGCCGCCCTCCAGGGTCTTCACCAACTTGGCCGCGCAGAGTCCCGACGAGGCGGTGTCCGCGGAGCGAGTGACGGTCGCGCCGAAGATCTGGCTCATGTTCGCCCACTGATCCAGATCCGTTTCGAACGTGTCCTGGCACAGGGACGGATGCGTCGGCGAAGCGATCGTTGGCGCGGGCGGAGCGATGGTATCCGCCGTGTTCACGGCATCCTGCCTCGCCGGATCGACATCCGACCGCACGGTAACGGTCTCAATTACAATCTCCGAGACCCCGATGCTGCCCACGGACCCGTCGCTCGACGTACCGACGCTTGCTGTACCCCGGTAGACGCCGCTGCTCGGCGCGGTCTCGAAGAGCTGAACGGCGATGCCGGTCGGATCGGTGACGCTGCTGCTGAGGGTCACCATCGTCGAATCCACGTTGTTCGAATCCGCGTCCGTCCCGATGAGTTCGATGTAGAGCGAGTCGCCGATGGCCACGTCGCCCGCGAGGTCGACCGAGAAATCGCTCGTCTTGAAATCAACCGACGCCACAGCCGTCGGCTGCGCCATGACGACATCCACGATCACCGAAGTGGACGTCGGGCTTGTATTCCCGACCGGATCAACCGCCAACGCGGTCAGGACATTCGTCCCCAGCCCCAGTTGCACGCCGCTCTTCACGAAATGGCCCGTATTCTCGTCGGCTTGGGCGCTGCCCTGGGCTGCCCCATTCACGAACAGCTCCACGCGCACGCTGGGACTGGCCTTGCCGAACACCGTGATGTTCCGCAGGAACGTCGGAGACGCCGGCTGGAAGATGACGGGCGCCGGCGGCGGGTCGGAAATGACCGCGTAGTAGACCACGCCGTCGTTGAACTTCGTCAGCGTCGTGGTGAGCGAATTTGCATCAGTGTTCAGATCGGCATACACGAAAATCCAGCGCTGGATGATGGGGTTCCACCGGTAGATCTTGAGGGTGCTCTCATCGCTCACGCCCGCCGCGGCCAGTTGCTCGGGTGTGTAGTACATCGTCAGCGTACAGGGCTTCAGAAACTGATAGTCGGCCGGCCGGATCTCGTAGATCTTGCCCACCAGCGTAAGGTCCGGGTCGTCCACGGCCGGGGCCGCGGAAGGGTTTGCCGCCGAGATGGAAAACAATTCGACATTATCGGCAATGGCACCGTAGGGAAGGTCGAAAGCGACCAGCCCATCATCGCTGAGTAAACGACTGAAACTCCCTGCCCACCACGAACCGATCAGTCTCGCCACGACGACCCTGACTTTGTCTTCCTTGACATTGCCGGCCTGGTCATAGACCCGAAGCCGGATGGTGTAGGTTCCCTGCGGAAGCCCGCCCGTCGTGTCATAGGGTTGCGGAGTAATACCCCACGTTGCGAGGTTGCCATATATGGTCGCACTGCCGGGGATGGGCCGATAGTCGTCAAAGACCTGGCTGTACGAGGTGGCAAGGGTCGTCCACGAGGCAGGATCCGCCCCGTACCCATAGTCGACCGTGTATTTCTCGAAATTCCTCGCCGACGCCGTGCCGATGATAGGAATCCACGCGTAGAGGAGGGAATTCTCGTATGGCACATGTATCTCAGCCGTTATGTCGGCAATGGCCGCCACAACACCGCGGCCCGCAACCAGCTTCCGAACATTCGCACCGCCCTGATCCGAGACGAGGAGGTCGCCATTCGTATCGGACAGAAGGCCGCGAAGGTCGGCAAATCCGAGGCTCTTGTCCGCCCACGAGACATCCGCCGGATACGGCAACTCGTTCAGGTAGTAGCCTTGGGGATTGAGTTTGAAGACCTTATTCTGGGCCCTCTCGGCGATGAACAGATTGTCATTGGCGTCAAGGTCCAGCGCAACCGCATCCAGGTTGGTCAGTCCGATGCCCGCAGCCGTGATGGCATACAGGAGGTTGTCTGTTGGGTCATGCTTGTTCACCACCTGACCAGCGACGCCGATCTCGTATCGGTTGCCCAGGGAGTCCGTAACCGTCGTTTTCGGCGTGACGGATTCGCCGGACCAGTCGCCGGGGATCGGCCCATACGCATTGGAGTCTATCGGACCATTGGTGCTGCTGAACTGGAAGTAGTGCTTGCCGTTGGGGACTTGCACGCCGTCATCGTCCTTGCCGTCCCAGAGGACCTGATGCATGCCCGCCTGCTCCACCCCGTCAACCAGGGTTCTGACTACGCGGTTCGATGCGTCACGGATCGTCAGCGCGATATGCGCGTCCCGGGAAACGGTGTAGCGGATATCGGTCTCGGTCCAGTCTTCGCCGACCATGTGAGAGGCTGGAATCCACGATCCCTTTTGCGTCTCGTTGTAGCCGGAGCTCCTGGTCGTCTTGTCCCAGTAGGCCTTTCCGTCGTAGGTGACAAAGGCCATGCCCTTCACTTGTGCGCCGGCAAGCCCGACAAGTTGCGCCGGAATCTTCAACCGCACCCATTTGCCCTTCTCAGGCAGCGCCCCCATGTTGTAAAGCGAAGCGGATCCGTTCTGACCGCCGGTTGGTATCCGTTTTTCTCCCCAATAGGCGCGGTGCTCGCCGTCGCCGTTGGCCGTGTAGAACTGAAGCAGGATCTGGCTCGGCGGATTCGCGGGATCGAGGTAGACGTACTGGATCACGTTGTCGTTCGCGCTCAGCGAGAGCGTGCTGTCGGCATGCGCGAAATGGTGCCCGTGCGCCCCCGCGCGCATGGGGTCCGTGTGCGATCGCGAGCCGCTGTAGGGAATAGCCGTACTCCACTCCCACACGTCCATGGCGGTGGCGCCCGCCGGGAGACCGTCTTCCAGCCACGTGTTCGGCTCATCCGACGTCGGCACATAACCCTCCGAGCCCGCTAGCACTTCTTGCGAGACCTCTTCAACGTGAACCCTCACAACGTTCGTCGCGCTGCGAACGGTCAGCGGGAAACTCGTCCGGCTCGAGTTGCCCGCGCAGTCCCACGCCACCAAATCCACCCCATACTCGCCATTCGACAGCGACGCGCTGTCGACTACGCCGAGCAATCCTTCACGGATGCTCGTTGTGTTGGTCAGCACGATGGCTTCAGAAAGCGCCCCGGTTATGCTGAGGGTGTAGTAGTTCAACTGCGCGTCATGGGCCGTGCCCATGACCGAGTAGTCGGAGAACTCCGGCGTGTTGGCTTTGATGAAACGGATATCCGCGAGCGGCGGCGTATTGTCCGCGAGGATCTCTCCGGACTGCGTCCAGGTCTGATACCCGTTCACCGCGTTCACGCCCGTGATGACGTACGTGTAGAGCCCGTCGCCCGCCGGATTGCCCAGGCTATCGTGCCCATCCCAGATGTCTGCGACCATCCCGGGGTTCCGTAACTGGCTGCTGATCACCGTCCTGACGAGCCGGCCGGAAGAGTCGTAGATCTGGAGAGTCACGTAGGATGCGTAGCCGACGGAGTAGGTCAGTTGCAGCTCATCACCCTGGCCCGGACTTCCGCCGGGCGAGAACTGGTAGAACACCCTGGTGGGCGTTTGGTTGCCGGGCTGACTGCCGGCGTACTGCAGGTAGTCACCGGCGGGGCCGACCTGGATGTATGTCGGATCGGTGTTATCCACATCTTGCGGCAGCGTCAGAACGACGGACTGTTGCCAGGGCATGGTTCCGGTGACGGGGAACCACGGCAGGGCGGGAGGGAGCCCCCATGGCAACGACGATACGGGAACTTTATCCAGATAGAAATCAACCTGCACTTTCCATTCGGGGAGGACGCCGTTCGTGCGTACTCGGGTATCATGGACTTTGTACACGAGTTTCCGCGTGTTACCGACCGGTATGCCGGGGCTCGTCGCGAGCGTCGCGGTCAGGCTGGTGTCCGTCTCATCGAGGAAGTTCTGCCCGCGCAAGACCGTAACGACACTGTACGCAAAGAACTGTTCCATGGCGCCGCCGCTCTGCGCGCTGTTGCGCGCTCTGAACGTCAGGGTGTCGCCGTCCTGGACGAGCATCGCGGCTGTGGCCGCGAGCGACGGCCACGCCAGGAACAGGAGGAGCGCGCTCAGCGCCAACCCGCTGCGGCTCGTTCCTCTGTCACGACGCTCGGCCTTCATCTCAATTCCCCCATCTCGACGAACTTATCGAACAGAGCGTAGGTGTAGAAATAGGCCATCTTCTTGGCGTCGTTGTGCAGCCATTTCGTGCCATAGGTGAAGCTGTCACGCCCCCATCCGTTCGGCTTGTGGTCATTGGCGTTGTAGTTCAACCTGGCACCATTGATGGGATTCCCCCCAGCGCCGTACGAAAGAGCGGGCACAGCCTTAGCGAGGATTTCGTTGACGGTCTGATCCGGTATGGTCGGGGAGAACATGGCAGGCGGGTCGTGCAGGAATACCGGATTCTCTCGGAGTTGTTCATCGGTGGCCGCATTGGCTTCAGCCGCCGTGTACGTTCGAAGAAATTCGAGGGCAGCATCGAGCGCGCCCGCAAAGCCCCATCCCGCCCATGCGCTGGACCACGATCCCTTGAGCATCTCCTGTTTCTGCCAACAGTAGCGCGCATTATCGACCCAATCGGGTAGGCCGGTATCGAAATCTGGCGTGCCGGGAAAGATCTCGAAGGCTTCGTCACCCGAGGAGTAGAAGTTGTAGGCTACGGGCAGGACGGAAGCGAATCGACCCTGCCATGTCAGCTTCGCGCGGTCATCCGGAGGCGAGAGCGTCTCGAACAGCCGGAACCACGTCGAGCACCAAGTCCTTGAATCATACCCCACCCAATCTTCGTGAACCATGAAGTTCCCGATGGAAGCGTCGAAAGCCGCGGGGTCGTAGCATTCGACAGCCACCGCCGCATCGAGCATGAAATACTTGTCAACGTTCAGTCCGTAATCCTTAATGGCGCTTGAGACCACCATGTTGCCCAAGCTGTGAGCCATGATGATCTTGGCTCCTTGGATTCCGTAGATCTGCGCGTATAGATTCTCTGCCGCCTGGAAGGCGTTCACGACGTCTTCAACATACAATGCCGGATTGATCAGACCTTCGTCCCCTTCCCACGTGACCCCCCAGAACCGCGCTCTTGATCCCGACCAATACAGCCGCTTGAACATCTCCGCAGTCCAACCCCGTGCCTCATCAGCCGTCACGTTGAACCCATGCACGGCAATGAAGTTCTTACCGTTGCACAACGAGTCAGGGTAGTTGGCCGGTTGGCCGATTGAGGTCGGCAGCCCCCCACTGGGTCGCAAGTTGATCCTGCGGTACATCTGCTCTACGCCATAAATGCTGAGCGGCATCGCCTTCTCGCATACCTTCTCCCCGTTTTTCCAGATCTCCAGCACCAGCGGCGCCTCCGTTGCCCTGGTGCCCTCGATCAGCAGAACGCCCTTGCTCGCGTCGTCTCTGATTTTGTTCACGAAAGCATCCGACAACGCGACACCGGACGCGGTGATCGCAAAGGTGTCGGCCTCGTAGGAATTCTGATTGAAGGAAGCGCCATATCTGTTCTCGTCGATCCTCAGGTAGCGGCCGGCCTGCCACCGGGTGAGATCGGTATAGACCGCTTTGACGGCGGCATCCGCCTGCCGGAGTTTGTATTGAATGACACCGCTCGATGCCAATTGATCGATGGTCGGCTTCAGGTCCAGCCAAAGAGGAAAAAAGTCCGTCAGATCGCAGCGGCCGTCCACGTGTCCGTTGTCGCTATCGGGCTCGATGCCCAGTCTGGGACCGGGGATGTCGGACGTGGAGAAAGGGGCCTCATTGCCGACATCGTTGTCATCGTTTTTCCAGAATCTGAAGGGGTTCGAAACGGTCGACTGACTCTCGTCTGCCGCATCGATTGTTCTGTCATGATTCCAGTCCAGAACAAGCCTGGGATTGATATTGAGGACGAGGAACGTCCGTTCGAACGAAATCGCGGCACCGAAGCACACGACATGGAACGCGAACAGGCCCGCAATCGCCGCGACGGCGAGAACAGGGAATAGATGACGTCTGCCATTCACGTTCTTCGCCCTCACTAACAACGGACAACCAACAACGAACAACTCACAGAACAGATGGCGTCCCCTATTCACGGTCTTCACCCTCCCCGGAAAGGTCGAACAAACCGCCCGTCTTGTTTGCCGTAAGAAAGGTTTCCACGCCGTCGAGAATTACCAAGCCTCTGGCGCCGCTTTCCTTCAGCTCGTACAGGCTTTTCTGCCGGCCTTTTGCGTCATAGAAAATGAATCGCGCCTCTTCATTCGCCATCTTCCAATGCCGGTTGACAGCCACGGCAACGACGCCCGCGTCATCCGCCACGGAAAGCGACGTGATGGGGCTGTCGATGGGGTCGAAGCCGGGAATCTCGTTCGACCACAGCGCGTCACCGCTCCGGCTGTCCAGCAGGGTCACGCTGTGGTCCGACTGCTTCGCCACGGCGATTCGGCTGCCGTCGCCCGAGAGCGCCACAAGCACAGGGCCTGCGTCAATGTCCCCCGAGAACTTGACGTTTCCTTTCCCGTCGAGGGAGTGAATGCGGCCCTGCGCGGCCAGCGCGATCGAATCGCCGTCGGATGAAATAGCGAACTGCGCCTCGCAGCCGGCGTGCTCGAACCGCCACAGTTGCTCGCCGCTGCCGCTGAACACCACCAGGAACCCGCTGGTCTTTCCCTCGCCCCAGTTCGGCACATGAATGGCCACGCGCCGGCCATCCTTCGAGAACCTCACACTGGCCCCGCGCAGGTCGTCAAAGGTGTGACGGCTCAGAAGTTTGCCGGCGCTGTCGTGGAAATAGACCGTCTTGGCAAACCAGGACACGACCACAAGACGCCGGCCGTCCGGGGCGATCGTGAAGTCGATGTACTCGGGGAGCACCTCAGGTTCGGGGTCGGCGATCTTGAACGCGCCGATGATTCGGCCTTCCGTAGATGCCACGGTAATCTCGCCGTTGTTCAACGTGGCCAATGTCGTTCCGTCGTCCGAGAGCGCGGCCTTCTCGTAACCCGCCAGAGAAATCGTCTTCTCGACCTTTCCCATCGGATCCAAGGCAAAGACGCTCTTTTCCGTCATCACCGCCCGCAACGGAAACCGCGGCCGGCCTTCGTTCGAGACCGACGGTTCAGTCCTCCAGGCCGCCTTGACGATCCGGCTGTCGAACTCCTTCTTCCACTGAAGCGAAAGCTCCGCCTGCGCCCGCCCCGCGGCCAGGGGAACCAGAAGCGCAACAAGAATGCCCGCAACGATCGAGCGCGACCGGGCATTGTCCGGCATAGTCCGGCCTCCGGCGGCAGCCGGATCGTTCAGAGGGGAAACTTCTTCGCCGCAAAAGAACACCCCTTCGGCTCTGCTCAGGGCAGGCAAGGAATCCGCCCCTATGGCCCGTTGTTTCGCAGGGCAATAAGTTGAGATTATGGTGTTTCTTGTGGCTATCTCTCTTGTGCATCTTCGTGGCTCAAATTCGCGTTCATTCGCGCCTGCCGCCGCAGACTTGCCTGGCGCCTGAATAAGGCTGCGGGGGTCTAAGCCGTGACTACTCAATCGAGGGAACCACGAAATACACGAACCACACGAAAAGAAACGGGTTCGGACAGTTTCCGACTGGCATTGATCAGTCACTGATTGGTGACCCGGTTTTGCCGAGGCTCCTGCTTGCCAAGTGCCTGTCTTTTTTCGTGTATTTCGTGTATTTCGTGGTTCGATCTGAATAGATTCGGCTAAGGTCAGCGCCGTGCTCTTCCGCGAATGTTTCATCATGACCCGAACGGCGGCCGCGGCTTCCAGCAGCGTCAGAAAGCGGCGAGACCCGCGCTGCGAAGCCGCGACGAAACGGCATGCCTCGTCTACGTTGCCGCCACTACGCGCGGCTACGCTTTCAGGACAAGGCGCCCGTTTGTCGGTTCTCTTCATGGAGGACTTCCCCATTCCGGTCCGGCCACCGGTGTGGCGGCGACTGTGGCACTCTGTGTGCTTTCGCCCCTCGCATCCACTGCGGTGACGGCATACGTGTACGTCTTGCCGTTGGTCAGACGCACGTCCGTGAAACTCGTACCGTCCAACAGCGCGGCGTTCAGACGCTCCCCGTCCCGATAGATGTTGTAACCCCGCACATCCGGTTCAACGCTTCCCGCCCAGGAAATAAGCACGGCGATATCACCCGCTACGGCATTCAACGCGGCGGGAGGCTGTGGCCGGGAATCGAGCAGGACCGTGACCGTGGCCGACAGAGGGCTCGCCATCCCGTACAGGCTTGTCGCGATCGCCGTGAGCGTGTTGGTCCCGTCCGAAAGCTGCACGCCCGAGACGGAGAACTTCTGCTGACCGGACGCCACAGCCGCGCCTTTGGATAGTCCGTTCACGAAAACTTCAACGGTGGATCCCGGCTCTGCTGTGCCGGCGACCTGAATGACGGAGTCGACGAAGATCGTGCCGTTGGTGGGTTGCAGGATGACCGGCGCCATGCCTACCGTTGTGATCTGAACGGATACGGAGAACGGGCTCTCGTTGCCCGAACGGTCCACGGCCGTGACGTTGTACGTGTAGGTCTTTCCGCTGGTGATGGGTTCCTTGTAGTCCGGGACGAAAAGGGTATCAGAGTTGAGCCTGGCTCCGTCGCGATACACGTTGTAGCCGTAGACATCCGGCTCCGCGTTGGGCAGCCAGGACAGTTGCGCTTCGAGGCCGACTTGCAGGACGGCAAAGCCGCTCGGCGCGGCTGGAGGCGCGAGGTCCACGGTCGTCGTCTTGAGCGCCTCCCAATTGCCGGCTTGGTCCTGGCTCCGGTAGGCCACCAGATAAGTGCCCTCCAAATCGAAGGTGAAAGGTCCCGTGAACACGGAGAGGGGTGAGCCATTTATCCCGTACTCGGTCACCACGACGGGCGAATGTTGGTCGTAGGCACACAACGAGTAGGTATGTTCGCCAACCGTGGAGAAGGTGGTTACGGGCGGCGAATCGTCAAAGATCGCCGTATCCGTCAGTTCCCGGCCAGGGATGGCGCTCGTGCAGACCAGCGACACGTGGTCACCGTCGGAAACACGAAGCACGGCCTCGGCCGCGGAACTGGCGCCCAACGACAGGCGCAAGTTCCTGCCCGCGGCCTCGGTGGCAAATACCCCCGAATCGGCCGCCGTTTCGGTGAGAGTCACCCGGATGCCTTGAGCGTCCGATGCGCTGAACGCCCGGACATCCACGGTATCGGCCACCACCGGACTGTGATTGGCCTCGACCGCTCTCAGCGTGACGACCGCGATGTTGCTCTCGGAGCTGTAGTAATACCTCTCGAACGCGATATAGGCGCTGCCCACCTCAACATAGTTCGACTTCGTGATCGCAGCCGCGCCGCTCGCATTGCTCACCGCCAACGAAACCGTGTACCGGCCGTCAGCGCCATACACGTTGGTGACGCACTTCAGCCCTTCGCCCTGCAGATCCCACACGCCGTCGTTCTGGAAATCCCACCGGTAATGAAGCTGAGTTGTGTCGTCACCCGATACGTAAGCGTCAAAGACAACCGCCAAAGGGGCCGAACCTTTGCGAGGAGCGGCGCTCAGGTCACACTGCAGACGCCCTGCGTACTCATAGGCGCCCATGTCCACCACGCCGTCCATGATGCGCGGGTTGCCGTCCGGATCGCAGCTTCGGGGATCGCGCGAATCACTCATCCAAGACTGGTTCAGCCCTGCGTTAATGCAAGGCGAATTAGGGAGCAGGCGGGGATTGTCGATGAGCACGAACCATGGGTCATTGGTGATGTTGCCCGAGCCGGGCAACAAGGGCCACGTGCAGCCATGATCAAAACCTCCGACGTTGAAGTAGTTCGGCCCAATCGGCGCCTCGTTGTAGTATGCGATGCAGTTGTTGTGTATCCCCCCGTACACGCCGCCACCGGAATTGGCCGAGTTGTCAGAAAGCGTGCAGTTGTACAGCGTGCCGTTGTACACACCACCACCAGAGTTACCGGCCGAATTGCCGGTCAGAGCACAGTTGTACAGTGTGCCGTTGTATGCCCCTCCGCCGTCGTAGGCGGCCGAGTTGCCGGTTACGACGCACTTGGACACGACCGCGCCGGAACCTTCCGCCCAAATGCCGCCACCGCTGCGGTCCTTCACATCGTGCCCGCTGCTACGCGTCGCGCCCTTCGTCAGGGTGAAGCCGATCAGCGACGCGCCATTGGTTATATACGCGCAACGGACCGCCGCATCGCCCATCGGACCCTGCCCCTCGATCACCGTCACGTTCGGACCGTTAACGCTTCGCACGGTAACAAACTTGTCGATGGCAATCCGATTGGTCAGCAGTGAGCCGGAGGGGTACCCCACCACCCCACCGGTGTTGTAAACCCCGTTTGTCACCAACACTAACGCACCAACGGGCGCGGCATCGATCGCCGCTTGGATGTTCGTTGCCGCAGTGGCCCAATTTGTATACGGGAATGTATGGGAACCGCCGGGAGAAACATAAACACTGAGTCCATTCACCACCCACACCGTAACCGTTGCCGACGGAGACATCGTCAAGTTCGACGCACATAGCACGACCTCGTAGACACCCGGCGCGGCGTACGTATGGCTCGTTTCGAAGCTATCAGGCGTCTGTCCGCCGTCTCCCCAGCGCCACACAAACCCCGAGTAATCACCCTGAACATACGCTGTAAAAGCGAGCCCGAAACCGACGACCGCGTTGGTGGAACTCACACTTATCGCCACAGACAAGGCCCCCGTTTGCGTATTCGGATGGTACTCATACGCGCCCATGTCCACCACGCCGCCATGGATGCGGGACTGATCCGCCAGATCGGTAGCTCCAGTCATCCATGCCTGGTTGATCCCTGAGTTGATGCAGGGCGAATTAGGATGCAGGCGGGGATTCTCAATGCTTACGATCTTGGGCTCGTTGGTAATGTTGCCCGAACCGGGCGCCGCCGGCGTCGTACAGCTATTATAGACGACATAGCTGTTATACTGATTCGGCGCATTGCGTGAACTGTTGTAATAGACGATGCAATTGTACAACCTGCAATGGTACGATCCACCGCCGAGGCCGTAGTAGCGGTCGGTGGTCCAGTTACCGGTGAGCGTGCAATTGTACAGCGCACAGTCCATCGCCCCGCCGCCGGAGCGTGCCGAGTTGCCGGACAGCGTGCAGTTGTACAACGTGACGTTGTACGCCCCGCCACCGACGCTCCCCGCCTGGTTGCCGGAAAGCGCGCACTTGTACAACGTACTGCTGTACGCCCCGCCGCCGTAGATGGATGCCCAGTTGCCGGAAAGCACGCACTTGTACAACGTACTGTTGCACGCCCCGCCACCATAGCTGGATGCCGAGTTGCCGGTAAGCGTGCAGCTATCCAGAGTGCTGTCCTTGGCCCCGCCACCCTCATATGCCGAGTTGCCGGTGAGCGTGCAGTTGTACAGCGTGCCCCCACACACCCCGCCGTAGTACGAGTTGCCGCTAATGATGCAGTTGTACAGCGTGCCCCCATACACCCCGCCGTAGGAGTTGCCGCTAATGATGCAGTTGGAAACGACCGCATCGGGACTCGCCCACACGCCCCCGCCGTTGTCAGGATAAGCGCACCCATTTCTGAGGGTAAAGCCGACCAGAGATGCCCCATTACCCATATGCACACAGCGAATCGCCGCAGGACCCGCTGGTCCCTGCCCCTCGATCACCGTCACTTCGGGCCCGTTCACGCTTTGCAAAGTGATGGACTTCTGGATGGTAACCCGATTGGGTCCTCCACCGGTGTTGTACACCCCATTGGTCACCAGGACCAACCCGCCCACGGGCGCAACGTCAACCGCCGCTTGGATGTCCCTCGCCGCCGTTTCCCAACTGAGATACGGGAACGTGTTGGATCCGCCAGGCGAGACATAGCGGACGTCGCCAAGCACCACCTGCACCGTGACTGTCGCCGTGGACGACATCGTCAGGTTCGACGCCCAGAGGACAACCTCGTAGGTGCCCGTGTTGGCATAGGCATGGCTTGCCACCCAGCGATCGGGCGTCTCTCCGCCATCTCCCCAGTGCCACACAAACCCCAAGCACTCACCTTGGATGTTCGCGGTGAAAACAGGCGCCACACCTACGGCTGTGAGGGTGAAGTTCGCACTGACCGTCACCGACAAAGCCCCCGTTTGCGTGTTCGCCTCGTATTCATAGGCACCCATATCCACCACCCCATCAAGGATGCGCGAGTGGCCTTCCACATCGCGGCTTCGGGGATCGCCCGAATCGCTCATCCACGATTGATTGGTCCCCGCATTGATGCAAAGTGAGGTGGGCAGCAGGCGGGGCTTGCCGATGTTCACGATCCCCGGTTCATCGGCGATGTTGCCCGAGCCGGACGGCAACGGTGTCGTGCAGCTATGGTCGAAACTGCATCTAGCGGAATTGGGGTCCCTCGACGCCTGATTGTAGTACACGATGCAGTTGAATAGCGTGCACCAGTCCGCCCCGCCGCCGTAGTTGCCGGCCGCGTTGCCGGTGAGCGTGCAGTTGTGCAGCGTGCCCCCATACGCCCCGCCGCTGCCGTAGCCTGCGGAGTTGCCAGTGAGCGTGCAGTTGTACAGCGTGCCGTAGTACGCCCCGCCGCTGCTGTGGCGCGCGGAGTTGCTAGTGAGCGTACAGTTGTACAGCGTGCTGTAGTACGCCCCGCCGGCGTTCTCGGCTGAGTTCCCGGACAGCGTACAGTTGTACAGCGTGCCGTAGTACACCCCGCCGCCGCTGTAGTAGGCCGAGTTGCCGGTAATGACGCAGTTGGACGCTACCGCGCCGGGACCTTCCGCTCTCAATCCCCCACAGTCACCATCGAGGGTACCCGGCCCGCCGCGCGTCGCTCCGTTCCTCAGGGTGAAGCCGGCCAGCGACGCCCCATTGACCATATACACGCAACGGATTGCCCCATTACCCACTGGCCCTTGCCCTTCGATCACCGTCACATCCGGCCCGTTGACGCTTTGCACAGTGACGCGCTTGTTGATGGCAATACGATTTGGCAGCAACGACGAAGGACCGTATGGATATCCCGCTACCCCGCCAGTGTTGTACACCCCGTTGGTCACAAGCACCAACCCGCCCACGTGTACGGCGTTGATCGCCGTCTGGATGTCTCTTGCCGCCGTTTGCCAACTCGAATACGGAAACGTGTGGGAACCACTGGGCGACACGTAGCGTATGTCCCGCGCCACCTGCACTGTGGCCGTCGTGGCCACCGACATCGTCAGATTCGATGCCCGAAGGATGATCTCATAGCTGCCGGTCACGGCGTAGGTATGGCTCGCCGCGGCTATGTTGGGTGTCTGATCTCCGTCACCCCAGTCCCACACGAACCCAAGGCATTCCCCCTGGATGTGCGCACTGAAAGCCGCAGGCTCCTGGAGAAAGACGTTCGTGGAAACCGCACCGATAACCACCGAGAGCATGCCCGTCCGTACGCTCACATCATATTCAAACGCACCGATGTCCACCATACCGTCGACAATCCGGGATCGGCCGGCCAGATCGGCGGCATCTATCATCCACGCTTGATTGGTTCCCGCGTTGATGCAGGGCGAACTGGAAAGCAGTTCGGGATCGCTGATGCCGACCAACAGGGGCTCGTTGGTCATGTTGCCCGAACCGGCCGGCAACGGTGTCGTGCAGCTATGGTCGAAACTGCCGCCGTCGTAGTTCGGCCCCCTGGACGCCTGATTGTAATACACGATGCAGTTGTACTGCGTGGCGCCCCACGTCCCACCGCCATCGTAAGACGAATTACCGGTCAGCGTGCAGTTGTACAACGTGCTGCCGTAGACGCCGCCGCCGAAGTTCGCGGCCGAGTTGGAGAAGATCGCGCAATTGTACAGCGTGCCGTTGTAGGCGCCGCCGCCGTCCCAGCCCGCCCAGTTGCCGGCCAGGATACAGTCGGAAACGATGGCGTTGGGACCGTCCACCCATACGCCGCCGCCGTTGCGTTCCCCCGCAGGGCGGTCATAGGCTCGCGTAGATCCGTTTCTGAGGGTAAACCCGATGAGGGAGGCCCCGTTGGTCACATACGCGCAGCGTATCGCGCCGTTACCCACCGGCCCGCGACCTTCGATCACTGTGACACGCGGTCCATTGATGCTCCGCACAGTGACCGGTTTGTGGATAGCCACGCGATTGGTGAGTAGCGAGCCTGAAGGGTATCGCGCCGCGCCGCCGGTGTTGTACACGCCGTTGGTTACCCACACCAATCCGTCGTCAGCCACAACGTTGATGGCCGCCTGAATATCCCTCGCGGCGGTAGCCCAATTGGTATAGGGGTACGTGTGGGAGCCGTTAGCCGAGACATAGACGGAACGGGGACGCTCACCCACCTCACCCACCTGCAATTCGTACGCGCCGATATCCACGACACCGTCAGAGATACGGGACAGGCCAGCCAGATCCGTGGCGTTGGTCATCCATGACTGATTGGTTCCCGCGTTGATGCATGGCGAATCGAAGAAAAGACGGGGGTTGTCGAGGCTGGAGAAGCCGGGCTCGTCGGCGATGTTGCCGGGACCGGACGGCAAGGGCGTCGTGCACACATGGTCGAAAGTGCCTCCGTTGTAGTTGGGTCCATAGGGCGCTTCGTTGTAGTACACGATGCAGTTGTAGAGCGTGCTGTTGTACGCCCCGCCACCGTCGTATGCGGACGAGTTGCCCGTGAGCGTGCAGTTGTAGAGCGTGCTGTAGTACGCCCCGCCACCGTGCCCGTAGCCTATTAGGACTCGGTTACCAAGAAGTGTACAGTTGTACAGGGCGCCGCCCCCCGCGCCGCCGCCGGCATATTGAACCACGTTGCTCCGCAACGTGCAGTTGAGCAAGCTGGCCTCATAGGCTCCACCCCCCATGAATGCGGAATTGCCGGCCAGCGTGCAGTTATAAAACGTGCCTCCGCACGCCCCGCCGCCGTGGTATAGGGCCGAGTTGCCGGTCACAACGCAGTTGGATACGACGGCGCCGGCGCCTTCCGACAACACACCCCCACCGTCGCCTTCCGCATCCCAAGAGTCTCGCGTCGCTCCATTCCGCAAAGTAAACCCGGCCAGAGAGGCCCGATTCGCAAGATACACGCAGCGGATGGCCGCACTGCCTTTCGGCCCTTGCCCCTCGATCACCGTCACGTCCGGCCCGTTGACGCTTTGCACAGTGAGCGGCTTGTGAATGGCAACCCGATTGGTCAGCAACGAGCCGGCGGGGTAGCCCGCCACTCCGCCGGTGTTATAGACCCCGTTGGTCACCAACACCAATCCGCCCGCCACGGCCACGTCGATCGCCGACTGGATGTTCGTGGCCGCAGTCTCCCACGAAATGAACGGGGCTTCGTGCGCGCCGTCAGGGGAGACATAGTGGATGCTCTCGACGACCTGCACGGTGACCGTCGCCGCGGCGGACAGCGTCAGGTTCGACGCCCGAAGCACCACTTCGTAGGTGCCCAGTGCGGCGTAGGCGTGGCTTGCTGGCGTCGTGTCAGACGTTTGGGCGCCGTCACCCCAATCCCAAACGAAACCCAAGCATTCCCCGCGGATGTGCGCGGCAAAGGTGGAGGCATAACCGGCGGCCACGTTCGTATGGTCGACGGTGACAACCGCCATAAGGGGCGCACTGGCGATAAACTCATAAGCCCCGATATCCACGACGTCATCGAGGACCCGAGATGCGCCTGCCAGGTCCGTCGCCTCGGCCATCCACGCTTGGTTGGTTCCCGCGTTGATGCAGGGCGAGTCGGGCAACAGCCGGAGATCGCCGGCACTTACGAATCCGGGTTCGTTAGTGATGTTGCCCGATCCCGACGGCAAGGGCGTCGTGCAGCCATGGTCGAAACTGCCGCCGGAGTAGTTGGACCCATCGGGCGCTCTATTGTAGTACACGATGCAGTTGTAGAGCGTGCCATAGTACGTCCCGCCGCCGTAGTACAGGGACGAGTTCCCCGTGAGCGTGCAGTTGTACAATGTGCTGTGGGATGCTCCGCCACCACCGTGGCTGGCCAAGTTGCCGGTGAGCAGGCAGTTGTACAACGTGCCGTTGGCCGTCCCGCCGCCGTCGTATAGGGACGAGTTGCCTGTGAGTGTGCAGTTGTTCAGTGTGCTGAAGGATGCTCCGCCGCCGTAAGAGCTGGCCGAGTTGCCGGTGAGCAGGCAGTTGTACAACGTGCCGAAGTACGCTCCGCCGCCGTAAGCGGATGCCGAGTTGCTGGACAGCCCGCAGTTGTACAGGGTGGCGTAGGATACCCCGCCACCGTATTGGGCCGAGTTACCGGTGAGCGTGCAGTTATAGAACGCGCCGTTGAACGCCCCACCGCCGATCTTTTTTGCCGAGTTAGCGGCAATGATGCAATTGGACACGACCACCCGGGCCCTTTCCGCCCATATTCCTCCGCCTGATCCATCGTCATCATACGCGAGCCGCGTCACTCCGTTCCTCAGGGTAAAGCCGATCAACAATGCTCCATCCGTCACATATGCACAGCGTATCGCCGCATCCCCCATAGGCCCTGCCCCCTCGATCACCGTCACATCCGGCCCATTGACGCTTCGCACCGTAACGGGCTTGTAAAGGGCGATGCGATTGGTCAGCAGCGAGCCGGTGGGATAGCCCGCCTTGCCGCCGGTATTGTACACGCCGTTGGTTACCAACACCAACGCGCCCGCCGCGGCCGCGTCGATCGCCGCCTGGATGTCCGTCGCCGCGGCCTCCCACGAGACGAACGGCGCTTCATGAGTACCGGAAGCCGAGACATAGTGTATGCCCTCGACCACCTGCACCGTAATCGTGACCGCCGCCGACATCGTCAGGTTGGACGCCCACAAGACGACGTCGTAGGCACCCACCGTGCCGTAGGCATGACTTGCCGTCGCGCTATCGGGCGTCTCTCCGCCATCCCCCCACCTCCACACCAAACCGAGACACTCACCCTCGATATGCGCGGTAAACGTGGGCGCGAAACCCACGGCCACATTCGTGTAATCCACAGCGATCGCTGCCGAAAGCGAGCCTGCCTGCGTGTTCGCCTGGTATTCATACGCGCCGATGTCGACCACATCGTCCACAATGCGCGGCCGACCCGCCATGTCGGTGGCCTCTTCCATCCAAGTCTGGTTGGTCCCCGCGTTGATGCAGGGCGAACCGGGGAGTAGGCGGGGATTGTTGAAGGCAACAATCCTCGGCTCGTTGGTGATATTACCTGAACCGGTTGGCAGCGGCATCGTGCACGTATGGTCCATGCTTCCGAGCAGATAGTTCGGCCCATCAGGCGCTCGGTTGTAGTATGTGATGCTGTTGTACACCGTGGCATTATATGTCCCACCGCCGGCATAAGTGGCCGCATTGTCGCACAGGACGCAGTTGTATAACTTGCCCACATTCGCGCCGCCGCCGTAACGTGCCGAGTTGCCGGACAGCACGCAGTTGTACAACGTACCGTTGTACGTCCCACCGCCGGCACCGGCCGAGTTTCCGGACAACGTGCAATTATACAGCATGGCAAAGAACGCACCACCACCGGAGTTGCTGGCGGAATTGGAGAGAAGCGCACAGTTGTGTAGCGTGCCGGCGTACACTCCGCCGCCGTCCACGGAAGCCATGTTGTTGACGACGGTACAGTTGGATACGACCACGTCCACGCTTTCGGCCAGCAGCGCCCCCCCGAAACCATCGCGGTTGCCATACCCCGTGACCCGTGTCGCGCCGTTCCTCAAAGTGAAGCCAACCAACGACGCGCCGTTCGCCACGTACGCACAGCGTATCGCGGAATCACCCATGGGCCCTGCTCCTTCGATCACCGTCATATCCGGTCCATTGACGCTCCGTACGATGACAGGCTTGTAAAGGACAACCCGATTGGTCAGTAGCGACCCCGAAGGATATCCCGCCAGCCCGCCCGTGTTGTACACGCCGTTGGTCACCAGCACCAATCCGCCCGCGATGGTCGCTGCATCAATAGCCGACTGAATATCCGTTGCGGCTGTGGCCCACGAGGCAAACGGGGCTTCGTGCGTCCCGGAAGGGGATACATAGCGGATATCCTCCACCACCTGCACGGTCACCGTCGCCGCCGCCGACATGGTCAGATTCGACGCGCACAGCACCGCCTCGTAGGTCCCCGGCGCGGTGTAGGCATGGCCGGCTATTGCACTATTGGGCGTTTCTCCCCCGTCCCCCCAGCGCCACACGAACCCCGAGTACTCACCCTGGATCTGCGCCGTAAACGTGGGCGCAAACCCGACGGCCACGTTCGTGTAGTTCACACCGATCGCCACCGACAAAGACCCCGTTTGCGTGTTCGCCTGATATTCATACGCACCCATGTCCACCACACCGTCTTTGATGCGTGCACGACCCGCCATATCCACGGCTTCAGCCATCCACGTCTGGTTGGTCCCCGCGTTGATGCAGGGCGAATCGGGGAGCAGGCGGGGTTTGCCGACACTTACAATCCTGGGATCGCTGGCGATGTTGCCAGAACCGGACGGCAGGGGCGTCGCGCAGCTATGGTCGAAACTGCTGCTATAGTAATTCGGCCCATTCGGCGCCTGGTTGTAATACACGATGCAGTTGTACTGCGTACCGTAGTACGCTCCGCCGCCGTAGTTGGTCGCCGCGTTGCCTGCGAGCGTGCAGTTGTACAGCGTACCGTTGTACGCCCCACCGCCATAGTAAGCTGAGTTGCTGAACAGCGTGCAGTTGTATAACGTGCTGCCATTCGCCCCACCGCCATAGTAGCCAGCCGAGTTGCCGGCGAGCGTGCAGTTGTTCAGCGTGCCGTCGTACGCACCGCCACCGTTGTTGCCCGCCCTGTTGCCGGAAAGAGTGCAGTTGTATAACGTGCTGCCCCTCGCCCCACCGCCATAGTAGCCAACCGAGTTGCCGACGAGCGTGCAGTTGTACAGTGTGCCGAAGAGGATCCCACCGCCGTAGTAGCTGGCCGAGTTGCCGGTGAGCGTGCAGTTGTACATCGTGCCGTTGTACGCACCGCCGCCGCTGACGTGGGCCGAGTTGCCGGTAACGATGCAGTTGGACACGACCGCGCCAGAACTTTCCGCCCACACTCCTCCGCCCATGTCTTCCATTGAAACGTACGGCGCACGTGTCGCTCCATTCCGAAGGGTAAAGCCAACCAGCAATGCCCCATTCGTCATGTAGACGCAGCGTATCGCGGCATCGCCCTGCGGTCCTCGCCCCTCGATCACCGTCACGTCCGGCCCATTGACGCTTTGCACGGTGACGGCCTTATGGATGGCGACCCGATTGGTCAGCAGCGAACCCGACGGGTATCCCTTGACACCCCCGGTGTTGTAAACCCCGTTGGTAACCAGCACCAACCCGCCCACGGGCGTGGCGTTGATCGCCGCCTGGATGTCCCGCGCCGCCGTTTCCCAACTCGAATAAGGGGACGTGTGGGAACCGCTGGGCGAGACGTAGGTGATGACTTGTCCGAAGGCGGCCGACGCAAGGGAGACGCAAATCCAGGAAACCAAGCCCACAACCGGTCGCCGACCTATGACGCGCCAGCTCACGGCGCACTTCCCGCCTTGCTGATGTGAAACTTCAAGCAGGGATTGGTGCTTCTCATCTGAACGATCCGGCCACCGCCAGGGGCTCCACCAACCCGATTCTCAACCACGGAACTCACGGAAGGAACGGAAAGGAATGCAGGGTCGACCTTCCGTGTAGTCCGTGTATTCCGTGGTTCCCCCTCCTGAAACTTGAACCGCGAATTTCCGCCTGAGGCATATCCGCCTTCGGCCATACGCATCAATGTAAGCCGTAACGGTGAAGACGGATTGGCCACGAAGATGCACAAAAAGGCACAAGAAGAAGGCGCTGATCCATAATCGGGCGCCGGTTTTGGTTTCCTGATCGGTGGATATTTTTCTCGATAGGGTCGCTCCCAAGCCAATCTTCTTTGTGTATCTTGCCTGCCGCGCCGAAGTCCCGCATTCGCGGGCGGGACGAAGGCGGGTGCGTTTTCGTGGCCATAGCTGCTGCGTGGATAAGGCTTAGGTTGATGCCCATGGCCTTCGGCGGAAACGCGAATCGATCCCGCTCGACGCGGGACAGGCGCGAATTTCAGCCGCGAAGGAACCCACCGTCGCCTTTCGAGCTGTGGCGGGCAGGCGCAAAGAGGCTCCACCCCCCGCCCGCAACGCTTCGCGTAGCGGTGCGGGCGAGCCATAGCCCTCCAAAACAACGGGCTATTGGGGCGGATTCCTTTGCGTTCTTTTGCGGTTAAGAAGTTTCCGATCCGAACGATCTTGCCGCCGCGGGGGTCTGGACTAACCTGAATATTACCTCGCTCGCAATTGTGAGACGCGATTTGCGAGCTGATGCGGCACGCAGGAAACCGCCGCCCATGGGCGCATTTGCACGCGAGATCCGATTGATACGGCCACTCGACTTTCATCATAGGACGCCTTCCATCTACACAGTCGAACGACCCTGGGGTATTATTCCCGAAGAAATCGCTCGATCTGCCGAAAAGTCATGGCGGAGTTGTCCACGGAACCCTCCAAAGGCGCGGGCAGGCCCTCCAAAGGCGCGGGCAGGCACACAGAATACGCAGAAGGGAAGAACGCGGGGGCCACAGCCCCTCTTCAAGCGCGGATTCCACCACGGCGGACAAGTACACGGATTTTGCGGATAGTTTGCTTCATTTTCTGCGGTATCTGCGTGATCTGCGGTTAGCTTCTCAAATTCATCCGCGCTATCCGCGTTATCCGCGGCAAAACAAATTGCGCAAGCCGCGAAGACTGTTGTCGATAGTAGTACAGGCTTTTCCCGGAAAGGGATGCACGCCGTCCTTCCGTGCAGCCTATGCATTCTGTTCTGCTACAAACGTTTGAAGTTTTCCCCAGCCGAGAAGATTTCCGGATGAACCGCAAAGAAACGCAAAATGCGCAAAGAAGATCACGCAGGGAATCGCAACAAACGTAAGACCGCTCCAATCCTATAACCCGCCCAAGCCGGTGCCTCCTGCAATCTGCGGGCTATCCGAAATTCCGCAGTTCGCGAAGTCCGTACTCGCAAGCGCCGCCGAACGCACAGCGCATGCCGAAAGGATGGAGAACCGGAGCCCAACTTGTCGTTCCACCCGGAATAATTCTCTTGTGGCGCCGGCTCCGGCCCACGCTCTTGGTCTTCGTCGTGAGGTTCTTCATGGACTTGCCCTCTATCCCGTTCATGCCTCGTAGTTTCATCACCTGCTACGTATAGAGTCGACCGGCATGCGCATTTTCTTCCCCGAATATCGACATTGAACGGGAAACAGGAAACACACCGACGAATCCGCGAAGACGCAACCACTATTGAACCTCGCCAGATGCTGTGACAGGCGCCCGGGCAGGGGACCGGGCCTACAACCGCTGTAGGCCCACGCCCCACGCGGCGTCCTGCTTCTTTTCGTGGTTCCCTCCGATCCTGAACCTTGAACCGCGAAGGAACCCGCAGAGGCGGACAGTCAAACACAGATCACAGGTGAAGATTTGAACAGGAGGAAACGGAGAGAACAGAGATCCTGAATCCTTCTCCGTTTTCTCTGTTGCCTCCTGTTCGAGCTATCATTTGCGCCTGCCCACCGCAGTCCCGCCTCCGAAGCGGAACGAAGGAGCGAAAATTCACGGAAGGTTCGGAATCTGTTTTCAGTGTTTTTCAGTGTCTTCGGTGGTTTCAATCCGATTTGTGGAAATCGGTGGGCTCGACATTCTTTGCGTGATTCCTTTTTGCGGTTGATCCGGAAATCTTCGCAGCTTGAAAAGATTTCACGAAAACAAATACAGGGCCGATCTTCCGTGTAGTCCGTGCATTCCGTGGTTCCCCCTCTCAGCCGGAACGATTCAGTTCTCCGCCAAAGGCGGATCCGCCTCAGGAGGAAACCACGGATCCACCGTCCTTCGCCCTGCCTCGGAGGCGGGACTGCGGAGGGCAGGCAGGAGCCTGCCCCTCCTGACCATCATCATCGTTCGGTGAACTACTCACCACGTTCCGATCATTGCGCATTGCTGCTTCAATCCGTGTTCATCCGTGGTTGTCTTCTGAATAGTTATGGCTGGGCTTCCCGCTACGGCACGAGGGCTTCGACACGGTAGAGGCGCTGGGTGTCGGTGCCGGTCGACGCCTCCCATTGCATCTGCGTCTGACCCCACCCCGCCTCCCACGGACCTCCCACCACCTCCCACGTCCCCGTTACCGTCCCGCTGCTCGTCACCCGGTACTGCCGCCCTTCCGCCACCAGCCACCGGATCGTCAGCATCCCATCCGCCTCCTTCAGCCCCTTCTGGTCCAGCGCATCGTTCGGGTTCGTCGGGCCCGTCCCCACCTTGTACTCCTCCCAGTTGCTCTGCCCATCGCCGTCGGCGTCCGCCGACGGCGATATATTTCCACCAAAGTATTGGGTCTCCCAACTGTCTCGGATCCCGTCGGCGTCATTATCGATCGGCGCCAGGTACTTCGTCCCCAGGTTCGGCGTCGCCCCCGCCGCAGGGTCCACAATCACATTGTTCTGATTAAGATCCTGGTACCCGCTCGCCGTCACCTTCACATGCAACGTCTGCGCCGGCAGCCACACGTTCCCCGGGAACAGCCCATCCCCCTGGCTCTGCCACGGCGTCTTGTAGTTCGCATAGAACGGATCCCCGTTCATTTCAAATTTGGTCAGGAATCCGTTCGCCGCCAGGAACGTGATCCCGGCGCCACCGATCCGAGCGTGCGTATCCGCATCCCGCACCTCCCCGTCCGCACGGATCCTCCCGATGAACGAGTATCCCACCGATCCCGCGATCTCCCCGATCTTGACCCGATTGGCCTGAACATACCTCGGGTTCCCGAACGCCGCGTTCCACGGATTGTCCACCTGGTTCGGGTAGTTGTCGTCTTCCACCGGCACGTAGTTCGTGTCCGACGAGGACACCCTCACCAGATGCGTTCCCGCCGACACGTACGGATAACTCACCGACACCTCCCCGTTGAAGTACTTCAAATCCCCGTCCAGGCTCGCGAACGATCCCGCCGGCAACGCATTCGTCGTCGGCCACACCGCCGCGATCACGATCAGCAC
>JAZDKY010000071.1:0-6505 GCA_043802525.1 bacterium
CTTCCCGCCCTGCTTCTTTTCGTGTATTTCGTGTCTTTCGTGGTTTGATCTCTTTGGTTGCGGCTCTGCCGCGCTGGGGACCAACCGGTCGACAACCGGCCACGACGAAGCGTGGCCCTCCAACCGGATATTGGAGTATTCCTTGCGTGATTCCTTCTTGCGCCTTTTGCGCATTTTTGCGGTTGATCCGGAAATCCTCGCGGATTCTTGCGGCTGATTTCCGGCTACGGCACGAAGGCTTCCACACGGTAGAGACGTTGGCTTTCGGTAACGGTCGACGCCTCCCAGGTCATCTGCGTCTGGCCCTGCCCCGCCTCCCACGGCCCCCCCACCACTTCCCACGTCCCCGTCACCGTCCCGCTGCTCGTCACCCGGTACTGCCGCCCTTCCGCCACCAGCCACCGGATCGTCAGCATCCCATCGGCCTCCTCCAGCCCCTGCTGATCCAGCGCATCGTTCGGGTTCGTCGGGCCCGTACCCACCTTGTACTCCTCCCAGTTGCTCTGCCCGTCCCCGTCCACATCCCCCATCCCCGTCTCCCCCAGCGACCCGAAGTACTGCTGTTCCCACGTGTCCCGCATCCCGTCCCCATCGCTGTCCACCGGCGCCAGGTACTTCGTCCCCAGATTCGGCGTCGCACCCGCCACGGGATTCACTATCACGTTGTTGTTTTGCAGTGTCTGGTACCCGCTCGCCGTCACCTTCACATGCAACGTCTGCGCCGGCAGCCACACATTCCCAGGGAACAGCCCATTACCCTGGCTCTGCCACGGCGTCTTGTAGTTCGCATAGAACGGATCCCCGTTTATCACGTAGTTGGTCAGGTACCCGCTCGCCGCAAGGAACGTGATCCCGGCACCCCCGATCCGCGCATGCGTGTCCAGGTCCCGTACCTCCCCGTCCGCGCGGATCTTCCCGATGAACGAGTATCCCACCGATCCCGCGATCTGTCCGATCCGCACCTGCTGCGCCTGGATGTACTTCGGATCCCCGTACGCCGCGTTCCACGGATTGCCCACCTGGCTCGGCCAGTTCGGATCCTCCACCGGCACATAGTTCGGGTCCGACGAGTACACCGCCAACAGATGCGTGCCCCCTGACACGTACGGATAACTCACCGACACCTGCCCGTTGAAGTACTTCAAATCCCCGTCCAGGCTCGCGAACGATCCCCATGGCAACGCATTCGTCGTCGGCCAGATCGCCGCGATCACAATCAGCGTCCCATCCCCCGCCGGAATATCGATGATCAGTTCGTAACTGCCCGGCAGCCATGTGTTGGTCACATATTGACTGACCTGCACGAAGTACATTCCCTCCTGCGGGAAGTTCAGCCCCGTCAGTTCGCCTTCCTCTCGTCCGAAGTCATCGATGTGGTCGATGTTCGTCAGCGACCCGTCCGGCTGCAGGTAGTACACGTCCAGCACCGTGTCCACGTTCGTCCCGAGGTGCACCGTCTCGATGTCGTACACGTAGTTGGTCTGCGCATAGAACCATACCCAGTCCTCGTCGTTGAGCGTGTGGAGCGTGTGCTGCTCGAACGTCCCTACGTAGTACGGGTGTGCCTGGATATGCTCGTCGTCCACCTCGTACTTGTCCGGCCTCACGACCTCGCTTTGAACGGCAGGCGATACATCGCCCACGTTGTCTTCGGCGTAGAACGTCAATGTATAACTGCCCGCGTTGGTGAACTCTTCGTAGAGCGCTTCGTACCGGTTGCTCGCGGCGTTGTAGGTTAGATCGACTCGAACCAAATCCCCCGTCTCCTCGTACTCCGGCGGCGTGATCACGCACAACACGTTCGAAAGACCATCCGCGTCCGTGACCTGCCCGGCCCAGATCGTCAGGCTCGTCTCATTCGTCAGCGCCGTCGGTGGGATCACTTCCCCGATGTTCGGCGCTTCGCCACCCGTCGCGAACGCCGCGCCGAGGTATCGCGTGCTGGCGAGAATCCCGTCCTGATTCTTCTCGTTCAAAATCCCGTCCCCATCATCGTCCAGCCCGGAGCGTTGACGCAGAAGTCCTGACGCCCGTCGAATCACTTTCCGCGCTTTCGCCTCCGCCTGTCCGATCGTCTTGCCGCCGAAGATTTCCGTCAGGAAATATTCGGAGAAGCTCACCAGCCCGTCCGCTTCCATCAGGCACGGGTACCCCGACCGCGTGCTCGCCACCACGATCCGCTCCCGCTCGGCCGGCGGAGCGAGGTTGGTGGCTGCGCCACCGGAACCATTGAACTCAAGGATTATGTTTACCGGTCGATTCGATACCTGATAGGCGTCCAGCCAAGCGTCCAGGTTCGTTGCGGTAAGATAGTCCGTCCCGTTCAGTTGGAGCGTGTCATTGCTCCCTTCGCCCACCAGGTACACCGTCAGCTTCGCGGAATCGGCAGCCCAGTCCGTGATGGCATACGCCAGGTTCGCCAACGTGGATGCCACATCTACATTCGTCCCCGGCGTCTCGCTCAGATAGTAAATCCGGTTCGTGGCAATGCCCCGCGCGCGCACCGTCCGGTACGCCAGGTCCGACAGGTGCTCGATCGCCACACGCTTCACCGACTGCGTCGGTCCCCCCGCCACCACAATCACCCGTTCGTCGTACCCCACCTGCTCCACGTAGCTCTGCTTCGGCAGCGATACACTGCTCCACACATCTTGCGCATAATAAATGATCTTGTAGGCGCCTTCCTCCGCAAACCCGTCGTGGCTTCCCTCATATCGCCCATTCTCCGCCGAATACGTCAGCTCGATCTCCGGTATGTTCTGCACCGGATCCGCCCCGTTCGTCGGGTTGTGCCCCGGCGGCACCACCAGGCACCACACTCGCTCGACCGGATACCCCGACACGACATCCCGCGCCCACAACTCCGCCGTCGTCCCCCCAATCAACGCCTGCCGCCCGCACACCAGCCCGATCTGCGGAATATCCTTCCCTGCCACGAAGCTCGACCCCAGCAGCACATTCGTCCCCTCCTCCCCGCTCCCGTTGTCCGCGTATACCGCCTGCTGATACGTCCCCATCGCCTCCTGCGCCTGCTCGTACGCCGTGTACACATCCTGCCCCATCAGCACCCCCCCGAAGAACGCGTCCGAAAAGCTCACCAGCCCGTTCGCCAGAAAATACGCCGGCTCGTTCGTCCCCGACGATGCAATCACGATCCGTTGGGCTATGCCCGTGTAGCTCAGTTCATTCGCCAGCACCTGCGCGTTGCAGAAGTCCAGTACCACCGTCACTTCCGTCGTGTACGCGTTCTGGATCGCGTCCAGCCAACCGTCCAGCACCGACCCCGTCAACGTCTCCCCACCGTTCAACCGGAAATATCCGTTCGTCCCCGAGTCCCCGCCGTGGTCCACCAGGTACACGAACAGCTTGTTCGCGTTGCCCACCCAGTTGGTGAACGTCGTTTGCGCGTTGGCCATCGTCGCGGTTAGGTCAATGTCATCCGCCGCGCCGTCCCCGTCGATGTCCCGGGACGGGTCCTGGCTCAGGTACTGCACGTTCTCCTTCCCGTAGCCCCGGTAGAGAAGAATGTTGTACGCGTTGTTCGCGAGATAATCGGTTGCCGGCCACAGCGGGTCCTCGCCGCCCTTTGTGCCTGCGATCATCACCGCCTTGCCCGCTTTCGCGATCTCCGCCGGACTGATCACGTTCAGGTACGCACGTCCGAACCTCGCATCGCCGTCCCATGCCTCCGCCACGTCCACGCAGTCGGACGTGGAGCCGGCTTCGTAAAGGACGGACGTGACGCTCAGGGACGTAAGGGACCCGCCGCTGGGGTTCTCCAGTCCGAACCACGTGATCGTGTTGGTCGAGCCGGACGCGCCCAGCGTCACCGTGTTTTCCGCCACCACCGTCTTCCGCGACGGCCTCACCACCAGTTGCGGACACAGCGCCACCGCGCCGTTCGTCGCGGCCGTCACGCGCCCCAGCCGATTCAGCACCAGCGCTTCATCATTCGTGTCGACCGTTCCGTCCAGATTCATGTCCCCCGGCAGGTAGTTGGTCCGACCCGCCTGCTGCTGCACGATCGTGGCATCGGCATTCCTGACGCGCCCTTCCCCGTCCGCGTCCCCGGCCGCGAGCCCCCACACGCCGGGTTCCAGTTCCACAGATCCGTTCGTCCCACCTTGGTACTGACTCGAGTCCGTCGTGAAGTCGCAGCCGACCAGCGTGTTCGTATAGGCCACCGGCTGCGCCGACATCGCCGAGAGGTGGTTCCTGTGTTTCACCATCACGTAATAGGAGTGGTTCGGCGTGCACTCCAGGCGCACGCCCGGCGCTCCCGCATCGGTCAGAAATACACCGTCTTCGCGGACGAACACGCTGCGTGAGGCCGCCACGGCCAGACCATTCGTCTCCAGGAGCTGGGCCAGGACCCAGTCCACCGCGTTGGTTGGAATCGCCGTCGCGTTTCGCGGGTCTTCGCAGTAGGGGGCATTCGTCGGGATGGACAGCGCCCCGATCATCGCGTTACTCACCGCGTCGTACGGCCCTTCGAGCAACGCGCGCAGGTCGCTCGCGATGGTGTACTCGTACGCTCCCATGTCCACGCGCCCGTTGAAGATGCGCGGGTTGCCGTCCAGGTCCGACGCTTCCGTCATCCACGCCTCGTTGCGCCCCGCATCAATGCACGGGGAGTCCGCCTTCAGTCGCAGGTTCGTCGTCGCCAGATCCACGAACGACGGCGCGTTGGTGATGTTGCCCACCCCGCCCGGATCGGGGGTGGTGCAGGAATTGGTGAGAGAAGTATACGAGTAGTTCGGATCGCTGGGCGCCGTGTTGTAGTACACAACGCAGTTGTAATGCGTGCCCCAATACGCCCCACCGCCCTCGCTCGCCGTGTTGCCGGTCAGCGTGCAGTTGTACAGCTCGCCTCCAGACGCCCCACCGCCCTCGCTCGCCGTATTGCCGGTCAGCGCGCAGTTGTACAGCGTACCCCAAAACGCCCCACCCCCCTCGATCGCCGAGTTGCCCAAAAGCGTGCAGTTGTGCAGCGTGTCATATTTCGCCCCACCGCCCTGTTCATCCGCCGTGTTGCCGGTCAACGTGCAGTTGTACAGCATACCCCAAAACGTCCCGCCCCCGTCGTTCGCCGAGTTACCGGCGAGCGTGCAATTGCTCAGCGTGCCGCAATACGCCCCCCCACCCCAATAGGCCGAGTTGCCGGAAAGTACGGAGTTGTTCAGCGTACCGCCAAACGCCCCACCACCGAAGAACCCCGTGTTGCCGGAGAGCGTACAGTTGTGCAGCGTGCCCTCATACACCCCACCGCCATTGTCCGTCGAGTTGCCGGAAAGCGTGCAGTTGTTCAGCGTGCCGAAGTACGCACCGCCGCCGGAATCGTTCGCCGAGTTGCCGCTAATGATGCAGTTGGAGAGCACCGCATCGGAAGTCTCGCACCACACCCCGCCGCCACTCTGATCGCCAACACCCGATGACCTCGTCGCGCCATTCCTCAGCGTAAACCCGATCAGGCTGGCACCGTTGGTCATGTAGACGCAGCGCACTGCGGCGTTCCCGATCGGACCTTGCCCTTCGATCACCGTTGCCTCCGGGCCGTTGACGCTGCGCACCGTGATCGGCTTGTGGATCGCCACCCGGTTGGTCAACAGATCCGTGACCGACGGATATCCCGCCACGCCCCCCGTGTCGTACACGCCGTTGGTCACCCACACCGTGTCGCCGTCCGACGACGCATCGATCGCCGCCTGGATGTCCGTCGCCGCCGTCCCCCAGTTCGTGAACGGCGCCACATGCCCGCCGGTGAGAGAGACATATCGTTCCTCCGCCCATGCCGCGGCACAGCTTAGACTTAGAACAAGGAACATGCGGAAAGCGCGCACACACACGCGCCGCCCCTCGCAGCCACGCAGCAAGGCATCGGCCCCGGTTCCCACAGCCCTATTTCCCCCTCACGTGCTTCGACCGTCTCCGCAACCATCAGCACAGCAAAGGATACCCCGGACTGGCCGCACCGTGCAGCCATGCTGAGTTCGTGCCCGCAGGCAAAGACGTGATGCAACGCGGTGTCGCACCGCGCTGCAAACGTGGCAGCCCCGTTTGGATGCGGCACAGCCGCATCCATCACGGCCGCGGAGCGGCGGATTGTTCGCGTTTCGCGAATAATCCGGGCTAAAGCACCTGCCCACATTGCTTCGCAAAGCGATGCAGGCGGGCGCCAAACACACGAAAACAAGGGAACCCACAGATGCGCTCAGACAAACACAGATCATGGATGAAGATTTGAACAGGAGGAAACGGAGCGAACAGAGATGATCCCAAGGCCTCTCCGTATTCTCTGTTGGCTCCTGTTCAAAATAGCACGCACCCCTTGTTCGAAAGGGCCTCAGGGTTGACCGAGACGATGCTTCCCGCCCTGCTTCTTTTCGTGTA
Organism: bacterium; assembly: GCA_043802525.1. Lineage (GTDB taxonomy): Bacteria > Verrucomicrobiota > Kiritimatiellia > CAIVKH01 > CAIVKH01 > JAZDKY01. The sequence goes on from JAZDKY010000071.1 coordinate 6,391, forward strand.
TTTCGTGTCTTTCGTGGTTTGATCTCTTTGGTTGCGGCTCTGCCGCGCTGGGGACCAACCGGTCGACAACCGGCCACGACGAAGCGTGGCCCTCCAACCGGATATTGGAGTATTC
>JAZDKY010000072.1:0-3039 GCA_043802525.1 bacterium
TCAAACCGGCAGGTGTACTCCGAGTGTGTGGTCTGGCCTTGCGCGTTTACCCCGTCGCTAGCCATCTTGAACCCGTCTTGCGTGGCCTCGTACCTGGTCGTACCGCTTTTCGGCGGGGGACCGGGACTGTACTTTGATTTCGCCACGTTGAGCCTCCAGCTCCCGCTCAAAGGACTTGCGGCCTGCGTGGAAACGGCAACGAGGCATGCGAAAGCGAGGACGACGGCCCAGCCGAGAGTTGGAATGCGCTGACGTAATTTCATGGGACCCCTCCTTAGCTGATGGCTCAGAGATTACGCACTGCACCGCGCAGGGCTCTTGCCCTGAGCAGTTCTCCCAGAGTCGCCAAACCACCGCATCACATAGGCGTCTACTGTTGTTTGTCGTACACCATAATGGTTATCGTCTTTTGCCCCTGTGCCGTCGTTCCTGTAGACGTATTCGTCCGAGTCCTTCCGTCGCGGGAGATCACCGTGTGCTGGCCTCCGATGCCGGTCGGGCACTTCCACGTGTAGTCACCGGTATAGTCGTCGACCCTCTGATACGTGATCATGCACACGGCCGGCGTCCCGGCGGTTGTGATCGTTCTCAGGTAATCCTTCCCGTCGTAGAGGAGCGCGAACTCCGTGTGAACGTTCTGGCCATCAGCATCGATATAGTCGCTGACAAAGACTTGTCCTCCAGGAATCGATCGGATCTGCAAGACGGCGGGCACTCTCTGTGGCGTGTACGTCGGACTCGTCGAGGTGGTCTTTGGGGTTGATCCACTTCAGTGGACGGGTTGACTACGCTGCCTGAGCCTCCTGGGCGCGCCGCTCGAATGCTGCCGGACTGATCTGGCCGAGCGTCGAATGACGGCGCCGTTGGTTATAGAACACCTCGATGTAGTCGAACAACTCCATCTTCGCGTCGCCGCAGCTGGCGAAGTGCTCGCCGAGCTCGCTTTTCACCGTCGAGAAGAAGCTTTCCATCACCGCGTTGTCGTAACAATCGCCGCGTCGGCTCATGCTGCAGGTGATCCCGTGGGCGTCGAGAATTCGCTGGTAGTCCTCGCTGGCGTAGGTGCAGCCCTGGTCGGAGTGATGCAGCAACCCGACATCCGGGCAGCGGCGTTTCAGGGCCATCTCGAGGGCCTTGATGGTCAGGTGGCGATCATTGACCGCGCTGACCGCCCAGCCCACGACGAACCGGGAAAACAAATCGAGGATCGCGGCCAGATACAGCTTGCCGCTCTCGCCGATGAGGAACTCCGAGGTGTCCCCGACCCAGCGCTGATTCGGGGCCTCGGCGATGAACTGCCGATCGAGGAGATTGGCGGCGACGGGTTGGTCGTGATCACTCATCGTGGTGCACTTGAATCGCTTCCGCGGCCGCGCCTGCAGCCCGTCTTCCTGCATCAAGCGGATCACCCGCTTCCGGCTGACTCGCAGGTCCTGCTCGCGCAGGTCCTCGTGGATCCGCGGACTGCCATACCGATGCTTGCTCTCGTCGAACGACGTGCGCACCAGAACGCGGAGGCGGCGATCGCGCTGCGCATGGGCCGATTCTGGACGCCGGCGCCAGGCATAAAAGCCGCTCGGCGCGACGTCGAGCGCGCGACACAACTGCCTGATTGTGAAGAGGGCCTTCTCCGCCGCAATCCAGGCAAATCTTACTGCTGGTGCTTCGCGAAGAAGGCCGCGGCTTTTTTTAGGATTTCTCGCTCCGTCCGCAGCTCGCGATTCTCTTTCCGCAACCGCCCCAACTCCTCGCGCTCCGCAGTCGTAAGGCCCGTCTTGCCCTTCGTGCGGTCCGCTCGGGCCTGCTCCACCCAGGTCCGCAACGACGACTCGGTCAGGCCCAAGTCACGGGCGGCTGCCGCGACCGTCTTCCCTTCGTCCAGGACCAGCCGGACCGCACTGGCCTTGAAGTCCTCCGTGAAGCTCCGTCGGCTTCGCCGTGCTTTCGTTTCCCCCATGGTCGACATCGTATTCCCCTTTCGGAAGATGTCCACCAAAACGGATCAAGCCCAGCAGATAATGATTGCCCGAAGGTGGAAAGGCGCATGCGCGAGCAGCCGATCCTCTTCCCCGTCCCGCAATCGGCGGTCGCGGTCCTGCTCTTTGGAGAACGCGAAGCACGGCACCCCATGTTTCCGAAAGGGCGATTCTGAATGGCGATGCCCATGCTCAATGGACCACTTCATGACCTTCCGCAAGAGTTCGAGCGACCGGTTGATACCGGTCTCGCCATGACGCCCGTGCGAGAGTTCGTGAGGCACGGCGAGTTTCCGCGCCTCCAGATCACCATTGGCAATCTTCGCTCGGCGTTCAGCGAGCCGCGCATCCTCCGCGCGGAACTTGGCGCGACGGGCGCTGCGGAACTTTTCGAGGTCGGCGGTCGTGATGGCCTCGACCGGCTTGTCCCCGAAGGGCTGTCCGTCAATCTCTGTTCGGCAGAGGACGGCCAAACTGTTTTTCAGAATCGGGAGCCGATGCGCGCGGCGATTCGGGTCCGTGCCGCAGTCCTCGTGATACTTGTTGGCGACCTCCCGCAGCGTCAGCCGCGTCTCGGCCACCGGTGCTTCACCCGCCTTCGGCTGGTCCCATGTGCCATCCAGGATTCGCTCACAGACTTTGAACCGGACCCGCACGGCCTCGGAGGGTGTCGTGGGACGGGGCACGCCGAGTCGGTCAGCGGCCTTGTTGAGTTGAAAGCGATAGACCGACCGGAACGTCCCATACCAGGGATGACGGCATTTGGTCCATGTCGCGCAGGGACATTTCTTGAACACGCCGCGATGCGTCCGATGCGTCGTCTTGGCACCCTTAGGACGACCTCCGGCGTGCGTGCCGTTCATCGCCGGACCTCCGGTTGGAGCCGTCACAGGACACGGACGATACGGTCCGTCGCCGCTCCCAATTTCACGACGTCCTCGGACGCGCTGCCGAGCGACCGCTGCACCTGCGTCACCCACAGCGCGAGCACTTGTGCGGCGTTCGCCAGCTCGTTCACGGCCGCTTTGAATTGCGCGCGTTCGTCCGGTGTCATCGCTATACC
>JAZDKY010000073.1:0-9198 GCA_043802525.1 bacterium
GATCATCGGCTACGGCGTGCAGGGCCCCGCCCAGGCGCTCAACCTCAAAGACAACGGCTTCAAGGTCATCATCGGCCAGGCGCCCGAGTTCAAGCGCGACTGGGACCGCGCGGTCGCGGACGGTTGGGTCCCCGGCAGGACGCTTTTCGATATCGAGACGGCGGTGAAGAAGGGCACGGTCATCCAGATGCTCGTATCCGATGCGGCCCAGCGGCAGATCTGGCCCGCCGTGAAGAGAAACCTGAAAAAGGGCGCCGCGCTCTACTTCAGTCACGGTTTCTCGATCACTTATAAGGATAAGAGCGGGGTGGTTCCGCCGAAGTGGGTGGACGTGATCATGGTCGCGCCAAAAGGCTCGGGCACATCGGTCCGCCGCAACTTCCTGTCCGGCGCGGGCATCAACTCCAGCTTCGCGATCGGCCAGGACTATACGAAGCGCGCGAAGGAGCGCTGCATGGCCCTTGGCATCGGGATCGGCTCGGGCTACCTGTTCCCGACCACCTTCCCGCACGAGACGAACAGCGATCTGACCGGCGAGCGCGGCGTGCTGATGGGCTGCCTCGCGGGCACGATGGAAGCCCAGTACGAGACGCTTCGCAAGCACGGCCATTCGCCGAGCGAGGCGTTTAACGAGACGGTCGAGGAGCTGACCCAGAGCCTGATCCGGCTCGTTGACGAGAACGGCATGGACTGGATGTTCTCGAACTGCTCGGCGACCGCCCAGCGCGGCGCGCTGGATTGGAGCCCGAAGTTCAAGAAGGCCGTCCTGCCCGTGTTCAACGAGCTCTACAAGCGCGTTTCGACCGGCAAGGAAGCCGAGCGCGTGATCAAGATCTGCGGCGCGAAGGGGTACCAGCAACGGGTTGCCAAGGAGCTGGGCGCGATCCGCGACTCCGAGATGTGGCGCGCCGGCGCGGCCGTGCGGGCCCTGCGTCCCAAGACCGGCGCGAAAGAGATCGCGGCCGGCACGAAGGGCGTGGGCGGAAGAAAGTACTAAGTGATAAGTCAGAAGTGAAAAGTGGCGGCGGGGATTCTATGTGAAATTCCCGCCGTTTTTTGGGTATGGTTTCCGACAGGAGAAATCTCGTGAAAAAGAGCCTGCTGATCGCGGCTATGTTGTTGGGCGGTGCGCTGTGTTCGTTCGCGGGACTCTGGACCGAGGATTTCGATGCGGCGCTGACGCAGGCAAAAGAGTCCGGAAAATACGTGCTCGTGGATTTCTCCGGCTCCGACTGGTGCGGCTGGTGCAAGAAGCTGGACAAGGAAGTTTTCGGCAAGAAGGAGTTTAAGGAGTTCGCGAAGGATAATCTGGTGTGTGTTCTGATCGACTTCCCGCGTCAGAAGCCGCAGTCGAACAAGAAGAAAGAAGCCAACCAAGTGCTCATGGAAAAATACGCCGTTAAGGGATTCCCCACGATCCTTCTCTTCAGCCCGCAGGGCGATGTCGCGGCGGCGACCGGCTACGAGCCCGGCGGCGTGGAAGCATACATCAAGCATCTGCAGGGCTTGATCGACCAGAACAAGATCGAGGTTGATAAGAAGGCGAAGGAATCCCAGCCTCAGCCATAAGATCTTTGCCCGGTTCTCCAGCTACAGATTCAGCAGGATGAACCTGGCATGTTTCCCGTGTCTCGAATCGGCGAAGTGCTGGTTCGGCCCCGCGTCTCTTGTCAGCGGACGATCAACGGTCCGCACCATGCCCCATCACTGCGAAGAGGGATCAATATCCAATGGCCGCGCCGGGGATTGCCTTGCGCTGCGGGAGCCTGTGTTAATATACTGGGATTCCGGATGCCGGAACGCCCCACAGGTACCGTGACCGCCCCGACGTCGAACCGCGCGCTGACCGAGCCTTCGTTTTGGGACGGTCGGCACCGGAAAGGCGGTCCACGGGTGTGCTATCCCAATCCGCGGTTCAATTACCTGGACTTTGAACTGTGCCGCGTGCTTCGCGAGCACCTGAAGCCGGGCGCAGGCGGAAAGGCCCTCGAGGTCGGCTGTGGTTCATCCATCTGGCTGCCCTTCCTTGCGAAGGAATTTGGGCTCGAGATCACAGGGCTGGACTACTCCGAGGAAGGGTTGCGCGTGAGCCGCGATATCCTCGCGCGAAATGGAGTGGTCGGCACGTTGCTGAAGTGCGATTTTCGAGAGGCCGGTCCGGAGGTCGCGCGCGCTTTCGACGTCGTGTTCACGCTGGGCTTGATCGAGCATTTCAGCGATCCCGGCGAGGTCCTGAAGAGGTTGGCCGGGTTCCTCCGACCGGGCGGGTTGCTCATTACGTGGGTCCCGAACACGGCAGGTGTCGTCGTGGGTCTGAGCCGTCGACTGAACCGTAACCTGCACGATTTCTACGCGTTGCTCGATCTCCCGGCCCTGGTCCGGCTTCACAGCGAACTCGGACTGACGATCGTGAGCGGGTTCTACACGCAGTTCCTGGACATCTCGCCGCTTCACCCGGGCTTCATGCCGCGGGTTCTCCAGAAGGTTTTCCATGTGGGCGCCAAAATCATCGGATGTCTCTTGCTGCAGGGGCAGCGTCTGCTCCCAATCCGAATATCGTCGCCGCGTCTTTCCGGGGGGATCGTTGTCGTAGCACGATCCGCATGACCATGCCGGAACAACCCGTCATCACCGTGATCGTGCCGACATCCAACCGCGCGGATTCACTGGCGCGAACCCTGCATTCGCTGTCGGAGCAGGACTACCCGGCTGACCGGTTCGACGTGCTGGTCGTCGACGACGGTTCGACGGACAACACGCGCGAGATTGTGGATGGCCGGCGGTCCCTGTTTCGCGAGGGCCAACTCCGCTACGAATATCTGCCGAAAGGCAACATCACCCGCGCCAAGAACCGCGGCGTGGACCTCGCGCGCGGCGATGTGCTCGTATTCACGGACGATGACTGCACGTTCGAGCCCGACTGGCTGAAGAACCTGGTCGCGCCGCTGGACGATCCCGCGATCGGCGCGGTGGGTGGGCCGGACCGCGGGCCCGAGAACGCTCCGCCGCTGGCCGTGGCCGTGGACTACGGCTTCACCGGACTGCTCGGGAGCGGTGGCGTGCGCAGCGGCGGTTCGGGCGTGAAGGCCGCGACGTATTTCCCTCGCGGCTGTAACATGGCCGTGCGTCGGCGGCTCGTGCAGGAATCCGGTGGGTTCGACACGCGCTTCTTCAACGGCGAGGAGATAGACCTCGATTACCGTATCATCCGACAGGGCGCGAAGACGGTGTTTCAGCCGTCGTGTCCGGTGTGGCATCATCGCCGAGCGACCTTCCGCGGATTGGTGCGACAGGTCTTCGGGCGGGGCGTGTCGAGGCGCATGCTGTTCCTGAAGAGTCCGGACTTCTTCGAGCCCGGCTACTTCGTGCCCGGCCTCGTCGTGTCCTTTTTCGCCGCTGTCGGATTCCTGTCGATTTTCTCCGGTTTGGCACGTCTGGTGCTGATGGCGTCCGTCCTGGCGTACGCGGCGTTGCTTCTTGCGGGCGCGGTTCATTGCTGGCTCGTGAAGCATCGCCTGGCCGTGTGTGTGCTCGTTCCGGCCGTGATTGCAGTCCAGCACTTCATGTACGGGGCGGGTTTGCTCGCGGCATCATTCCAGTGGCCCTTCGTTTCCCTGCGGCGCGATCTGCGACGCGCGGCGACGCGGAATACGCCGCTTCGCGTGCTGATCTCAAACGACGGCTTCGGCACGAATCAGGGTGACCGCGCAATCCTCGCGGTGATGCAATCGGATCTCCGCGAGAGATTCCCCGGCGTGGAGATCCGCGGGTTTTTGAACTCGTGGATTCCCGGTCCGCTCGCGCTGTGGCGATTCTGGTGCGACATGAGATGGGCCGATGTGTTTTTGCTGGGCGGTGGCCAGGTCCTGCACGATCAGACCTGTCTGCTGTTCCTTCTGGCCGCGCTGTACAAACTGGGCCTCGCGCGGCTCGCGGGCACGCCCGCGGTTTGCTACGCGGTCGGGGCCGGGCCGCTCCAGTTCGCGTTCGGCCGTCGACTCGTGCGGCATGCGCTCAACACCGTCGACCTGGTGATCGCACGCGACGAATCAACCCGGTCGCTGCTCGAGGAGCTCGGCGTACGCGGGCCGCGGATCGAAGTGACTGCCGATCCCGCATGGCGTCTGCCGGCCGTCTCCGAGGATCGCGCCCGCGAAATCCTGCGCGATCTCGCGATTCCACTCGATCGCGGACCGCTGATCGCAATCTGTCCCCGCCGATGGTTCCATTACCGGCGCGCGGTGCTGCCGATGAAGTGGCGGCTCCGCTTCGGCGGCTCCGTGCCCGGCGGCGGCCGCTTCGCGGCTCTCACGGCCGCCTTCGCCCGGCTCGCGGACTGGCTGAACGAGGAGTTGCGCGCGACGGTCGTGCTCGTGCCGATGAAGAACAGTCAGGGCCGTGGCGAACCCGGACAGGATGACGACGCTGTTTGCATGGAGATCGCGAAGCGCGCGGGACGGCCAACGGCAATATACACGCTTTCAAAAGAACTCTCCCCGTCCGAGATGAAGGCCGTGCTCGGTCAGATGTCCTGCGTGGTCAGCATGCGGATGCACGCTGTCATCATGGCGTCGGCGCAGGGAGTGCCATGCGTCGGCGTCGGGCTCTCGGAGAAATTCAACGACGTGTTTGCGCGCGCCGGCATGGAACGGTCTCTCATTGCCGCCGAATCGGCGGATGCGGACGGCCTGTTCGCGCTGGTGAAGGAGGCGCTGGCTGGCAGCGGGCAGAAGGACGAACGGATTGCCCGCACGGCGCCGCTGGCCGAGCTTTCACGGCGGAGCGTGGAACTGCTGGACGAATGGCTGCGCATGCGTTACGCCGGCATTATGGCGTTGGAGGAAGGGTCGCGTGGCGGGTGATGCGCTTTGGCTACGCAGACGGACCGCGGCACTCAACCGCGTAATGCGCCGTCTTCAGCACGAGAATCTTCCGCATGGCAAGCGCAAGCCGTTCGATTTCCCCGGCGAAACCCGGCTCATCGGATTTCATCCAGTGGTTCAGGAGAACGTAACGGTTCGCACCGAGCCGCCGCTTCTCATCCTGTGCGCCGCGCCCGAGATGGAAGACGTGCGCGCCATGCGCCGCGCCGTATTCGTAGAGCCGGTAATACAAGGTGATGTACAGGTTCATTTCCCGGGCGACGTGCTCGTGGTCAATGCCCTGAGCAAGGGCAAAGAGCTCGCCGGTCTCCTCGCAGAGCAGCGTGATCACCGCCTGTCGCGGCGCGCCGTCGCCGCGATCGCACCGCATTCCGACGAGAAGCCGGTCACGGAGTGGGGACTGAAGGACGTGCTGTAGCGCCTCCGACCGGAAGAAGTTCACCCCAAAGTCGTGTTGGGAGATGTTCAGGCCGTGGAGCCTCGCGATCTCGGCCACGAGACCGCTGTCCTGTTCCATGTCGGCGGCGCGCAGGAACAGGAACTCGTACTGTCTCTCGACGCGCCGAACCATGCGTTTGATCTGGCGGAAACGGTCGGCGCCCACCCGCGCACGGAGGTCGGCATCGAGGTCAGGTCCGAGGCGAGCGATCGATTCGACGAAGCAAGGCAGGGGACGGAAGCCGGCGGCCGTCAAGTCGGAGGAATCGTCGATATCGCGCACGGTGGGTACGAGGAGTTGCCGCGCGCCGAGGCGCTTGGCTTCGTCAATGGCCGCCGCGATCGTCTCAGACGAAGGCGCGGGAGAAGAGAAGTTGTAGAAATAGCCGCCGAATACGAGCGTAGGGATGCGCCCGAGCGGGCTGGGCTCGAGGCCGGCCTTCTCGCGCAGGTCTTGAGTTTGGGCCTGCCAGTGCACCAAGCGGTCCGGCTCCACGACGGCATGTGAGAGCCCGTAGCCCTTCAGGAAAAGGTCCCTGAACACCCGGAGTGTGGATTCCCGATGGATGAACGATTCGCGCATGCGCACCTCTGCGGTCATTAGATTATTGCCGGCAGTCAGCCGCAAGACGAAAGGATGGATAAACACGTCGTGGCCGATGCCGGAACTCGCGGGTCCGGTCTGTGCAAATGCTGTGTTGAAATCAGCGGGGGAACCGGCTACATCGTGGCCGGCAGTGGTTCGAGGGAGGTACAATGTCTCGCGGCCTAAGCATGCTCGAGCGATTAGAAATCCTGCGCGGCACCACGGCAGATGCCGCCACCATCACCGCTCTGCAGGACCGGCGGTTACAGCGGATCGTTCATTACGCGTACGAGCGCGTGCCTTACTATCGCGGGCTCTTCGACCAGGCGGGCCTCACGCCCGACCGCATCCGGACAGCCGCGGACCTGCGCCTGATCCCCGTGACCACGCGCCGGGAATTTCAGGCGATGCCCCTCGATCAGCGCCTGCCCGAAGGCATCGATCCGAACACCCTTCACCCGTTCACGACCAGCGGCACGACGGGCCGTCCGCTGGAGATGCGGCAGACCGAGTGGGACAAACAGGTGAACGACATGCTCGCCCTGCGGCTCTACCGCCATCACGGCATGAAGCCGTGGCACCGAAAGCTGGGCCTTCGCAGCAAGGGCGAGATACCCGTCGACAACAGCCTGCATGCGAAGTTCGGCCTGTTCCGCCGGGGGTGGATATCGACTCGCTGGACGCCTGATCAGTGGGTCAAGACCTTCCGCGCGTTCAAGCCCGACATCATCTTCGGCTACAGCCTTACGCTCGGCGTCATGGCCCGCGTGCTGATGGAGCGCGGGGTGAAGGACGTCCGGCCCATCTGCGTCATGACCAGCTCGAACGTCCTCGATGCGAAGACGCGCGCCGACATCCAGGAAGGCTTCGGCTGCCCCGTGTACGACGTGTACGCCTCGTGGGAAGGCGGGATCATGGCCTGGGAGTGCGGCCGGTGTCCGGGCTACCACATCAACGCGGATTGGGTCATCGTCGAGATCCTGCGCGGCAATCGCCCGGCCCTGCCCGGCGAGGCTGGCGACGCGGTGATCACCAGCCTGCACTCGTTCGGCATGCCATTCATCCGGTACAAGCTGGGCGATGTGGCCGTCCGTAACACGAAAACGCCGGTTTGCGGCTGCGCGTTACCGCTTCTGGGCGACGTGTTCGGGCGGCAGGGCGACCTGATCGTCACACCGGACGGCCGCACGGTTTCGCCGCATACGTTCCTTGCGCTGATGGATCACGTGCGCGGCGTCGAATGCTGGCGGCTCGTGCAGGAAAAGCCTGACCGTTTCCGTGCGGAGATCGTGGCGCGACAGGATTTCGGGCCCGATGCCGAGGCCGCTATCCGTGACGGCATCGTGCAGATCGTGGAGCAGAAGGTCCACGTGGAGATCATGAAGCTGGAGAAGCCGACGTGGGTGGAAGACAGCAAGTTCCGGCCGATCGTCTCGGAGGTGGGGACATCATGAGCGCGACGGATGGACCCCGCGGTCGCGATACGGGTGTGCCGGCTTGATGTGGAAATGACCGATGAATTGCCGGCCGCGATCCAACTCGCGTTGATTCACTCAGCTTCTTCGCTGGAACGTGTTCAACGTGTCGCTGTTCCAGTCGAACACACTTTTGAATCCGATCTTCTCGAGTTCGTCCACCGACTGGTACAGGTCCTGCTTGAACACCGGAAATTGCGAATGAGTTTCCGTCGGCTTGGAATAGCCGCCCGGCGCGGTGGAGGAGATCAGCGTCAGGATGACGCCGCCGCCGTAGCGGGTGATCAGCGTGCGGTTGAACTCAAACGACTCGCGCGTCTGCATCCACAAAATGCCGTCGAACAGAACCCGATCGATGGCGATGTTCAGTTCATAATCCTCGTCCGAGACGAAGTAGGGCTGGATCAGGGGGGACTGCAGGAACGAGCCTTTTACCCGGGGACTTCCCACGATCGACAACCCATGCCCGCACTCGGTTTTCAGATGCCTGTCGAAGAAGTACAGCATTGCCTCTTCCTTGCGCCAATCGTACAGGTTCTTGAGAAATGCGCCGGCCACGTGAGGGATGCCGGCCTTCAGCGCCCGTTCCATCGAGTTAAGCCGAAACGCCTGGCTGATTTTAGGTCCTTTTTCGATGTGGAGCCGCGCGTATTGCTGAGCATTGAACGTCTCCTGCCAGACCAGGAAACAGTCCAGTCCCGTCTTGCGAAGCGTCTTCATCACCCGCGTATCCAGCGGCGGGATGTTCGTGGTCAGCATGCCCCCGCCCGCTTCCTTCAGCAGTTTCTGGGTCAACTGGAAATACGGCAGGAGGCTTTCGATCCGAAAAACCTGGTTGTGGACGTCGAAATCCTCATCATGCTCGTAGAGTTCCGGGTCTTGGCTGGACACCAACTCAATGCTCCGAAAGCCGAGGTCGAGCAGAAAACGGAATTCCGCCTCGAAATCCTTCAGCGTCAGCCGGACCCCGTTTTGCGAGAAGTTGCAGTAACTGCAGCTGTTCTCGCAAATGCTGTCGAAGTACAGCGGCGGAAGAAGAAGAATCTCGCGGTCATGCGGGCGGCGGTAGCCGCGCGCGAAGTCCAGGATCGCCTTGCGGTTGGAGGAGTTCCTCGTCCCGTTCATCAACAGGATGATCTCCTCGTCGCTCAGGACAACGCCACGCGCGCATCGGTCCAGAAGCGCGGTCGTCTCTTTCGCTCCGATGGTCGCCAGGGTCCCGATGGCTTCCACTTTCGCCGTCAATTGATCCAAATGATCGCTGAACATACTGTGTTTCCGTTTCGCTCGATCGGAACGATTCGAAAAAATGCGGAACACCTCTTACGAGAGGTATCCCAGATTGTCAACCCCTTCTAGAATCCAATGTAGACCTGTGGATGTTATCATCGGACTTTCGGAAGCCGTCAGCCAGCGTGGGAAGGCCGAAAACGATTATGATCATGGTTTCTTATCCATTGGTTGAGCCGCCGCGGTGCTGCTTACCGGCGGCGGGAGGAACAGGCTGTGCAATCGGGAATACCGCCACGGATTCTGTACCCCCTCAGCCGTGATTGGCAATCCGGCCAGCAAGAAAATGGCGAACAGGGCGATTGCCGGCCCCGAGCGGGCCTCGTCCAACCATGCGGCGACAAACAGGAACAGGAGCGGCATGGCGAAAATCAGCCAGCGAAGTCCGACGCAGACGCCGCCGTAATTTCTGGAGTTGAAGACCAGGATCACGAGAACGGCGACCAGGGGCAGAAGAATAGCGCAAGCCTCCGCCGCCCGGTTGGTCCACCGCCCAAGTGCGCGTATCATGCTCCAGAGCGCGAGG
>JAZDKY010000074.1:0-31713 GCA_043802525.1 bacterium
GCCGGGGGGTTCGCCGCCGCGCTCTCGGGTCGGCGTGTGCGCGCCGTCCATCGCAAGCGGCATGACACGCGACGGCCTGCGCATCGAAGGCGGTCGCGTGGCGGGCCGCTTGTCCGGCGCGCGGGCGGTCGTCCGAGCGAGCCCGGCGAGCGAGTCCGCATTGGGGGCGGAGCGCATGGCCGCGAACGTTCCGGCGGCTCGCCAGTCCGCCGGATACTTCGCGGCGATGCGCGCAGGGGGCAGGTTCTCGGGGCGCTTGGCGGGGCGGCTGTCTCCGCAGCCGCCATGCCAAGCGCGGGGCGGACATCCAGCGCGCGCGGAGCGCGCGTCCGCTTGGGCGGCGGGCAAAAGGGTTGTCGCCGGGTCAAGGGGAGGTCGGGGCAGTCGTCGGGGGCTGCGGCGGAACGGTGTTAGTCGTATCTCGCCAAGCACCCGTTACAGCTTCTTCGGCAGAGGTTGGGCCGAGCCTGTGTATCGGTGGAACTACGGATTGCGTGCCCCCAATAACTCGCCCACGCTTTGCCCAATCATAGACATTGCTCGAAGCCAGATCGCCGTTGGCGTCCCATTGCATTTGCAAATAAACCTTCCCATCAAGCCTCTTGGCATACTCGATGTGCGGCTCGTTTGTGTTGACACGCACGATTTCGTGTTTATCCGCCCACCAAAATTTCTGAAGCGTCCCATCCGGGAAAAAATGCATCTCAAAGCTGGATGACAAATCCTTCTGCGTCATCGCGCGATCTTGAAAGACAGTAGCTTCGACCGATCCGATAACGCCATTTGTGGGATACGGGAAAATCCTCCACGCCGTGGATTGTGCGTGATCTTCTGACACGAACCAGACGGTGCGACTGAATTCATGCACGGTATAGTTCTTCTCTCTGAGGATGCGATCAACCGATGAAACAGCGTTGCTTGCGGCATTGAAAACAGTCGACAACTGATCATTCCATCGGCCCCGCGGTAACGCAGCGTAAGCAACATTTGTCGGCAGCACAGACAGTATCGGCACCGTAGGCTGGCCCGTTGACGTAACCGAGGCAGTTTCGACGGAGGCGCGCGGTGCCGTCGTCGCTTTTGAGTCCACTTCAGAGACAGAGGCGATAATCTCAGCACCCGTTGTTTCCGAGGGTGGATAAATGCTGACAGGCTCAGACGATGGGGTTGGCCGCTGTTTTGAGTTCAGGACGACGAAAGCCAGGATTCCGCAGACGACGACGAACAAGAGCAAAACAAACTTGGCGCGAAAGTTCATGGCTTCAATGGGAATTCAACCAGTTCGAGTAAACCCACGGTGTGCTCGTGCCCGAAGGATCCATCGTGTAAACGATGACGATCTCACCAACGGCGATCGCGTAATCGGTGCAGTTGTAATCGAAAAGGTTATACCATGGCGGGTTTTCATCGCTTGTTTTGACTTGGGGTAATGCAGACGCCAAATCGCCGAACAAAATGGGGTACTGCTTCCAACCTGTAGGCGAGTGCCCTCCACCACCACCCGGACCAACGCGCACATCTCCAATGCAATTCGGATTGCCCTCAATCGAAGGCCAAAAACCTATGTCGTCAATGTAATCCCGGACTTCTTCGTCTATGAGTTCTTGGGCGTACGTGTCCAACATGTACCGCCCCCAACTGTGGCCCACGTCAATGTTCTGGTAGTCCCCCGCGTCGGCGAAGAGACCGACTTTTGCGTCATAGACATAGACCGTGGTTTTAAGCCCCGAGTCCGACCCGCAGCAATCGAAGGTAAATTCTGTTTTCGATGGGCCTGCGGAAATCGAGCGGCTGATCGTTCGCATCAACTTTTCAGATCCGGTCCCGCCCTGCAGGGTCATGCAGTCGGGCAATTGACTCTCATCAAGGCTCGGCGTGATGGCAGCTCTCACCGTAACCGGAAGGACCGGAACTTCCATTGGCTCGGCAATGGGAACCACAAAAATTCTGGTTTTGGGATTGTCGTCGCCGTCGTCGATTTCCTGAAGATTCGCCATTGAGTTCGGCTGAATGGACTCCACCTTAAGGACAGTCATCTCAACAGTTCCAAAAGATAAATCTTCGCCCACAGTACCCGCAGGTGGCGCTTGAGAACCGGCCCACTGGAAATCGCTGTCTCGGATCTGCAGGGGTTTCCCATTTTCCATGGAAACAACAAAGGTCACCTTGTCGTTGTACATGAATCCTGTTCTGTTCTTGAAAAGCACATTCGCGGGATCCGCGGGTACTCCCAGGACCGCCATCCCGCCAAAGCTGACTAGAACAGAAACGGCCCCCTCCTCGGGAGGACCCAAGCGCTTCAGTTCGAGATACCCACGGTATTTGTTGAGTGAATACGAGTTGACGCTACCCATGGGACCACTGGCCTGCACACGTTTCTGAACATCGCCATAGCGTTGATATTGCGGCGGGGCAGGCTGAGGGACTGTGGTGTCCGTGTCGACATTGTCCGGCTCGCAAACCGAATCCAAACAAAGCTCCCCAGAAGATGAAAGTCGCGTCCTATGCTGCCCCTTGTGCCATTGCTCCACCCGGGAGCCGAACGACCAACTCGAGAACGTTGTGGTGACCCCCTCGAAGATCCTGCTTCCACTGCTCTGCGAATGAAACACTTCACTATCCTTCCAGACCGGGATATTGAATGCGCTGACCGGTGGATCGACATGATACGTACGCCCATTCAGGTCGGCCCGCCCTTGAATCGTTGTCAAACCGTCCCCCAGGGGGACCGGGCTCACCGTCCTGAATCCAACCTCCGTTCCACGGTCTTCAAGTTCGGTATTCACACCATTCACCGTGATCGTCGCGCCGAGGAAGGCAGGAGAAGCGACGCCCTCAACCATCGTTTCCAGGCCGTTGATAACCTGGTAGGGCGTCGGATTGGTGATCACAAAAAGAATGCTTTCGTCGCGCACGACCATGTAGTTGGTCGAGTACCTGTTCCCGGCCGCATCGGTCGCCGTCACCGTCAGTACGTTGGTTCCGCCGAAGAGGATGACCTGTGCCCAAAGGTTTGTTTCCCGCACGGCGGCCTCAAACGGCCCATTCGTCTGCTCCGCGCTGGAGACGTACAGGTTGACTTCCGCCGTCTCGTCATGGACGACGCCGTCCACGACCAATTCGGCGTTCGATCCGTACGTGGTTCGATTCAGTATGTTCGTCACAGCGCCCACCACTTCCTCGTCGCGTGGCAGGTTCAACGAAACAAGCGGGGCCTGCGTATCGATTGACGTATCCTGCACAATCCGGACGTGCTGAGTCACCACGTGGCCGGCCCGATCCTCGGCCATGACTCGAATGGTGTTCGTGCCTTCCTGCAACATGATTTTCTCGTGCCAGAACGCCCCGTCCGCCACACCGTCAACATACTCTCCATTGATCAGCGTGATGACATCGCTCACTTCATCATTGCTTGTCCCTTCCACCCGCACCCACCGGCGACTGGTCACCAGATCATTCACGGGATTGGTAATAGCCAGAGCCGGGGGCATGGTATCCAGAAGAAACGACGTGTTGATGACCGTAAACGCCTCGCCTCCGCTTCGTATCAGCTTCGCATACAGCACATACCAGCCGTTGGACTCAACGGGCATATGGTAGGCCATCTGAGAGTAAAATGCATTGGTCGTGCCACCCTCGTTCACGGGATCCACCTCGATCAACACGGAATCAGCCACCAAGCCGGGGAAATGCACGATGAGATTCGTGCTCGGTTCATACAGGACGCCTTCGTTGATCGTGACGGTCAAGGGAGGAGCACTGCCGGGGTCGAAGGGATCCGTGCCTCGCTGGATTTCGTAGCCATCGCCTGTCCAGTCGAGGTCGCTGTCCGCTTCACCGGGATCCGTGCCGAGGACGGTTTCCAGGTCATCGCTCAAGCCGTCGCCGTCCGTGTCGCCGGGATTGTTCAGGGGATTGGTACCCGCGCCAACTTCCTGCGCGTCGGTTGCCCCATCATTGTCTGTGTCCGCATCGGACGGCGAGGTCTTGGACACGAACAGCTCAAACGCGTCGGCAAGACTCTCGCCGTCCGTGTCCGGCGCGTTGGCGCCGAAAGCGTAGGTCCGGTGCACGGGGTTGGTGTTCGCATCGAAGCCCATTGGCCTCGTGTCGGTCCAGGCAGTTTGCGTGGCGCCCGTCAGGACAAGATTGCTGTGTGCGAGCGTCCAGCGATTCGAGAGGCCGTTGAATCCGTTCGTGGCGGACATCTGGCAGCAGGCGGGCGCATCGTACGAGTAGGCGGACCAGATCGTCCCAGAGTACGAGGACGGGTAGCCGAGTTCCAGCCTCATTCCGTTCGTCTCTTTCCACATCCCGACAATGCAGAGCTGCGTCACACTGCCGCCGCCGCCCATCGGGTACATGCCGCCGGCACCGCCCAAGCTCTGCGTCGCCGCCGCCGCGGCTTCGGCTTGCTGATCCTCTTGCGCGGCAAGGGTTTTGCTCTTCAGGGTCGCTTTCCACACGACACGGCGTTTCGAGAGTTCGCGGACCAGGTAGGCGGCGTAGTCCTCTGTCGCTCCGACTTTCGGCCAAGCCGGAGATTTGTAGACGATTTCCTCTTTGTAGGGCTGGCCCGCCTGCTGAACGCTGAGGACAAGCAACTCCTCGTTGGCCTCGTAGAGGACAACCTGTGTGCCGTGCTTCACGAGTTTGGCGAGTTGGCTCTTCTCGGCATAGATGAGCACCCCTGCGTCAAACGTCCAATACCAATCGGGTTCCCGCTGGCACCCGATCAGGCCGTACTCGCTGAAGATTTCTTCGACTTGGTCCTGATCCAGGTACCAGGACGGGACGACGAGGATGTACGACTGTTCCCGAAAGGCGATGTATTTCTTGATCAGGTCGTCCCATGTGGCGACGGTCTGGCTGTTGTCGATCTGAGCCGGAGCCTTTGTGACCTGCGCGATCGAGACGGCAAGGCTGGCGAACACGACGAAGACGGCGAGGAAGGTCAAGAGGCGGAAGTCAACGCGACCAAGGATGGTCTTGAATCTCTGAACCATTACAGATCCCCTAATCGAGGCCCATCACCTCAATAATGTGCCGGTTTTCGAGCGCAGGATATCGTCTAACACTTCGATGATGGTCAATCAAGAGGAAAAACTGAAAAAACAGCGCTGCAGAGCCTGCATGTGCGGGGCACGCAGACAGGCCGCGACCGAAGTCGAAACCGCGAATCCACCCTCCTTCGTCCCGCCTCGGAGACGGGACTTCGGCGAGGCATGCGCGGATTTCTTCAACAGAAGGCCGCCAAGAACGCAAAGATCTTCAGCGCGCGACATGCCGCACGCTGACAAGGCGGTGGCAAGCCACCGCACTCCAAAGGTCGACACATGCGCCGTGACGCACTTCCAGGGCCGATGCCCGCTGGACAGGCTACGCCAATTCCGCCACGAACTGCACGACGCGCGACATGCTGGATGAGACGCAGGATGTGCTGAGCCGCCCAAAGTTCGGCCTTGGCCGCGAGCGGGCTGCGTCCATGGCGGCCTTGTTTCGGGAGCGGACCCAGACGATGACCGTGTTCTTGAGGCTGCAGAGGCAGGCCGGGCAGAATACATCGTTTAAGGCGACAAGCACCTTCTCGATCTTGGGGTATGGCGAGGCATCCGCATTGTCTCGCCGGGTGCTTTTGCCGAGAAGGTAGGGCGCGTTCGACGAACGCGCCGTCTGCCCTGAGCACAGCCGAAGGGCGGCGGCTTCGGCGAAGCCGCCCTACCCAACGGTGAACGAAGTTCGAAAGTCCCCACTGCCTCGGGCTCCGGTAGATTGACAGTCTCTCCCGGCGCGAGGATAATAGCCCGCGTCATGAGCAAATCCCTCTTTGAAATCGGCGCGGACGGGGTCGACGCCGAGAAGATCGTGCGCGAGATCCAGGAAACCGTCGCCCGCAAGTCGGACGAGGGCGCCTACGCCGATGCCCGCGTCGCGCGCGCGGAGCGGGCCAACCTCGCCAACCTCCGCGACGACGAGGAGTTCCTCGCCTTCTACCTCCGGTCCCTGCACGAGGCGTCGTTTATCGACATCAACGACTTCGACATCCGCGAACGCCGCGAAACCGCGCTCGCCCCGCTGCTCGTCAGGTTGAAGAAGACCATCTGGTCGCTCCTCCGCTTTTACACGTACCGCCTCTGGTCCCAGCAGAACAACGTCAACGGTCTCCTCGTCACCGGCATCGAGACGCTCGACGAGAAGTACGGCCAGAAGATCAAGCAGCTCGAAGCGCGGGTCGCGCAACTGGAGGGCCGCAGTCCTCCTTCCTCTTAATCGTAATCGCCTCCGTCCTCGCCCATTCGATTACGATTACGATTAGGATCACGAAATGAAGGCCCAACGCATAGCGTTCGTCTGCCCCCGTTTCGCGGAGGGCGCGACGGTCGGGGGCGCAGAGACGCTCATCAAGAACCTTGCTCTGCGCGCCGCGGGCGCGGGCCGGTCCGTGTCGCTCCTCACCACCTGCGCACAGAACCATTTCACGTGGGAGAATTCCGTTCCGCCCGGGCACCGGAAATTCGGGCCCCTCGACGTCCATTTCTTTCCGGTCGACGCCGACCGCGATATCGGCACGTTCCTCCGGGTGCAGGAGGCGATCAACAAGCGGCTTCCTCTGACGGCCGACGACGAGCACGCGTGGATCCGCAACAGCGTCAACAGCAGCGCGCTCTGCGAACACCTTAACAGGGAAACGTACGACCGGATCGTCATCGGCCCGTACCTTTTCGGGCTGACGTATTTCGCGAGCGCGATCAAGCCGTCGAAGACGCTGCTCGTTCCGTGCCTCCACGACGAGGCGTTTGCCTACCTCGGCATCATGAAGGAACTGTTCGGGCGCGTCGCGGGCTTCCTGTTCAATACGGAACCCGAGCGCGATCTCGCGAAGCGGCTCTACCAGGTCCCGGACGCAACGTGCTCCGTCGTCGGCATGGGTCTGGATGCGTTCGACGCCGACCCGCGCGCGTTTGCGGCGAAGCACAAGCTGGCCGGCCCGTACGTCATGTACTCCGGGCGCCGCGAGCCGCTCAAGGGCACGACGCTCCTGACCGAGTACCTGCACGCGTTCCGCGAGCGGACGGGGCGGGATGTGAAACTGGTCTTCACCGGCAGCGGCCAGATCGATGCGCCGGAGGACCTGCGGCCGCACATCATCGACCTCGGTTTCGTTTCCGAGCAGGACAAACACGAGGCGATGGCCGGCGCGGCCGTCTTCATCCACCCGTCCGTCAACGAGAGCCTCGGCATCGTCCTCCTGGAAGCCTGGCTCGCCGGCACGCCGGCCCTCGTCCACGCCAAGGGCGAAGTCCTGTCCTGGCAGTGCCGCCGCAGCGGCGGCGGACTATGGTTCAAACGCTACCCGGAATTTGAAGAGGAACTGCTCCTCCTCCTCGACAACGAGAACCTGCGTCGCGCGATGGGCGCAGCGGGACGGGACTACGTGAAACGCGAGTACTCCTGGGAAAGCGTTGAGAAACGGATGCTGGCAGCGTTGGATTCTTTATAGAAGCCACGCTTCCCCGCCTGCAAGGCTGTGCGCAGCATTGCGGGCAGGTGCGAAGCGTTCCGCAACAGCCAGACTGCAGGGCTACACTTCACCCGATCTCCTCATCCAACTCCCTCGACACCTCATCAAAGCGCGAATTGATCAATAAATCATCGTTTCCAGCTTGTCTTGATGTCAGTCAAGCGGTTTACCAAGCGAAAATTCAATCCCCGGAAGGCATTCGAGCAAAAGGACGAGGATGAGGAGGATGCTGCGTCCGTTTCCTGCCGATGTAGCGTTCGCTTACCCCGGGCTTGGCCGGGGAAGCGAATATGGCTGCGCAACTTCGGCTTCCCCGCAGGGCGCATACGCGTCAACCTAAGGCGGAACCATTCAACGCAACCACGAATGAACACGAAGGTTGTAGCGTCCGCTGTCCCGAAGGGCAGCGGAGCTCGGTCGAAGGCACCGCTGCCCTGCGGCAGGGACAGCGGTCTCTACAACCTTCAACCATTCGCTTGCATGCGTGCCTGCCCGCCAAAGCCTTAACGACGGCGGGTTCATTCGTGGTTTCCCTCTGAATCGATGCGCCTTAGGTTGACGCACATGCGCAGGGCGGGGTACGCCGACGCTACATCAGGGCCGCTACAATCGCCCGGTCATTCTCATGCAGGACGGTGTGCGCGAACGCCTCCGGCGGGCGATCCACGGCTAATACGCGGGTTCAACGTTGCGAAGCCCCGGATCTTTGTTCATCCTTGCCGCAGACATGCCGAAGGCCATCCACCAGTTCAGCGCGGGGTACAGCAACGGCGACGCGATCAGCAACGAGGTCAACGCCCTCCAGGCGATGTTCCGCGGCTGGGGGTTTGCGTCCGAGATCTACAGCGAGGCGAAACGCGTCCTGCCGGAACTTCGCGCCAAGGCGCGCGATGTTGCAACCGCGCGCGACACCATCGGTCCCGATGACGTGGTGCTGCTCCACCTCTCGATCGGATCGATGGTCAACGATATCTTCGCCTCGCTGCCCTGCCGGAAGGCGATCCTCTACCACAACATCACCCCGCCGGATTTTTTTCGCGGCTGGCAGGAGGAGATCGTCGCCCAGCTGAAGCGCGGCCAGGAACAGGTCCGCAGCCTCGCGGGCAAGGCCGAGGTGACCATGGCGGTCAGCCGCTTCAATGCCGACGAGCTCACCCAGGCCGGGCACACCGGCGTGAAGGTGCTCCCGCTCCAGCTCGACCGCAAACTCTGGGACGTGCCGCCTTCGCAGCGCATCCTTCGCAACTACCGTCGCAGCGATGCGATCAATGTGCTGTTTGTCGGCCGTTGCGCTCCGAACAAACGCATCGAGGACCTGCTCTACGCGTTCCACTACTTCCAGAAATACGTCGAGCCCGACTCGCGCCTGATCCACGTCGGCTCCTACGCGGGCCTCGAGCGCTACTACGCGCTGCTGCGGACCAAATGGGTCGAACTGCGCCTGCAGAACGTCGTGTTCGCGGGATCGGTGCGGCAGGAGGAGCTGAACGCGTACTACCGCAGCGCTGACGTCTTCCTGTGCATGAGCGAGCACGAGGGGTTCTGCATCCCGCTGCTGGAAAGCATGCACCACGGCGTCCCGATCCTCGCGTACGACGCCGGCGCGGTGGCGGAGACGCTCGACGGCTCGGGCGTCCTGTTCCGCGAAAAGGAATTCGCCGCCGTCGCGGAAATGATCAAGCGCCTCGCCCGCGACACGGCCCTGCGGGATTCGGTGGTCCGGACCCAGCGCGAACGCCTCGCCCGCTACACGTCCCGCAACCTGGAATCCGAACTGCGCGGCCTGTTGGAACCGCTCCTCGCATGACAACCTCCGATGCCCCATCCCAGAAGCCCGCACGGCCCGTCGCCGCACTGGTGCTCATGATCCTCGGGCCGTTTCTGCTCGGGTGCATCATCGCACCCATGGTGTTCTCCTTCCTGGCGTCGCTGAAGGACGCCGGCTCGCTGCCCGCGTGGCTGGGCTCGGACTTGAGGTTCGAGCGCGTCACCTCGCGCTGCGTCATGATCTCCGCGCTCCTGCTGCTGGTGCCCGCGATCCGTCTCGCGGGCCTCGGCGCGAAGCTCAAGGCGGACCTCACCCCGCGCCCGGCGCGATGGACGGATCTCGGGCACAGCGTCCTGATCGGCTGCGCCTCGATGTTCGCGATTTACGTCGGAGGCTGGCTGATCGGCGCGTACCGGCTGGGCAACGATACGGGCGACCTGGTCACCGAACTGGGCACGATTCTTCTTTTCCTGATCGGCGCGGTCTTCGTCGGCCTCTTCGAGGAGTCGTTCTTCCGCGGGTTCCTCTTCGGCGCGCTGCGCCTGCGTGCGGGCCTCTGGCCGGCGGCGGTCCTTGCGGGCGCGTTCTTTTCGTCCGTCCACTTCCTCCGGCCCGACGCACCTGGCATCGTGACGGACGTAACCTGGCGATCGGGATTCGACCTCGTGCCGTACCTCTTCGCCCGCTTCGACATCGCGAAGGACTGGCCGTCCGCGCTGACGCTGTTCCTGATGGGCGTGACGTTGTGTCTCTACTACGAGAAGCAGGGGCATCTGCTCTACGTCATCGGCCTGCACGGTGGCTGGGTGTGGGCGATGCGGCTCGGCGGACATTACTTCGACCGCAACCGCGACGTGTTTGAGTGGTTCTTCAGTCGCAGCGACCTCATATCGCGGGGCCCGGTCGCGATCCTCGTGATCCTGGGCTTCCTCTTCGCCGCGCTCAGGATGAAACCACAAATAAAGGCGCCTCTTCTGTAGCCGTCGGACGACGTGTCCGCCATAGCTCAACGAGCGAAGGCGGAAGGCCGACGCGCTGCGACCGCGCGTCCCTGCGTGACGCGGCTACAGGTTTCCCCTGATCACTTCCTGCGCGGGCGGGTATATTGATTCCATGCAGGTCATACGTCCCAATTGCCGCGCGCACTTCACGCAGGCAGACGTCGAATTCCTGACGTCGACGGCCGGCGCGTGGGTCGATGAGTCGATCGACGAGCTTCTGGACAGCAACGCGTTGTTCACGGCCCTGCTCGACCGGCCCGCGTGCGTGCGCGTGTCGACCCACTTCTATTTCTACGTCCTCGTCCGCCACGTCCTGCTCCAAAGCGGACTCGATGACCGGACGGTCGCGGATTATGTCGCGGAGGTCCTCGCGGAATTCTCCACGGCGGAACGCGCGCGGTGTCCGCTTGCGGACGACCCGCGGCCCTACGAATACGTGGTCGACCTCCTGACCGCGATCCGGGATGCCGACGAGCAGAAACGGTTCATCCTCCGCGCGCATGTGGGAAACCTGTCGCTGTTCCTGGCGGGGGTGTTTTCGAAGCACCTCGAACATCGGGCCCGGACCCGCGCCGCGCCTGAACTGGCCTTTTATGAAAACGTCGGGGTGTCGAGCTACCTCGCCGCCAGCGACCACCCGCTGGCGAAGCGGTACGCCGTCGCCCCGGTCTTCCATGCGCTATCCGAGTCGTTCCACACGGCACGGGTCGCCCTGAACGACCTGTCGGACCGACTCATTTTTCTCGATGGCGATTCGACGGCTGAACTCATCGGGGAGAGGAGCGAGGACGGAGGACGGAGGACGGAAGGTTGACCGGCTAGGAGCCTGTCGGACTTAGGCATTTTTGGTCAACAAATGGCATGTTTGGACCATCGAAACACTCTCGCCGAAAAGATTTTCGCCAAGGCCGCGCGGGTCTTCAGCAAAACGCGCTTGGGCTAGGGCTAGCGGGCTTCTGACGCGTGTCTTCCGTCCTCGATCCTCTCTTCTTCCTCAGCGTCCCGCTGCTCAATCATGCGAATCAGCTGATGCTTGTTCGTCCAACGGAAGACCAGTAGCGGACAGATGATGAGATAGATCCCCGCCACGACAAACCGGTGCGGCGACGGCAGGAAATAAGCGAACAGCAGCATCGACAGCACGATGAGCCAGGTCACCGCGCAAACCTGGACCACAAACGCCTTCTCCTTCGGGCCGATGGCATTGCGCATGTTGTAGTACGTCGCAACAATGCCGCCCAGAAAGGCCGCGCCCATGACCACGCCGCCGATAACCGCCCGAGCGCTTAACCAGACGCTGTAGTGAAACTGGTCCACGCCTGCAACAATACATGAAGTTGGGCGTTCGACAAGCCGGGTTAATCGTCGGTAACCCGAATCCTTGGCGAACCGGCCGCGGTGGCCGGTTCGCCAAGGATTCGGGACCTCATAAATCATAAGACTTTGTATTTGAACAAATTACGGTCACTGGGTATATCTTCGACAAAACAGGAGGTAGGCGATGCAGTTCGATCTTCAGATTAACGTCTTCACGATTATCTTCATGTTGATGTTGTTCCTTGGCCTGCAGATGCAGGTCTCCGGGATCAGCAAGAAGCTCGACGAGTTGATCCGGAAGTAGCGGCAACAGCCATTCTCTGGAACGAGAATTCAAGCTGAGAGAGTACCCACCCCTTGCGTTTTCCTTGATGGGATCGTGAGACTGTGTCTTCGAGCAAATTCCGGTCAGTGGGTATGTGTTCAACTAAAGAGGAGGTAGGCGATGCAGTTCAATCTTGAGATCAACGTCTTCACGGTTGTCTTCATGTTGATGGTATTCCTTGGCCTGCAGATGCAGGTCTCCGGGATCAACAAGAAGCTCGACGAGCTGATCAACAAGAAGTAAAGGCGTCCGCCTTTCTTCTAAAAACCTTTCCAATCATTGGTCCCGACCGCGAAGCGCGTCGGGACCAATGATTGGAATTTTTCTTCCAGGCCCCGCCGGTCTACGCCGTCAGACCGGTTTACCAGCCTCAGGCTGGCTCCGCGACCAGGTCGTAGTCCATCGACTCGGTAACGTGGGCCCGCAACACCGTTCCGGGCTCCATCCGGCCCAAACCCTTCCCGCGCAGGAAGATCATGCCGTCGACCTCCGGCGCCTCCAGCCGGCTCCGGGCCACCGCCACGCAACCTTTGGGAGCACGGCTGCCCGTCGGAATGGGACCGTCGAGCATGACGTCCACCTCACGGCCCTCAAACGCCTTGAGCCGGCGACGCGACACGTCCAGTTGGGCGCGCATCAACGCGTCGCGACGACGCTTCTTCTCCGCCGGGGGAACGTTATCGTCCAGGTTCGCCGACAGGGTCTTCGGTTCCTTGGAGTACATAAACACGCCGGCGTGGGAGAACCGGCCCTCGGCGACAAATTCCAGCAACTCGTTGAACTGCTCCCCGGTTTCGCCGGGATAGCCGACGATGAACGTGGTCCGGATCGCGCCATGTGGGAGCTTTTCACGGATCAGATCGAGCAGGGCCACCGTTTCCTTGCGCAGCATGCCGCGTCCCATGTCCGCAAGCAGGCGGTCGTTGATATGCTGGAGCGGTATGTCAATGTACGGGCAGAACCGCGAATCGGACGCGAGCACATCCAGCATCTCCGCATCGAGGAAGCGCGGAAACGCGTACATCAGCCGGAACCAGACCGGCTCCCCGCCGGCCTCGGCAGCGAGCCTCCGCAGCAGTTCGGCCAGGCGGAATGTGCCGTAGATGTCGCGTCCGTAGCTGGTCGTGTCCTGTGCGATCAGCCCGATCTCCCGCGCGCCGCTTTCGAGCAACTGCCGCGTCTCGGCGAGGAGATCTTCCATGGGACGGCTCACTTGGATGCCGCGGATACGGGGAATCGAACAGAACTTGCAGAAATTCGAACACCCTTCGGAAATCTTGAGGCAGGCGAGGTGCGGCGAGCCGATCCGCATCCGCGGCGCGGTCAGGAACTGGTTGTAGCTGGTGGTGAAGGACGCGCGCCGGCTGTCTTTGATCTGAACCAGTTCCCCTGTGCTGTAGCCGCGAGACGTAGGCTCGCGCGTCACCAGCCCCCGGCAAATTTCCGCCAGTCTCGGATAGTCCTGGAACCCGATCTTCGCGTCGGCTTGATCGAGGAAATGGTTCAGCTCGGGCGCGCCGGTCACCCGTTCGACGAGGCATCCGAGGGCGACTACGGCCTTGAGTTGGCCGCCCTTTTTCAGCTTCTGCAGCTCGCGCAGCACGCCTGCCGATTCCTCGCGGGCGTCGTGGATGAAACCGCACGTGTTGACCAGGCACAAATCCGCGCGGGCCGGATCCTCGGCGATGAGGAACCCGGATTCCGCGAGCTTTCCGAGGATGCGCTCGGAATCGACGTTGTTTTTGGCGCAACCCAGGCTGATCAGGCTGATCACCGTCGGCTCTTTGTCGTTTGTGGCCATGAACCGCATAGAATACCACTCTTTCAGCCAGTCTCATACCAGATCGCAAGATGAAGTGGCCTGAAGTCGTTGGTAGGGCGCGCCAGCCCCGTATCGCCCCGTCACGACGGGGGATCACGGCGGGAGGCGAATAATCCGGGCCAGTTTGCCCGCCCTACCTCGCGCATTTATGCCGGTATTCATTGTGAATTGGTATTAGGCAGGTTGCATAGGTGACTGAGGGGAATGAGCCTAAAAAGAGCAGTTGAAACCGCAGATTCCGCCGGAGACAAGTTCGCAGATGTACGCAGATATCAGGATGTTGTGGCTTCCGATCATCTCATCTGGATGGTGAAACGATCGTTTCGTTTTTGATTACTGTATCTGCGTAATCTGCGGTTGGTTTGAACTGCCGGATTCAGGATGAGATATACATGAGGTGGTTCTTCGCCGGTTATGAGGTATCCCACTGTGTTCATCATTAGGCAACGCATGGTCGTGTTATCGCTTGTTAGCGTTTCCCTTTCTTGCGGCCATGGTGTTATCCTTCGGCGTTGCTCGGGTGCGATAAGAGGCGGGTTTCACGCTGGCCTGCCGTTCGAGAAGAGTCGCGATTGCCGAGCCGTCCCTCGTTATTGGTTGTGGTTTATAGATCGCACGCAATGCAGAGGAGAAACACCATGACATTGAATCGGCAGACCTTTTTCAATATTTGGAGGCACGGTGTCTGGGGTCTCAGGCTGTCAGCTGTTGGCGCATTGACGGTGGGCGCCTTGTTTCTCGGCCCTTCGTCCGGATCTGCTGACGTGACCAACGGCGTCCTTTCATTCACGAGAGTGAACGATACGGTGCAGATCGGTGGTCAGACCGAGTTGACCAATGCAGTCACGTTCGAAGCGGTATTCAGGCTGGCGGCAGCGAACAGCACGGGGGCGATCTTCAACGAGTGGACCGCCGACGAGGAGGACAAGCAACTGTGGGTCGGCCCCAACATTCTGCGTGCGAATGGCATCCTAAGTGGCGGGAACATAGACGCCAATGTTTCGGTTTCGGTGGATGCATGGCATCACGTGGCCTATGTGTACGACGGTTCGGAGCAGCGGTTCTATTTGGACGGTGTCCTGGTCAGCAACCGTGCCACCTCGGGGAATTTCGACAGCTCGTCAGGGCAAGGTTATCTGGGGGGGAATCCGCATCCGGGCTGGTCCAACAGCTTCATAGGCTGTCTGGACAGTTTCCGCATCTCCACGACCGCGCGCTATGCGGGCGCGTCCTTCACGCCGCCGCAGGGGGACATCGCGACCGATCCGGGGACGGCGTTGCTCTACAATTTCAACGAGTCGCCGGGCAGTTCGATCATCTATGATCTGAGCGGGAATGGGCACACGGGCACGCTGGGCACCGGGTTTAGCGGTGCCACGGCGCCTGCGCTTACGAACACATGTGCCTTGATTGGAGAAGTGCTGACGAACGTCGCGGCCAGCGGCGCGGCGCAGGTCATCGAGGGGACGACCAACGCCTTCACGGCGACGGCGCAGTATGCCAACGGATCGAGCTTGGATGTCACGGCGACGGCGGTGTGGAGCGTGGTGAGCGGGCCGGCGGGGACATACTTCACGAACGGGAACCAACTGGTGGCGGGGGCGGTGTCGAGCAATACGGAGGCGACGATCCGTGCGGTATACGCCGACGGCGGGATCACGAAGACGGGGACGCTGTCCGTGACGGTGCTGGACTTGAGCGCGCTGAGTATCACTGATTATTTTGTCAACGGCGGGGTGAACGTTTCTGACGGCCAGGTAACGGGCGGCACGTACAGCGTGGTGCACCACATCCGGTCGGAAGGAGGGGTGGAGACGACGAATACGGCCGGGGGCTTCTTCCAGCCACATTTTGACATATGGAATTCGACGGGGACTCAGATCCAGACGGACAAGGTGTATGGCTCATTTACCTACCTGGATTCCGGGAAGACCCTGATCGCGTCGAACGGGACGCAGTCGGTGGTGGCTCCCTCAGCGGTGACGCTGGGAGCGTATACGACGCGGGTGAGCGCGATCGGCTCGAACGGGGTTTTCCTTACCGACTCGACCACGTTGTCCAACGGGACCCCGATGACCTTTACGGTCTATGACGACGACACAAACAACCCGATGGTCGCGCCGCCGGCGAGCGAAGAGGTGAACCTGCTGAGCAACTTCAGCATTGAAGACGGGGTGGACAACTGGGTCGTTACGGACTGGAATATGGTGCTGTTCAACTCCTCCCGCGAAACGACGAACACGGGGCATGTCTTCGGCTACGCGGATGGGGTGCTGTTTCCGCACGGGTCGTATGCGCTGAAAGGCTGGGGCGGGAGCGTGGACTTGAGCCAGTCGGTCGTCGTGGAGCCCGGGGCATTCTACCACGCCTACGGTCAATTTTATCACAACCCGACGGAGGACGCGATTTCCCCCGTCGCGAACAGCACGCGCATGTTCATACACTTGGAATGGCGCGATGCGGGCGGCGAGACTATCGCCAACAACTATTCCGCCTTTCATAACGGCACATCGCCGGCGGACTCCTGGCAGTTCATCAACATGTGGTCGACAGCGCCGGAGAACGCGGCGACGGTGGTGTTCCATGTCGAGACCGACCACGACGTGGGAGGCGGCTCGCTCTTCGGCGACGACTTCCACCTCGGTCGCGCCGGTCGTGAGCTGTCCATCTGGATCGGCACCAACAACTTGTCGTCGAAGGACGGCGTCGGCACATGGGTGACCCACACGATCTACGACGGGCAGCTCGCGGGCGTGGCTGCGACGAACCCGCTGCGGCTGGTCATCGGGGCGTGCGATACGAACAGCGGGCTTTCGCGCGGGACGACGGATACGAACACCCAGATGAGCCTGGATTTCGAGAACTGGCTGACCAATAACGTGACCAATTACCTGGAAAGCGCCAGCACGCCGTACGCGGACACGACCAACACCTACGCGACCAGCGTCTGGGAGTTCGTCAGCAGCGACTTGAACGCGATCTACGGCAAGACCAGCAGGGTCACGGTGACGCTCTTCGACGCCGATGCCGACCGCACCAACGACCAGGCCGTCGTTCTGGATCAGCAATACGGCTGGATTCGGGTGAACGACGACGACACCGGCGGGCCAAGCCAGGTGCCGAACGTGACGGTGGATGTCGAAGGGTGGACGAACATCAACCTGTTCAACGTGACGTTCAGCAAGGCGACGGACGATGTGTCGGGGGTCTACCAGTACCGGTACGACACGAACGTGGTGGCGTCGGCTTACGTGACCAACGGGGAGGTCGTGAGCGGGATCGCGACCACGGAGCTGGCGGCGCCGGCGTTTTCGAACCGGAGCTTTGAAATCGGGAGCCGCGGGGACGGGGTGCCGGACGATCCCGCGAACCGGCATGGGTGGCGGGATTACTCCTCGGACAACGCATCGGGGATCTACTGGAACGTGGCACAGGCGGGGACCAGCTCGATGCGGCACGTGATCGATGAGGGGGACAATGCGGGCAGCGCGCGGTACACGCTGATCGGGCAGCAGGTGGCGATCGACAACACGAACAGCTATCCGATGCGGGTATGGATGTCGGCCTGGTTCTCGGGCGACGTGTCGCGGGTGGCCAACAGCGTGACGGGTGCGGCTTTCCTGAGAATGGAGTTCTTTGATGCGTCCACGACGTTGATCCAGACGGTGGACAACGAGTGGGGGAACGATCACAACGGGAAGCCGCTGGAAGGGGTGAACTGCACGGGGTGGTCGAACGTGGTGATCACGGCGACGAACGGGCCGGCGTCGACGCGGTACATGCGGTTCACGTGTGGCGTGGCGCAACACGGCACGGACCTGCCGTACACGGGTTACTGGGACAACGTGGCGGTGACGGTGAAAGTCGTTGGGGCGGTGGGAGAGGCGTACTCGTTCCCAATGACCAACGCGCTGGAGGGGATCCGGACGAACTGGCTGTTCGCGGTGGATGACGATGATGATCGGCCGAATGACCGGCTGAAGGGCAACAATACGAACTTCCTGACCCGGCTTGACCAGACGGCGCCGCCGATGGTCACGAACTTCAGCGCCACCAACGGGGTGGACACGTCGTCGCAGGTGAGCCTGATCTGGTCGGCGCTGGCGAACGCGGGGAACCGGGCGGGAGACAACGAGCCGCTCAGTCCCTGGCGCACATATTACATCTTCTATTCGACCAACGCGGTCGTGACGACGAATGATGCCAGCGCGACGTTCGCGAACGGGTATCCCACGCTGTCCACGAACACGACGTCCAGCGTGGTTATTACCAACCTGCAGCCCAACGCGACATACCGCTTCGTGATCATGGGCGAGGACAGGGCCGGCAACATGGGTTCACCGTCGGCTACCGCGACGGTCACCACGGTGGAGACGATCTTCTCGGGCATGGATGCGTACTTCCCGTTTGACGGCGATGCGCTGGATGCGAGCGGGAACGGCCACCACGGTACGAACATCAACGGTGTGACGTACGGCAGCGGCGTGTCGGGCCAGGCGGCCGTTTTCGACGGGAACGACGACTATGTGCAGGTGGCGGCGGGCGGAATGCTGTCCTACAACGCGAATACCCAGTCGTACTCGGTGTCCCTGTGGCTGAAGGTAAATGCGTTCACGAACGCCCACGGGAACTTGATCTTCATCAAGGACCGGCCGGTGGGGCAGAACACTTGGCAGAGTTACGGGCTGGGCATTTGGACGAACGTGCACCGGCTGGACAACGATGTGTGGAACGGGACGGATCACGACCTGCTCGGGCCGGTGATCGATGACTATGCTTGGCATCACATTGCGCTGGTGGTGATGGCGAACAGCCAGCAGTTGATGTATGCGGACGGGGCGCTGGTGGCGGTGACGAACAACATCGCGGGGATCGGTCCGACCAGCGCGACCAACCAAACGATCACCATCGGGGCGGGGTGGTATCCGACGGGGATGGAGCTGTTCAACGGGTTGATCGACGAGGTGCGCATTTTCGGTCGCGCCTTGGTTTCGAATGAGGTCAGCCAGTTGTACGTGCTGGGCGGCATCAACCTGATGACAAACGTCGTCGCGAGTGGCGCGGCACAGGTGCAGGAGGGTTCGACCAGCGCGTTCAGCGCGACGGCGCAGTATGCTGACGGAAGCAGCTCGAACGTGAGCACGACAGGCACGTGGAGCGTGGTGAGCGGGCCGGCGGGGACGTACTTCACCAACGGGAACCAGCTGGTGGCGGGGGCGGTGTCGAGCAATACGGAGGCGACGATCCGTGCGGTATACGCCGACGGCGGGATCACGAAGACGGGCACGCTGGCCGTGACGGTGGTGGAGCAGTTGAACTGGGGCATGCAGGCTTACTTCCCGTTTGACGGCGATTCGCTGGATGCGAGCGGGAACGGCCACCACGGGACGAACATCAACGGGGTGACGTACGGCAGCGGCGTGTCGGGCCAGGCGGCCATCTTTGACGGGAACGACGACTATGTGCAGGTGGCGGCGGGCGGGATGCTGTCCTACAACGCGAATACCCAGTCCTACAGCGTGTCGATGTGGTTCAAGGTCAACGCGTTCACGAACTCGAATGGGAACCTGCAGCTGATCAAGGACCGGCCGGTGGGGCAGAACACCTTGCAGAGTTACGGCTTGGGGATCGGGACGAACCTGCACCGGCTGGACAACGATGTGTGGAACGGGACGGATCACGACCTGTTGGGCCCGATGGTGGAGGATTACGCGTGGCACCACGTGGCGTTGGTGGTGTTGGCGAACAGCCAGCAGCTGATGTATGCGGATGGGGTGCTGGTGGCGGTGACGAACAACATCGCGGGGATCGGTTCGACCAGCGCGACGAACGCGACGATCACGATTGGGTCGGGGTGGTATCCGACGGGCATGGAACCGTTCAACGGGTCCATTGACGAGGTCCGCATCTACGACCGCGCCCTGGTCTCCAATGAGGTTGTCATCCTGTACGCCCCGAACACGGGCACGTTGCACCGGCTGGTTGTGGTTTCAGCCCACGATTCACCCCAGCCGCCGGTCGGCACGAGTCTGGTTCAGACGTACATGGCTGTGACCAACACCGTGACCACGCCGGCGGACGAGACAAGCGGGGTTCGGTACGTGAGCAGCGGCTGGACGATGATGGGGAACGAGCCGCTAAGCGGGTCGACGAACACGTTTGTGATGACGATCACGAACGACTGCACGTTGACGTGGCTGTGGGTGACGCAGAACTACCTCGACACGGCCGCGGGGACGAACGGGTCCGTGAACGTGGGCGACGGTTGGTACACGAACGGATCGCTGGTCTCGATCACGGCCACGCCGAGCGGCGGCTATCACTTTGTCGGATGGAGCGGCACGGTTGCGTCGGTCCAGAACCCGCTAGCAGTGACCATGACGAACCCCGTCACGGCACAGGCATTCTTCGACATCAACACGTACGTGATCACGGCGACGGCCGGCCCGTACGGCACCATATCGCCCCCTGGATCCGTACCGGTGCCGCATGGAGCCAGCACGTCGTTCCTGGTTCAAGCGGCGGCTTCCAGCCATATCGCCGAGGTGTACGTGGATGGCAGTCCGGTCGGAGGGTTCCTTACCGACAGCACGTCGTACACACATGTGTTCAGCGGCGTCACAACGGGGCACGCCATCAGCGCCCAGTTCAACCACTTCCCGGAGATAGCGTTGACGGCGGGTCCGCGCACAGGGGTAGCTCCGCTGCGGGTGCAGTTTGACACGTCGGCGTCCCAGGATCCTGGCGGCGAGATAGATTACTCGGAAATTGATCTCGAGAGCGATGGACGGTGGGATGCCCGGATCGAAGG
Organism: bacterium; assembly: GCA_043802525.1. Taxonomy (GTDB): domain Bacteria; phylum Verrucomicrobiota; class Kiritimatiellia; order CAIVKH01; family CAIVKH01; genus JAZDKY01. The sequence continues at coordinate 20,567 of JAZDKY010000074.1, forward strand.
CGTGGGACGCGTGGTTGTAAGCTATGGCCAGGCGGGGATCTTCACGGCGGCCGTGCGCGTGGTGGATGCGTTTGGAGCCAGTGCGTCGACCAACACAACCATAACGGTGTTCAGTGCCGGGCTCACCGCCGCGCTGCAGGCCATTCCCACGAACGGTTCTGCGCCACTCCTTGTTGCTCTTGACGCTTCCGCTTCCACAGCATCCGTGGGCCACGTGATCGTGACCTATGAATGGGACATTGAAGGAGACGGCGTGGTGGATCTGTTGACGGCCGTGCCGACCACGTCATGGACCTATCGCGCAGCCGGCACGTACACGGCCAGGGTGCGCGTAACCGACGACCAGGGGCTCAAGGAAAGCGCGTTCGCGACGATTGTTGTAAGTGTGCCTGCATTGGTACCGCCTTCGGTCAGCCTGTCTGCTGTTCCGGATTCGGGCGCGGCGCCCCTGCAGGTGAACTTTACGGCTTCGGCCAGCGACGACGTGGCGGTCGTGTCCTATCGGTGGGACTTTGACGGCGACGGTGACGTGGACCGGATCACCACGAATGGAATGACCAGCTACATGTATGTGGATCCAGGAACCTACTTGCCGCAAGTCACCGTGATCGACAGCGACGGACTTTCTGCGTCGGATTCCGCGGATATCCGCGTCCGTGGCGCATCGTCGCTGCGGGTCTGGATCAGCACACCGAAGGACAGCGTGACGGTCTGGGGTTCCAACGTGTCCGTGCGCGTGAACACGGCACCTGGCAGCCTGACGGCGTCGGTCCAACTGCAGTACCGCAGGCAGGACGGGACAAACTGGGCGAACATGGGTGGCCTGATACTGCCTCCGCCCTATTCGTTCGCCGCCGTCTGGAATGTCACGGGCTTGACGGACGGCTCCAACTACGCCGTCCGTGCGTTCGCGTGGGACACCGATGGCGGAGTCGTAACCTCGGAAGTGATCACCGTGCTGGTGTCCTCCGGCAGCCAGCAGAGCGCCGGGTCGATCCACGAAGACAATAATAACGGTCATCATTGTAAGCAGGAGGTCGTTGATGCGAAGTCGGATGTGCTGGTCGAGGTTTACGACGGCACGGCGGCTTTCATACCGGCTGAACTGGCCGGCTCAAACATCACCGCGGAAGTCGAGCTGACCGGCTCCAACACGAACTCAGTTAACGGATCTGCTGAGGGGTTAGGATCGATCAGCGAAAACAGGCGGGTCACGGTCGGCGACCTGACGCTGTTGTCGCAACCGGTTGTTATCACTATTCCTTATGAGGATGACGACCAGGACGGCATGGTGGACGGGACGGGCATTCCCGAGAATACCCTTGAGGCACATTGGTATGACGCGGTGTCCAACGTGTGGCGAAGGCCGCTGGAGTCCGAGGTTCTTGCCTCCGACAACAAGGTTCGGGTGAAGACCCAGCACCTGACAGAATTCGGCCTTTTCGGCACCCTGAATCTGCTGCATCCCGCCAACGGCGGCATCCTGTTGGCGTTCAGTTCGGAGTACACCAACACCACCCGCGCGGTGAACCTGGCCGATGGGAACCTTGTGAGTTTCTGGCGCAGCCAGATGCCGCCTTCATCCACGCAAGCCTTTATCTACGCCTTCTCCAACGATATGGGCGCGGTCGTACAGGATGTCGTCCTGCACAACTATGGGGAAGCGTCGTTCGGCCAGAGCCGCTACAGCGCCAATTTCGAGATAGCGTTCTCCATGGATGGATCCAACTTCGTCACGGCGACGAATGGCGTGCTCCTGGCGCAGGAAGGCCCGCAAACCTTCCAGATGGGCAATCTTACCTGCCGGGTGGTTCGAATAGCCGTCAGTAGCGGAACGGATACCCAGGCGTGGGAGCTGGCCGAGGCGGGTCTTCGGGGTACGCTGACGCCTGACGCCGATGCCGATGGCATGGCCGACGGGTGGGAGAAGGCCTACTTCGGTGGCTTCGGAAGGAACGGATCTGGTGACTTTGACACCGACGATCTAACCGACAGCGGAGAGTTTACGTTGACCACGAATCCCAACAATCCGGACACCGACGGCGATGGCATGATTGATGGTTGGGAGGTGAACGGTTCCCTGAATCCGCTCGTCAATGATGCTAATGCCGACAATGACGGAGACCGGCAAGCTAACATCGAAGAGTATGTCGCGGGAACTGCGCCTTCCGACGACGCCTCGTTCTTCAAGATCCCGTCTCTTGCCGTCGTATTCGGCACAAACTTCGTCGACTATGTACTGACAAACACCTGCCCGCCTGCCATTGAAGACTGTGGGCTTGTCTACACGCAGCGGATGTATGATCCGGCGCGTGCGGTCTTCAGTTGGCCCAGCATAACGGGCAGGATCTATTCCATCGACTACGCCACGAACTTGAACTTCGGCGTTTTCCAACCCGTCCCATCGGCCCAGGATATGCCTGCAACCCCTCCGACTGGATTCTTTACGAATACGTGGGATGGCCCTACCAGTTACACCTTCAGAATCAAGGTGAGGCTGGAATAGCACGGTCCGGCAGCGTGACGACCGGTGACATCGTAATGTCGTCGCGTTCTTTGCTCCGCGCACGGGGTACCTGTCTGACGAGACCCTGCTTGGCGGGAATCCAGGATTCGACCTGGTCATTTTCAGCAACGCGGTTATGCTGCTGCAGATCGGTGGCAGCGTGACGCCCTGACAGAATTCAAACCATGAAAAACACTGAAGACACGAAAAAGTTGCTGGCAATTTGATTTCGTGTTGTTCGTGTGTTTCGTGGTTAACTTTCCTGCATGAAAACTCGTCTGGAAAAAGACTCCCTCGGTCCCCTCGACGTCCCTGAAGAGGCCTACTACGGCGTGCATACCTGCCGGTCCCTGAAGAATTTCAACGCGGCGGGCGAGCCGGTCCCGCTCGAGCAGATCTACGCCATGGTGAAACTGAAATGGGCCTGCGCGCGCGCCAACCACGACCTCGGACTGCTCGACGAGAAGAAGAACGGCGCGATCGAGAAGGCCTGTCTGGCTATCCTCGCGGGCGACTACGACAGCCAGTTTCCGATCGACGCGTTCCAAGCCGGATCGGGCACGTCGTCGAACATGAATGTCAACGAGGTGATCGCGAACATCGCGATCGAGGCGCTCGGCGGCAAACGCGGCGACCGCGCGCTGGTGCACCCGAACGACGACGTGAACAAGGGCCAGTCGACGAACAACATCTTCCCGTCCGGCATCCGCATCGCGGGCGTCGAGCTGTCGGCCAACGTCATCACGAGCCTGAAGACGCTCATCGCCGCGCTGAAGGCGAAGTCGGTCGAGTTCGCGGACGTGATCAAGAGCGGGCGCACGCACCTGCAGGACGCCGTGCCGATGACCCTCGGCCAGAACTTCGCGGCCTGGGCCCACGCGCTGGAGAAGGACGTCGCGCGCATCGAGGCGGCGCGGGCGCGGAACCATGAAATCGGCGAGGGCGGCAACGCCATCGGCACGGGCGTGAACACGAAGAAGGAATTCCGGCCGTTGATCGCGAAGCACCTCGCGAAGATCACGGGCGAGCCGTACCGCCCGGCGGAGAACGGCATCGAGATCACGCAGTTCCTGACGGACATCGCCGACCTCTCGGCCGCGCTGCGGCTGACGGCGATGGACATCCAGAAACTCTGCAACGATCTGCGACTGCTCACCTCCGGACCGAATACCGGCATGGCCGAGGTGATCCTGCCCACGGTCGAACCGGGCTCGTCGATCATGCCCGGCAAGATCAATCCGAGCATTTGCGAAGCCGCGAACATGGCCTGCATCCAGGTCATGGGCCACGACCAGGCGGTCCAGCTCGCGTGCGGCGCGGGGCAGTTGGAATTGAACACGCACATGCCGGTCACGGGCCTGAACCTGATAAAAGCCTGCCGCATCCTCGATCGCGCGTGCGTGATGCTCGCGGAGAAATGCATCGCGGGCATCCAGGCCAACCGCGAGCGGTGCTACCACTATTTCGAAACCAGCGGCGGTCTCGGCACGATCCTCAACCCGAAGCTCGGCTACGACAAGGTTGCGGAGTTGGTCAAGGAATCCCTCAAGACCAAGAAGACGGTTCGCGAACTCGTGATCGAAAGAAAGATCATGACCGCGGAGGACTTCGATAAACTCGTCGAGACCTCGACCGGGCCGAACCTGTAGCACCGTCCATGGCAGAGGATTGGAATATATGAAACTGCGGAACACCCATAAGAACAGGCCACCAGCAAACTGGACGGAGTACCAGGGCCTTCCCGAGGGCGAGCGGTGGGAGATCATTCATGGCGAGGCGTACGACATGTCGCCCTCGCCGATGCGCAGGCACCAGCGTGCCGTCGTCGAGTTGTCTCGCCAGATCGGCAATCATTTCAAGGGGCAGAAGTGCGAGGCGTATGTCGCGCCACTGGACGTCAAGCTTGATGACGTTTGCGTTGTGCAGCCGGATGTATTCGTGGTTTGTGACAAACGCATTTGTCACGATACGCACATCAACGGCGCACCAGACCTGATTATCGAAGTGCTCTCACCGACAAGCATCCATCGCGATCGGTTCATCAAGTTTGGCCTCTACGCGCAAAAGGGAGTGTCCGAATATTGGATCGTCGATCCTGACGCGCAACGCGTGGAGGTGTTTGTTCATCACCGGGGAACCTATCGCCTGGCCTGCGCGTATGAGAAGAATGAAACGGCCAGGAGCGTGAAGTTCAAGGCGCTGAAGGTGGCCTTATCCGACGTTTTCGATGTTTCCGACGAGAGCGGTGGGAAACTGCGCCTCATCAAGGAGCCGAAGAGCCGATACCGCACGGCTGCGGTTTTGCGTTGAAAGCATGATTTCTTTATGGAATCAGCCGACTGGATCAATCTCAGCGATGACGAGTTACTGGAGAGGAAGATTTCCTCCCTGGGCCTCACGCTCGAAGGCAGCGAGCTTCAGCCGTTCATCCAGCAGCTCTATGACGAGCTGTCCTTGAAGGGACTCCTGTTCCATCCGCCGTGTCACGTCGGTGACGAGTGGTTCGTGCCGGTCGGGATTCCCGCCGTCTTCATTCCGTTCTACCTCGTGCACGAGCGCCTGCGCCGGTTCGAGCGCAAGATGATGATGGAGGTCGAGGGCGAGACGCCCGAGTGGTTCATGCGGCTCATGCGCCACGAGGCGGCGCACGCGTACTCCTACGCATACGGGCTCTACAAGAAGAAAAAATGGCAGGAGACGTTCGGGCTTGCGTCGACCGAGGAGACCGATTCCTACCGGCCGCGGCCCTACAGTCGTTCGTTCGTCGTGCACCTCGACGACTGGTATGCGCAGAGTCACCCGGACGAGGATTTTGCCGAGACGTTCGCGGTCTGGCTCACGCCGGAGCTGGACTGGCGCCAGAAGTTCAAAGGGTGGAAGGCGCTGAAGAAATTGGAGTACGTAGATGAGCTGATGAAATCGCTCGCGGGCCGGGAGCCGGATCACCAGCCGGAATACCGGGTCGCCGAATACGACTGCCTGAATATCAAGCTCAAGACCCACTACGCGCGGAAACGCAAACTGTACGAGGACACGTACCCGGACTTTTATGACAAGGATCTGCGGCAATTATTCGACGCGGGTCCCGAGACGCCCGGCCGCGTGCGGGCCTCCGCGTACCTCCGCCAGCACCGGCGCGCATTGATGGATTCCGTGTGCCAGTGGACCAACGAGAAGAAGTACCGTGTGAGCAAGTTGTTCGCGCGGCTGATCGACCGCTGCGACCAGCTTGGCCTCTACATCAAGGCCGACACGCCGGAGCAGAACCTGCAGGTATCCGCTTACGTGACCACGCTTGTGATGAACTACCTGTTCACGGGGAAATTCAAGAGGACGAAGTGAGCAGGGCAACCCATCCGGATGTAGTGTAGCCACAGCTGGAAAAACGATTCGAGCAGTTCAAACACATGCACCGCGCCGCCCCGCCCCGCCTCACTGTTGTTCAAGAAGATCGAACGAGTTGAAGCCAACATGTTTGTATTCTTCGTGGCCTTGATGGTTCAGGCCTTGCTCGAACGAGAAATCCGCCAGGCGCTCAGCAGACAGAAACGAGGACCCTTGAAGCTCTATCCGGAAGATCACGATGCCCTGCATCCGACAACCTCACAAATCCTTCTATGCGATCGAAGCAGGTGATGCTGGAATCGAGGAATGCCGGGATGAACTCAAGCCGGTACACCGCGAAGTGCTGGCACTGCTGAACGTCGATCAGGAGCGCTATTGGGCCGGAAAAGAACCAGAGAAGAATCACCGGTAAACCGCTCTCCCCAAGTGCGGGATATAAGGTATGGCTCGATTTCCGCATTGTACACGGACTAGCCTTCCACCAGGTGACCGGCGCCTTCCGGCCCGGCGCCTATGAAAGGCGGGACGCGCGCGGTCCGAAGATCCCGACCCATCTGCTCCAGCCTCTTCTCCTGAACGAGGACGAGCAGGCGTTCAGCGTTCGCGCCTACCGCCATGCCGTCTCCATCAATCCTCGCCGAACATTTCCGTGGGCACAGTATCCATTCGGTGGGAAACCTCTCAACGAATCGTATGTGCCGCTGCTGCGTGCCATGGCCGGGTGGGAGGGGGGTGGGAGGGGTGGGAGGGGGTAGGGGTGGGAGGGGGTCACATCTCTTCATTCTTCAATTGGCCTGAATGAGGCTGAATGTTTTCCTGTGGGCAGGAGCAGGCCGTTGAGGTTGGAGATGGTTGGCGGGTGGTATCATGGCACGGCACGGGGGAACGATCGGCGCGTTGTTTACCGTGACGACGGCGACTACCCGCCGAAAAGGGTCGCACCTTCACACTTCACTTCTCGCCATGCTTCCCGGCGCCCCTTGCCCCAAACCGCGTCCCCTTCTGCCTCCGCCCACACCCTGCGCGCGAAGACTATGTTTCGCGCGACTCTCTCGACCCGGCAGCAGGCGCGGCGGCGGAGCCGCACATGTGCCGCTCCGCTGACCATCATGGACCTGAAAAAGACGTGCGAGAAATGCCATCCGCGCGAACGGGACGAATGCGCTGGCTCAAATACCCGCCGAAGACCGATTGACTCAGTCTCCGGCACGTGTATAGTTATTGTATATACAGGAGAGCAATATGGTCACCACCATTCAGAAATGGGGCAATAGCCTTGGCCTTCGAATTCCCAAGGGCGTTGCCGAAGACGCACACGTGAAGGAAGGCACCCCCGTCGAGATCCGACTCCAGGGCGGTCGCCTAGTCATATCACCGGTAAAATCTCGGCGTTACCGGCTTGACGACCTACTTAAGTCGGTCACTCGCCACAATCTTCACCATGAGGTCAATACCGGGGATGCAGTTGGAAAGGAAGCCTGGTAATGCCGCGATCCTACATTCCAGAGCGTGGTGACTTGGTCTGGCTTGAATTCAACCCACAGTCTGGCCACGAGCAAGCCGGCCATAGGCCTGCCCTTGTTCTTTCACCAGGCACATACAACGGCAAGGTGGGATTGGCCCTCCTATGCCCCATTACCAGCCAGACGAAAGGTTATCCCTTCGAAGTGCGACTACCATCGCCCGGTAAACTCACGGGCGTGGTGCTTGCCGATCAAGTCAAGAGCCTCGATTGGCGCACGCATAAGGCACAACTGATCGGAAAGGCTTCTGAAGAAACAATCGACGCGGTGATTGGGAAACTCGGCACGCTACTCCAATAGCGTGCTAACCTGGCCATTCGGGTCTGACCACAGGTTGGGGGTGGGAGGGGGTCACATCTCTTCATTCTTCAATTGGCCTGAATGAGGCTGAATGTTTTCCTGTGGGCATGAGCAGGCCGTTGAGGTTGGAGAGGGTTGGCGGGTGGTATCACGGCACGGGGGAACGATCGGCGCGTTGTTTACCGTGACGACGGCGACTACCGGCGCTTTGTCGAACTGCTGAGCTTCCTTCCCAAGCGGTTTGGTGGTTGGGGTCAGGACTGGCGCCGGCAGCCGGAAAGTGCAGCACCCGTTGGCGATTTTCAGAACCTATGATGTTGGCCGAGGGGGAGCAAGGTGTTCCTCTCTGCTCCCCTGGAGGGGTCGCCCCCCATGTGGGGCGGCGTGCCGCCCCGGGTGCCTTGCCAAGGCGCCGTGTGCTTTCAGTTGTCCTTTTTGTTTCCTGGTCTTGGCGTGCTGCATGCGGTAGCTCTCGCTGTCGAATTCCACGATGATCGAGTGATGCACGAGGCGGTCGATGGCGGCGGCCGTGGTGATCGGTATCAGTCCTGGCGGTGCTGGCAGCCCGGAATCATTTTCTTGCGTCGCGTGTCCCTCTACGACTACCGTTTTTTCCGCATCTGAATGAAAACGATCGTTCTCATACCGGCCGTGGGCTCCGCGCGTCGTTTGAATGACTGCGTCCGGTCCGTCCTGGCCCAGAAGCCCTCGCCGACGCAGGTCCTGGTCGTGCTCGGCGAAGAGGCGCTGAAATTGCCCGAGGACCCGCGCATCGCGACCCTTCACGCGCCGGCCGCGCGCCGTTTCGCGGCCGCGTGCAACGCGGGCTTCCAGGCCTGCCTCGAACACGGCGGCGACGACGCAGTTGTCGTCGTGATGGACGGCCACTGCGAGGCCGAGGAGATTGACTGGCTCCAGAAGCTGACGGCTCCGCTCGAGAAAGACGCAAAGACGGGGGTGACTGGAAGTTTCGCACAGACCACGAAGGGCGGGTTTCTCTACGAAGGCAGCCAACTGGTGCCGCCGCTTTTCTACGGGCAGAACCAGGACCAGTTCCGCGCCGCGGCGGGGCGGCTGTTCCCGGAGCAGCCGGACTATGTCGCGGGATTCTGCCTTGCCGTGCGGTTGCCGGTTATCCGGAAGGCCGGCCTGATGGACGAGGCGTTCGGGGCAGGCCATTTTGAATTCAGTGATCTTTGGACGCGGGCCGAAAAGTCGGGCTGGAAAACGCAGTTCGTCCCGCACCTGCCGTTTCGTTACCACGAAAACGGGGCCTTGCCGGCCGAGAATTTCCAGACCGCGTTGCGGTACGAGTGCAACCGTCTCCGGTTCGTGTTCAAGCATGTGGACGGTGACTCGCTCGAGCACCAGTTCTGGCCCGCGGAGCGGCGGCAGATCCCGCAGCGCATCGCGCGCGGATCGGCGCGCCCGCTGGAAGAGGCGTACAGCCGGATGCTGCTCGCTCTTCCGGACCTCGCCGCGTCCGACCCGCGCATCCTTCGCCGTGCGGGTGTTCTCAAGATGAGGCTCGAGGAAATGCGCTCGGCGATCACCGCCAACGAGATGCCCGCGCCGTCGCGTAGCGCACCGCCTCCGGCCGAACGCCGGTACCACGGCAGCAATGACCTGTCCCCGCTGCCGGTGGTGACCGTCAAGACCTCCGAGTCCGCGCGGCGGCCTCCATTCAAGACGGGGGAGCGGCCGCCCGTCTCGATCGTGATCCTGACGTGGAACGGGCTGGATTACACAAAGCGGTGCATCAACAGCCTGCGCGAGATGACGGAAGGCGTCGACTACCACATCATCGTCGTCGACAACAAGTCGACCGACGGCACACCCGAGTGGCTGCAGACGGTGGAAGGGGTGAAGCTGATCCGGAACGAGACGAACGAGGGCTACGTGCGCGGCAACAACCGCGGGCTCCGCGCCATCCCGCCCGACCACGACGTCGTGCTCCTCAACAACGATATTCGCATCATTCAGGAAAACTGGCTCGAACGATTGCGCGACGCGGCCAACGAGCACCCGGACTACGGCGTGCTCGGTTGCAAGATGCTCTGGCCCGACGGCCGGCTGCTTCACACAGGCACGGTGATGCCGCTCAATAATTACTGGGGCTTCCAGATCGGATCGAACGAGGAGAACATCAACCAGTACCCGGGCATCAACGAAGTCGAGGGCGTGGTCGGCGCGTGCATGTACATCCGGCGCGACGCCCGGCAGGTCGTCGGCCTGCTGGACGAGGACTTTTTCTCCTATTTTGAGGACACGGACTATTGCTTGCGCGCGTGGAAGCGCGGGTACAAGGTGGTTTGCGTCAACGACGTCAGCATGATCCACTACCAGGGCGTCAGCAGCACGGAGAACAAGGCCAACTGGAGCGACATGTTCAAGACCTCCCAGGAGACATTTGTCGGCAAATGGGAAGAGGATCTGAAGGGTCGCTTCACGCGCCGCCTGATGTGGCACTCCATGATCACGCCGCCGACCGGGTATGCGATGTCGTCCCGCGAGTTCATCCTCGCGCTCGACCGTGTCGGCGTCGATGTCCGCTACTCCTTTCTCCTGGGCGCGGATCCCAGCGAGGGCAACTCCGGCGACCCGCGGCTCGAGCAACTGCGCTCCCGCCCGAAATCGAACAAGCTCCCGCAGGTCCTGTACAGCCAGTGCGACCTCTTCCACAAGAACGCCGGGAGCTACAAAATCGGCTATTCGATGCTCGAGACCACGGGCATTCCGAAGGATTGGGTCGAGCAGGCCAACGAAATGGACGAGGTCTGGGTCCCCAGCCACTTCAACAAGCAGACGTTCGAGGCCAGCGGCGTCAAGCGGCCCATCCATGTGATTCCGCTGGGCATCAACACGGACTACTACCACCCCGGCATCCGCGGGTACCGCACGAGCCCGCGCTACACGTTCCTGTCCGTCTTCGAATGGGGCGAACGCAAGGCGCCGGAAATGCTCCTGCGGGCATTCGCCCGCGCGTTCACGGATAAGGACGACGTGATGCTGTTGCTGAAGGTGCTGAATGTGGATACGTCGCGCAGCATCCGACGCGAGATCGACGCGCTGGAGCTGCCGGCCAACGCCCCGCCCATCGCCATCCTCCACAACAACATCATCAAGAGCTATCAGATGGCGAGTCTGTACCGGAGCGCCGACTGCTTCGTCCTACCGACACGCGGCGAAGGCTGGGGCATGCCGATCCTTGAGGCGATGGCGTGCGGACTGCCCGCCATTGCGACGAACTGGAGTGCGCAGACCGAGTTCATGAACGAGACCAATGCGTACCCGCTGAACATCAAGGGGCTCATCCCCGCGGTCGCGAAATGCGCCTCTTCTGGGAACTTGGGGGCTTAGTTCCTCCAAGGCTTCTTTGACTTCTGCTTGCACATGAGCGTGTCGCTGTCCAACTTCCCGCAAATGCGCAGGATTTTGAGCTTGAGGTAGTCACGGTCGTGAAAGCCGTACGC
>JAZDKY010000075.1:0-67954 GCA_043802525.1 bacterium
TTTTCAGCCAAACGCCAACCACAAGGGCCAAACCGCCTCCGAGCGCCTTCGCCCGTCGCTCGAACAGGAATCAGAACCGCCTGTAGCCGTGCCTCACCGGCCTCCACGGAAAAGACCCCCGCAGAACTGCCATGCGCCCAACCAGAGTGCTCCTGCCAGCCCGGGCTTGCCCGCGTTGCGCGGTGTGCTATAGTCCGGCTTGTGAAATCACCCGTTGCGGAGAATCAATCCATGGCAGCCAAGTCAAAGCGCCTTACGGAGCGAACCATCTCCTTCGAGATCAAGACCCGGAAGCCGCTATCGGTCGGCGAGCAGGTCTTTGTCACCGGCAACATCAACATGCTTGGCAACTGGCATCCGGACGGCTTCCCGCTGACCCGCATGGGCGAGAACCTCTGGTTTGGCTCCGCGATTGTCCCCGCCGCCGCGAACGCGGAGTTCAAGGTCACGCGTGGCTCGTGGGACGACGAGGAGATTCTCGAGGACGGTTCTCCACCACCCAACGGAACGATCCGCGCCAGCGGTGATGCCATGGTCCGGAAACTCATCTTCGGCTGGAAAGACGGGATGTAGGGACCGACAGCTCCGCCTTCGCCGAGGCGCACGCATCGCAGACGCGTGGCTACACCGGATGGCTGCGCTGTGTAGCCGCGGCTCCCCTCCAATCGCCACGCTTGACCGTTCCCGCGTGCCTTCATAGACTGCCCGCTCCAAATCGAGCACGACCAAGGAGATAGGTGGAACTATGGCTACGGAAGCAGGCATGAAGGAATCGTCGGGGAAGCAGGCGGAAGGGTCGACGGGGACCTATGCAATCCTGTTTGAGATCGAAAACGTGGCCGCCGGAGGACGTCCGGCAACCTTCAACGCGGTGAAGAAGGCACTCGGTGATGTCAGCGCGAAGCTGACGCCGTCCGATTTCGCGCGACACGCGCTGCAACCCTCGCCCGACATGTACATGGAAACGCTTCTGCAGGTGACCGATGCGAAGGATGCATCTGCCGACAAGGTGGCAGCGACCGCCAAGGAAAGCCTCTCTGATTATTTCCAGAGCAAGGCAGAATTGGACCCCGGCCTCTCCAAGCTGGCTCAGGCGGCGAAGTCCCGCGACGTGGCGATCGGCGTGATCAGCGGCCTCAGCGACGAAGCGTCGGAGCAGCTCATGACGAAGCTCCAGCTCTCCGCGACGGGCGCGAAAATGCTCGTCGTGAAGGACCTTGAGAAGGGGTACCCCCGCGCGGATTCGTGGCTCAAGGTCGCGAAGCAGATCAACCGCGCCCCGCGGAACTGTATCGTTGTCACCTCGTGCCAGACTGCGTGCAAGTCCGCCCTGAACGCGGGCATGCGTTGTATCGTCGTGACCGACGAATACACCTCGCACCAGGACTTCAGCGGCGCGGACCTTGTCCTCGACAACTGGGAAGAGATGAGCGCCAAGGACATCCTCGACGCACTGATGCCGGATGCATAGCCATGGAGCGGCGAAGCTTGCTTCGCCGGGGACAAGGCGGCGGCAAGCCGCCGCACTCCACAGGAAAGCTTGACCCTTGCCTGCCGAACCCAAGAAATCCGTACCGCCACCGACGCTTCCAAAGCCTATCGACCGTCTGCTCGAGATCATGCGCATCCTGCGCTCTCCGCAGGGCTGCCCGTGGGATCACAAGCAGACGCTCCAGACCCTCAAGGAACACCTCGTCGAGGAAAGTCACGAGGTGCTCGACGCGATCGATAGCGGTGACCGCGACAAGCTTTGCGACGAACTCGGCGACCTGCTGCTACAGGTCGTGTTTCAGGCCCAGGTGTGTTCCGAGGAGGGGGCTTTTACGTTTGACGACGTGGCCGCGGCGATCTCCGACAAGCTGATCCGCCGCCATCCGCACGTCTTCGGCGACGTCCATGTCAGTGGCGCGGACGAGGTGCTCAAGAACTGGGAGCAGATCAAGAAGGACGAGAAGGGCGACCCGCCTTCGCTGGGAAGCTCCGGCGCGGCAGGCCCGCCGAGGTCCACGCTCGAAGGCATCCCGAAGAGCCTGCCCGCGCTGCACAAGGCACACCTGGTCCAGAAACGGGTCGCCCGCGTCGGGTTTGACTGGGAAAACGTCGGTGGAGCGCTCGGGAAACTCGACGAAGAAGTCGGCGAAGTCCGCGAGGCCGTCCAGTCGGGCGATGAGAAAAAAATCGGTGAGGAGCTGGGCGACGTCCTGTTTGCCGCGGTCAATGTCAGCCGGTTCTTCGGCCGTAACCCGGAGGATCTGCTGCACCAGACCATCGCCAAATTCACACGGCGTTTCCAGGTCATCGAGGAAACCGTTCACGCGCGGGGGAAGAAGATGACGGATTGCACCTTGGCCGAACTCGACGAGATCTGGGAAGAGGCGAAGAGGGAAGAGTGACCGGTGTAGCCGCGGCTCTATGAGCCGCGCGCACGCATCGTAGATGCGTGGCTACACTTTCTCCGGATACTCCAGATCCCCGCGGAACACATGCGTCGCCGGGCCGCACAGCGTGACATCGGTGGCGCTGTCGGCCGTCGACGTGTAGTTCACTTCCAGAACGTCGCCGCTCAGCGGCCTCACCTTGATCGGGGTTGTGACGAGCCCCAGCTTTCCCGCGAGGAGGCCGCAGGCGGTGATGCCCGTTCCGCAGGCGAGGGTCTCGCTCTCGACGCCGCGTTCGTACGTGCGCACGATGAGGGAGTTCGGGCCTGTCACCTTGACGAAGTTCGCGTTGGTGCCGTTCGGTTGGAAAGCCTTGTCGTAGCGGATCAGTTCGCCGATCCGGTCGACGTCAAAGGTTGTAAGGTTCCTGACCGGTATCATGACGTGGGGCACGCCGCAAACGACGTAGTGGTACGTGACCTGTTCGCCGTCGATCATCAGCGTACCGTTCAGACGCCAATCCTTTGGCTCCGTCATGCGGAGCCGGACCTGGTCGGTCTGGACCTCGGCGCGCACGATGCCGGCGCCTGTTTCCATGCTGAGGCTCGCAGGAGCCACACCGATCTCGTGGGCGAGGCGGGCGATGCAGCGCGCGCCGTTGCCGCACATGTCGACCTCGCCGCCGTCAGGGTTGAAAAACCGCATGCGGAAATCCGCCGTCCCGGACGGTTGGATCAGGAGGATGCCTTCCGCTCCAATGCCCGTTCGGCGTTGCATGATTTTCGCGAGCCACTGCTGGTTGTGGGCGGGAAATGTGAGTTCACGGTCATCCACAAGGATGAAGTCATTCAACGCGCCGTGCATTTTCCAGAATGGGATTTGCATGGGGGAGAATCTACCTCATGCAGGATAAATGCGCAACCCGACGGCGCGGTTCATTCATGAACGCGTCGACGTTCATGAATAAACCGGGCTAAAGCTGTTTAGGGAAAACTGTAGCCGCGGCGCTTGCTGCTCTGCGAAGTAACGAAGCTCCTTCGCTACGTAGCACGAGCGGTCGCCGCGTTGTTATTCGCCCCGACTGAGCGGGGCGGCCACAACAAACAGGCGACGACGAAATCTACTAACCCGATCTAGTCGTGGGCGTCCTTGGCGGCTTCCACTGCAGCGGCGGCGGCCTGATGTTCCGGCCGGTGCGGGGCGTGGGGGTGCCAGCCGACGGTGTAGAACATCACGATGAAGCCGGCGATATATGCTGCCGTGACATGCCATCCGCCCTTCAGCCAGGCACCGACCGACTTGGCTTCGTGGTAGATGTTGGAGATCGCGACACCGGCGGAGGAGCCGAACCAGACCATCGATCCTCCGAACCCGACGGCGTAGGCGAGAAAACCCCAGTCGAAGCCGCCCTGCTCGAGGGCTAGTTTCGTGAGCGGGATATTGTCGAATACTGCGGAGACGAAGCCCAGCGTCAGCGCGCTCTGCCAACTCGCGGCCGGCAGCGTTTCGACCGGCATCATGGATGCGCAGGTCACGAGCGAGAGCAGGAAGATGCTGCCGCGCAAAGCCCCGGGGAGGCTGCTCCAGTGCGGGCGGCGGATGAGTGCGGTGGCGAAGATGGCCACCCACACGGCGGCGCCGATCCAGGGGAACAGGTCGGCCATGTTGTTGAACTTCACGTTGATGGTTACATTGGTGCCGATGGCCGCGACGAGGATCGTGGCCACGATGCCGAGGCGCGCCATGTCGATCGACTCTTTCGAGACGGCGTCGGCCGCGATGGGGTGGAATCTCTGCTGTTGTAGCGCTGCGACGATCCCGCTCACGAGGAGGGCCACTGCAGCCGCGAGATAGGCGTGGAGTACGTCGAACGGGCTGACGCCATCGATCCACATCATGGTCGTGGTTGTGTCGCCGACCACGCTGCCGGCGCCGCCGGCGTTGCTGGCGGCGACGATGCCCGCGATGTAACCGATGTGAACCTTGCCCTTGAATACGCTGGCGGCGATGGTGCCGCCGATCATCGCGGCGGCGATGTTGTCGAGAAAGCTGGAGAGGACGAACACGATGACAAGCAGGGCGAAGGGCCCCTTCCAGTCATCGGGCAGGAAGCGCGGCAGATGGGCGGGCACCTTGCTCGCGGAGAAGTGGTGGGAGAGGATGTCGAAGCCGAGCAGGAGGCAAAGCAGGTTCGCGAGGATGACCCACTCGCGATTCAGGTGGCCGATGAGACCCATAATCCCGGGTCCCGCATGAAAGCCCGTGAAGACAAGCTTGTAGGTGGTGATGACCGCGACGCCCGTCAGCGCCACCTGCAGGGTCTTGTGATGAAACAGCGCGACGCCGAGGAGGGTCAGGCCAAAGAGGATGAATTCAACGCGAATGCCCGCGACGGTCGGTGCGGCTCCGCCGGTCGAAGCCAGCAGCGTCATGGGAGCTGCCAGCAGGAAGGCGAGGGCGGGTATGAAGAATT
This sequence comes from bacterium, assembly GCA_043802525.1. Lineage (GTDB taxonomy): Bacteria > Verrucomicrobiota > Kiritimatiellia > CAIVKH01 > CAIVKH01 > JAZDKY01. Next base: position 4,852 of record JAZDKY010000075.1, read on the forward strand.
TTTTCATGGACTCAGAACACTCCGTGCGAATCGTTGTTATTGATGGTTGAAGAGCCATCGTTTATGCATAACGGGAAGGCTTGCTTCAATCCTTAACCGTCATTCATGCTGTCATGACCATGGACCTACAATCCCTTTTTGCGGAGCGTATCGGTGGTGCTAAGTTCGGCGCCTCGAACGAGATATACAAGTTCGAGAAGATCAAGCGCGCCAAGGCCGCCGCGTTGGAGGCCCGGCCGGATCTCGAACTGCTCGATTTCGGCGTCGGCGAACCGGACCAGATGGCCCCTGCGGCGATCCGCGAGGCGTTAAAGATGGCGGTCGACGATCCGGCCAATCGTGGCTACGCGGACAACGGGATACGCGACTTCAAGCTTGCCGCGGCCGACTACATGAAGAAGTTCTTCGGGGTGGCGGACCTCAATCCCGACACGGAAATCAACCACAGTATCGGCTCGAAGCCGGCGCTGGCCATGCTCCCGCTTTGCTTCGTGAACCCGGGCGACGTCGTTCTGCTGACCGTGCCGGGTTACCCCGTGCTCGGCACGCACGCGAAATACCTCGGTGGCGACGTGGTCAAGATTCCGCTCCGGCGCGAGGACGCGTTTTTGCCGGACCTGAAGGCCATTCCGGCGGACGTCGCGAAGCGGGCGAAGTTGTTCTACGTCAATTATCCGAACAACCCGACCGGTGCGGCTCCGACGGTGGCGTTCTTCGACGAGCTCATTGCGTATGCGCAAGAACACAACATCCTTATCGTGCAGGACGCGGCGTATGCGACGCTCACCTACGGAAGGGAGCGTCTCTCGATCCTCGCGAGGCCGGGCGGCAAGGACGTTGCGATCGAACTGCACTCGATGAGCAAGAGCTACAACATGACCGGGTGGCGGCTCGGCTTCGTGGCGGGTCCGGCCCGCGCGGTGCAGGCGTTTGCCGAGGTGAAGGACAATTGCGACTCGGGCCAGTTCAAAGCGATCCAGCACGCGGCCTGCGCGGGCATCGCGGACGTGAAGCTGTCCGAGGCGATCCGCGAACACTACAGGGCCCGGCTCGAAAAAATGGTGGCGGTCCTGCGCCGCGCCGGGTTCGATGCCCGGATGCCCGGCGGCACGTTCTTCATGTACATGCCCGCCCCGCGCGGCGCGGGGCACGTCGCCTTCGGGAGCGCGGAGGAGGCGTCGCAGTTCCTGATCCGCGAATGTTCGGTGTCGACCGTGCCGTGGGACGACGTCGGCAGTTTCCTGCGGTTCTCGGCGACGTTTGAATCGAAGGGCGATGCGGACGACGACCGCGTGCTGGCGGAACTGGAGAGACGGCTGAAAGCCGCGAAGCTCAGATTCTGATGGGAACCACGAAAAACACGAAAGACACGAAAATTCCAGGCGTTGGAAAGTTAAGAGCGGGAAATTCCAATCGTTGAAAATTCTTTCGTGTATTTCGTGTATTTCGTGGTTCAAATTCCGGAGATCACTATGATCAGGAAACTATTCAGCGCGAAGGCGGGGAGGCAGATTTCGATTTTCATCGAGAACCGGCCGGGCAGCCTCGCCGAGGTCATCGACCTGCTGGGGGCGAACGGGATCAACATGATCGCGCTGTCGCTTTCCGAAGGCTTGGACCTCGGCTACCTGCGCATCGTGGTGGACAATCACGAAGAAGCGAAGAAGATCCTGCATGCCAAGGGCCATCTCGTGCTGGACCGCGACATCATCCTCGTTGAAGTCGCGAACGAACCCGGCGGCCTCGCCAGCGCGATCGACAAGCTCGTGCAGGCGCAGATCAATGTGGAATATGCCTACAGCGCGAACAGCCTGAAAAACGACCACAGCCTGATCGTCATCAGGGTTGGCGATGCGGCCAAGGCGTTGAAGGTTGTTGAGGCGTAATACCCAATCGTCCTCGCTTGCCTCGCCGTTGCTCGGAGAAGGCGAGTTCTCGTCGTCCTCGAAGGATCGCGCGACTCGTTATTTATCGTTTTTAGGATCGACCCCAATCGGCCCCGCGCCAACCGCCTTCTTGTTGTTCTTCCACCAGTCTTCCCATCCAGAAAGGTCTCGGACACCGCCATCGAGAACGGCGCGGTAAATGTCGGTGCTCTTGATTTCCTGTCTATAGTTCGGGCGTGTGCACAGCTCGGCCTTGATGAGAAGAATGGCATCTCGGGCGCTGGTCGTCAGTTCCAAGACGAGTTCTCTGCCCGGGGCAATCGTTTGTGCCACGAGTTCGGGAGAGCCCAGGAGAATGTCCACTTTCCAGATTTCGCGGTCAGCGTGAAGGAACTCTGTGCAGACGAAGACAGCCTTCGGATTCCCTTCCGTCATCAGCACGTGTTCATTGCGGATGTAGATGCTGGCGACAGCGTTGCTCTTGCAAATCTGTGCCACAATCTCAGATGCAATGAGCATCGGTTCGCCGGCTATGGGCAGACAGATATCGAGATCACGCCAGGTCATCAGATCGTAGAAGTAGCTGCCCGTGAAGGTCACTGTACCGTGCTTCGCGAGTACCGCTCGAAGATTCGTCTCAACAAGAAGCTGATCGGCTTCCCGTTTCAGCGCCGCTGCTTGTTCATGTGGTGTTGTCATTATCCGCTGGCTCAACGTCCGGCCTCAGTAACCTGGACGCCGTGGTCGTGCGTCCCTATCTCCTTTGTGAGGTCTCCCGCCACGAATAGGGTGGCCCCGCGCTTCGCGCCTTCAAATTCTTGTAAAGAATCTCCAGCGCTGTCCCCGCTGTTGGAGTTTCGATATCCATCTGTACTTTGGTGATGGGCGCAATCTCGCCCTCATACTTCACAGTGCCGACCTTCCTATTGTCGACAAAATAGGCGATCAGAGACTCTGTTCTATTGAGCACGACCCGCATCTTATGGAATCGCTGTGTCTCATCACCAAATCCCGCCACGTTGCGCTTCTCCCCCTTGACCGTCGCGGGAATGTTCATCCAACGGGTCTGGATGATGTACTGTCCTTCTCCGTTTGACCCCTCGAAATACAGGCACAGAGGACCGTCTGTGTCCCTTTCGCCAGCGACGATCCCCCACAGGGCGATTAGCTGATAACCTTGACTCTTGGCTATCTTGAAATCACCCGAGATCTCAATCATCGCCCGGTTGTCGTTGGTCACCGACAAAACGATGTGATTGCCCTTCCATCGGGTGTCACTGGAGACACCGGCGAATCGACCAACACCATCCTGAACCGACCACTTCAAACCCGGGTCTGTTTCTATCAGCGAGGTGTTGTGTGTCTCGCGATCGTCAAACCGGCCTTCTGCCGCTGTGCGCCAAGTTGCACAGCCAGTGAAAATGGGTAGGGTGAGCAAGAGAAACATCCCGAACACACGGCAAACAGAATCTTTCACATGCATTCCTTTCTGATGTTCGGTATTCCACAGGTAAATCATTCGTAGTGTGTCCACATGCGGAGCACTTTTACGACGTTGTCCTGCTTGAGAAGCTGGTAGACCAAGCGATTATGGATGTTGATTCGTCGCGAGCAGGCACCCGTCAGATCACCGATGAGCTTTTCGTGGGGTGGCGGATTCCGGAAGGGATTCGTTGCGAGGACTTCAAGGAGCTTCTGGGCTTGTGATCGCAAACCCGCGTGCGCAATTCGCTTGGCATCCTTTTGCGCCTGCCTGGTGAACAGAACGGTCCAAGCGCTCACCAGCCGGGTTCCCGTGAGCAGTTCTTCGTGGAAGTCTTCATGCCTTCGACGATCGATTTGCGCATGCCGGGAATCGAGACAAGGTGCAGCGTTTCCTGTATGGAGCGCCAGTCACTCCCGGAAAGCAGGACCGCATCGGACCGCTTACCGGTGATTTGAACGGGCTCATGGGAATCAGAAACTTGATCAATCAAGGCGTAGAGCCTGGTGCGCGCTTTGGTTGCAGTTATCGTTGTCATGGCTTTCCTTGGCATCCGTACGGAATAACGTACGTTGATGGCCCATCCGCGTCAAGTCCGCCCGCGTCGCACAGCCATGTGCTTCAGAAATATCGCGACCTGTGCCGCTGTATCGCCGGCGCCTTATCGGAAGCGGTGTTGTGGATGCGCGCTTTGCGCACAACCATGCAACATCTCGGAATAGGCGGGAGGGCTGGTCCGCTCTGGCCGGACGGGTATGTGGAGATGCAGGATCTGGCGAGCGAGCAAGTTCTTCGCAACCTCGTACCCGAGCACGCCGTCCGTAAATTCCATACTGGACCGATTCCTTGATAACGCGCTGCTTCTCTTCCGCAGTCAGCGTTTTCTTGGCGATGAGATCGAGGACGTATGCAGACTTCGTTTTGGCGGCCTCGAGATCCTGGCCCATGCGATGTCGCTCCGGAGTTTCTGTCTAGCTCCTGGAAAAGCGGTATGTGGCGCTTCGTTCCTTGACGTGGAAGCCGATTTGCTTCCGCGACGGCTGTGCCGGCATCAGAAGCTCGCGCATTTTCTCGTAAAGATCACGCAGGGCTGCATCATGCTCGAGCAGGGTCCCGTCCACGTGGTCGAGTCTTTTCAAGAGTTCCGCATTGGTGAGCGCGGTCTCGCGCAATCGCACGAAGGCGCGAATCAGGAAAATGCTCATCGTGACGGCACGGTCACTGTTCAGCACATTGGCCGCCATCAGCGCGCCGTGCTCGGTGAAAACGAGGGGCAACTTGCGCGTACCACCATGGCCCAAACTTGAAGTCGCAATTTGCGACTTCAAGTTTGTAACCTCTTTATGGACAAGCTGAAACGCAAACTCATCCGGGAACTTTTTGCGGTTGCGCTTCACTTGTTCGTTCAGTCGCCTAGTGGTGACTCCATACCACCGCGCCAAGTCCGAATCGAGGATTACCCGCTGCCCGCGGATGACGTGAATCATCTGTTGAGCTTCCTCCATGACGGGTTCGGGCAGGGGGTCTTTCATCTTGCACTTTCCTCGTTCTAGTTCGACTTCACCTGCGTCCAGATCTGGTCGTAGAGCTTGGAGACTTCGCCCAGGTCCTTGATGAATTCCAGCCTGGCCATGATGTCCGCGGGCGGGTAGATGGCCGTGTTCTCCAGGTCTTCCTTGGTGACGAACTCGCGCGCGGCCTTGTTGGGCGTTGCGTACTTGTTGAAGTTCGAGAGCTGGGCCCCGACCTTGGCGTCGAGGATGTAGTTGATGAACGTTTCGGCCATGTCGCGGTTCGGGGCCTTGGCGGGGATGGCCATGTTGTCGAGCCAGATCTCGCCGCCCTCGCGCGGGACGAAGTAGACGGTCTGCGGGTCCTGCTCCATGCCGCGCGCAGCGTCGCGGTTGTAGACGACGGCCAGCGTGGCCGCCTTCGCGAGCACCTTGTCTTTTCCAACGGCGCTGCTCTCGAAGCCGTGCGACCGGCCCCTTGCTTCGAGCAACGCCGCCCGCGCGGCAATGATCGCATTCGCGTCGGTCGCATTGATGCTCGCGCCCGTGTATTTCAGCGCCGCGCCGATCTGCTCGCGGAGGGAGTCGATCAGGATAAACGGACCGGGCTGCTTGCTTCCGTCGAACACCAGGCCCCAGGTCTTGTCGATCGGCTTGTCGTCGTCCTTGCGCATGTAGATGCCGACGGTGCCCCATTGGTAGGGTGCGGTGTACTGGTTACCCGGGTCGAACGGCGGGCTTGCGAAGCGCGTATCGACGTTGGCGAGGTTCGGGATGTTCTCGTGGCGCAGGGGCGCGAGGATGTTGAGCCTGATCAGTTCACGGACGACGTAGTCCGGCGAGACGGCAATGTCACAGAGAGGGTCCTCACCGCCCCGCAGCTTCGCCATCATGGTCTCGTTGTCCTCGAAGAGGACCATCATGACCGTGCAGTCGAACGCCGCCTCGAACTGCTTCACAATCCCGGGATCGATGTATTCGCTCCGGATGAAGACATTGAGCTTGTTCGTCTGCGCCCATGCGGACGAGGCGACGAAGAGGGCAAGGGCAACTGGCGCGAGTTTCCTGAGCATGACCAACTCTCCTTTCGTTTTCGCGGGGCGCTGCAAGAGCGTCGCCCCGAGGGTTCCCGGCACCGACGCGAGAACGATCAGCGTCGAGAGCACATTCATGTCCGGCGTGACGCCGCGTTTGACCGACGAATAGATCAGGATCGGGAACGTGTGGCGCCCGTTCCGATGGTGAAAAAGCTAACCGCAAAAACATCGACGCTCAAGGTGAAAGCGAGCATGGCGCCGGGCTGGTCCCAATGGGGCGGCGATGTTCCGCCTCAGCGGAGCCGCAAGGGCGGAAGCGAAGCGTTCCCGAAGACTCTCGGCTTCCCCGGCAACCGGGGTAAGCCGACCCTACATCTCGCCGTTCAATTGGGACACTGCCGATATTCGCGGGCGCTTGCCCTGATGGGCGCCGATTCCTATACTCGTCCGATCGTTGGAAGGAAAATCATGATCACTGTAGTTTCTGGCCTGCCGCGGTCCGGCACGTCGTTGATGATGCAGATGCTGTATGCCGGCGGCATGCCCGTGTTGACGGATAACCTCCGTACCCCCGACGCCAACAACCCGCAGGGTTTCCTCGAATACGAAAAGGTCAAGGCCCTCAAGAAGGACAACACGTGGATGGGCGAGGCCGAGGGCAAGGTGGTCAAGATCGTCTCACACCTTCTCCAGAGCATGGACATGAAGTACCAGTACCAGATGATCTTCATGGTGCGCGATGTGGAAGAGGTCGTTTCATCGCAGGCGTCGATGCTGGAGCGGCTGGGGAAAACCGGCTCGCAGGCGCCGACGGAAAGCCTGCTTCGCCACTACGCGCGTCACCTGGCCGAAATCCGCGAGTGGCTCGGCAAGCAGCCGAATGTCCGCGCGCTCTACGTCTTCCACCGCGACGCAGTCCTGCAGACGGATCGCGAGGCCGGGAAGATCAACGAATTCCTGGGCGGTCGGCTGGACGAGGCGAAGATGAGAGCCATCATCGACAGGTCGCTGTACCGGGAACGCAAGTCGAAGAACCAATAAGCAATAACCAATAACCAATAACCAGTAACCAATAACCAATAACCAAGAAACAATAACCAAAAACCGATATCCAATAACCAGGGAGACGGAGTTTGGTTATTGGTGCCTGGTTATTTCCGCCTGTTTCCTCTGGAGCACAATAAAGCCCTTGCTGGCGAGGTGGTGCATCAACTGCCACGCGCTCTGGTCGACCGTGGCGGACGTTGAGTCGATGCGGATGTCCGGGTGCTCGGGGGATTCATAGGCTGACGTGATCCCGGTGAACTCGGGGATTTTGCCCGCGCGGGCCTTCTTGTAGAGACCCTTCGGATCGCGCTGCTCGCAGACGCTCAAGTCGCAATCCACGAAAACCTCAAAGAACCGATCCTTACCAAGGATATCCCGCGCCATCTGGCGCTGCGAACGAAGCGGCGAGATGAACGCGGTGATACAAATCACACCGCATTCGGCAAACAGGCGTGCGACCTCGGCGATGCGGCGGATGTTTTCGTGGCGGTCATCCTGCGTGAAGCCGAGATCCTTGTTCAGGCGATTGCGTACCTCGTCGCCGTCGAGGACGAAGGCGATGCGACCGTCACGGACCAGGATCTGTTCGAGGGCCCGGGAGATCGTTGACTTACCTGAGCCGGATAGGCCGGTCAGCCAGAGCACGCACCCCTTCTGCCCGAGGGCCGCCTCGCGCTCCGCGCGGTCCATGGGCGCCACTTGGTTAAAGACGTGTTTTTCGTGCTGCACAGCATGCTTCATGGCAAATTTGTCACGAATACCGTAAGGAAATGTTCAGCAAAGGTAAATTTAATACTTGTGAATATCGTCGCAGACCGTTACAGGGCAAATGATTACATCGACATGACCGCCCAGGAAAACAGAAAGGACTCCGCCCCTCGCACCCTTGTCGCGGCGATTGGGTTTGAAGACCCCTATCGGAAAGGGCTTGTTGCCGGTACGGAGTGGGTCGGTCCGGTTCTTGCGGTTGCGCAGGATCGGTCGTTTGACCGGGTGATCCTGCTCGCAGCACAAGAGGACATGCCGCGCGCCCACGAGACCGCAGAGGAGTTGGCACGTCGCCTGCCGGGAGCGGTGGTGGAGATTACGGCGCTGGACGGCGAATTGTTTCAGGTCCCTCCTGTCGTCGCCGAGGCAGAGCTCGGGACGGTATATGTCTCCCTGGTCGCGACTTCGCCTGTGGTTCGCGAGCGTTTGATGTCGCTGGCAGGTGAATGGCCCGGTCGCGCGCATATGTTCGATGCGACGTTGCCGGACTGGCCGTGGTGCGGTCCGTTGGCCATGCGCGACGTCGATGTGCCGTGGCGCGGCGTGGTGCGCGAGCCGCCCGTTGTGTACGCCGCGAACCCGGTCCGTCGCAACGCATCTCGCGAATCCTCGGCCGAGGACCGGCTCGACCGCGCGACGCGGAAGCTGGGTATCCGCGGCGAGCATCCGGCCATGCGCGACATCCTGGCGACAGCGGCCGCCCTCGCCGGGCACCGGGTGCCCGTGCTGATCGAGGGCGAGACCGGCACGGGCAAGACCCTTATCGCGCGGCTCCTTCACGAGCTCAGCGGGCGCCCCTCCGACCTCTTCGTGCAGATCAACTGCGGCGCGTTGCCGGAAAAGCTCGTGGAGAGCGCGCTCTTCGGGCATCGGAAAGGCGCATTTACAGGGGCCACGGAGGACCAGCCCGGCAAGTTCGAATTGGCCGACGGTGGCACGTTGTTCCTCGATGAAATCGGGGAGCTTCCGCTGGAACTTCAACCGAAATTTCTCAAGGTGCTGGAGGACGGCCTGGTCGAGCCGGTCGGCGCGCGGAAGGGGCGCAAGGTCGACGTGCGCATCATCGCGGCGACGAACCGCGATCTCAAGCACGCGATCGACGAGCGGACGTTCCGCGAAGACTTGTACTACCGGTTGTCCTTCGGCGTGCTCCGCATTCCACCGCTGCGCGAACGGGCGAGCGACATTCCGCACATCGCGATGCACGCCCTCGCGGCGGTCAACAAATCGCTCCGCCACCCGAAACAACTGTCGCGCGGTGCCCTGACCCGTTTGGAGCGCCAATCCTGGCGGGGCAACGTACGCGACCTCGAAAACGTGATCGGCCGATCGGTCCTCCTGTCACAGCAGGATGTCCTCGAGGCCGACGATCTCCTCATCGAGGACACGCGCCGGGGCAAGGACCCGCTGTCGTTTCTCCCCGTGCCGCACGAAGCTTTTTCCCTTGAGGACTTCCTGGTCAGCGCGCGAAAGCAACTGATGCTCAAAGCCCTCGAACTCGCCGACGGCAGCCAGACCGCCGCCGCGCGACTGCTCGGCATATCGCCGCAGGCTGTCCATAAATTCCTCAAGACCTCGCCCCCGTCGCTCGACAGCGACTTCAACCCGCGTTGATTGTTTCAACCTGCGTTGAAGGTTGCGCCCTCCGGTGTCCAAGCTGGACGCTTTCGTAATTAGTCTCACTGCAAAGAGTTATGACTTTGCCTGATCCGCGCTCCTTTCTGGCATGGCACCTGCATTTACATCCGCGCGAATGAAGGGAGTGTCATGAAGAGTCGTTGGATCGTGGTTAGCGTGTTTGGTCTGCAACTGGCCCTTGCCGGTGACGGTCTGGCACACGAGCCATGGAAGCCGGAAGAGGGGGACCTCGTCGCGATCGTGTCGACCGTGTTCGAGTCAGCCCTTTATGAAGAAGAAGCGAAGGTGCTGGTGGTCACGTTCCGTGGCGGGAGGAGCTACGAGTACTACGGGGTGACTGCGGGCGTGTATCAAAACCTGTTGAGAGCTGAACACAAAGGAAGGTACTTCAATGCGCACATACGAAATGTCTACGAATGCGAGCGGATCTCAAACCAAGCGGGTGGCGGAAGGACCGATGGGGGCGGCTGACCAGGGCAATCACAAGAAACGTGCGGGCCGGAATTCGATCAACCTCGTGTTTCTGTCGGGCAACCTGACGCGGGACCCGGTGCTGCGCCGGACCAGTTCCGGTGTCGCCCTCGCGGATATGGGGCTTGCGTTGTCCGATTCGTGGAGCAACCGGAACGGCGAGAAGGGCGAGTCGGTCTGTTTTGTCGACGTCATCGTGTGGGAACGGCAGGCGGAGGCCTGCGCGCAGTATCTGGCCAAGGGTTCGCCGGTCTTCATCGAGGGGCGCCTGCAGTTTGACGAGTGGACCGACAAGGAGGGAGCCCGCCGGAACAAGGTCAAGGTGCGCGCCGAGCGCGTCCAGTTCCTGGGCCATCCGAAATCAACCGCCGCGGGTGCGGACGTTGACGATGTGGAGGACGACGCGCCGCCGGCGAAAACGCGGCGATAGTTTGTGCTGACAGGTGAATGTGAGCGCCCCCTGCCGGCTTGTCCGGCAGGAGCGCCAGGTTGCTGATGGCCGCGCAGACGCAGCCATCAGGAACCGCGTTCACCCGCCTTCGCCGGCTTCGGCGCGGCAGGCTGAGCGGGGCGGCTACAACAGACAGGCGGCCGCGAAATTTGTTAACCCGCTCTGGCTCGCCGGGTTTCAAGTGCGTATTCCGGCTGGGCCGGGGGGGGGGTAGCCCTCACGCTCGCGGCACCGAGGGCTGCGGCGACAGGGTGGGCTGGAACTCCAACTGTTCAATGACGTAGGAGAGCTCGCGAGGATCGGTGCCCATGTCGTGATGGGCGGGCACGAACGATGACTCTGCCATGAGGCCTATCCGCGTGAGTCGGCCTTGCGCGCCCGTAGGTACCTTCAGGACGGTGGACTCGTCAGACGACGTGAAGGTCGCCGTGGCGACTTCACCGTTGTCGATGCTCGCAAAGACCCGGAAGGGGAATACGCCATACAGCTCGGATTGGCTGCATCGGATTCTGATGGCCAGGGTGTGCGGTCCCGGCAGGGCGGTGTCCAGTTCGAGTTCGGCGAGCGGGCCGGCCCATTTGATGGGATCGCGGTGGTGGAATCCCCTGATTTTCCGCAGCCGGAAGAAGGGCGTTGCCTGAAGCAGGTCGCCGTCCGCGTTCACGTTGGAGACCATGAGGGACAAGTCGCGGTGATCGGCGTTGATGCCGAGCCGTGCAGGGACAAAGGATTCCGAGCAGCAGATATCGATCATGTGGGCGGCAAGCCCCGCTGGCAGGAGAAACCTGATGTCGTGGTGCCCGTCCGTGGCCTGGATCGTCACATCGGCCGCGGCCGCGCCGTTGACGCGCAGCCGTACGCGAAGCGGCCATTGCCGGTAGCAGTGCGCGCGGTTTGCCTGGACGGTGAATCCAAGCGTGTGGGAACAGGTCGACCGTGTGAGCAACAGCAGCGTGCAACGGCGTGAAATCCAGCGCTGACCCGGCGCATGCGGGGGGTAGCTCCCGTGGAGAAAGCGCGCGATGAGGGGAGGTGAATCGACGGCAAGGCCTGTCTGCTTGGTCGGATCAAAGGAGAAAAAGTCGGAGCATGTGCTCAGGTTGCGGTTGTAGAACGGATCCCCGTGACGAAGCACGTAACGGTGGGACCGTCGCAGGAGGCGTTTGGATGCATGCTCCCCGGGGCTGTCGTCGAAGCGCCCGCGCGTGTGGCCTTCGTCGTGGTAGAGCAGGGCCCGTGGCGTAAAAATGACGCTGTGCCCGTGGCGGCCGGCGCGGAGGCAAAGGTCGACGTCCTGCCAGGCCCGGTCCATGCGTTCGTTGAAACCGCCCAGTTCTTTGAAAACGTTGCGGCGAACCATCATGCATGCGCCCGTTACGGCGCTGCATTCGCGGACGACGCCTGCAAACCCGTTATACCCGGGATCGTCGTGCGGCATGCCACCGTAGTTGGCCGCGTTGCCTTGGTAGCCGACGATGATGCCGGCGTGTTGTACCGTGTGGTTCGGATAAAGCAGTTTTGCACCCGCGATGCCGACGCCGGGCTGGAGAACCTGCTCGAGCAGCGCCTCCAGCCAGTCGGGTGAGATGACCTGTGTGTCGTTGTTGAGGAACACAAGGATATCGCCTTTCGCGGCCGCGACGGCCATGTTGTTCATCCGCGAGTAATTGAAACGGCCGCGGTAGGGCAACACGCGATGCCGGAGGCTTGCGAGATAGTCCCGCGCGGCGGGCTCATCGCTCTCGTGGTCGATCACGAGAAGCTCGAAATTCGGGTAGGTCGTCCGTGCCTCGATGCTCTCGATGCATCGGCGAAGAATGGTGTCCTGGTTCCTGGTGGGTATGATGATGGATACCATGGGCTGCTCATTGATCGGGTAGCGCACGATGTAGCGCGCCTCGTCGCTGTCGATGCGCGCCGGCGTTACGTGGCCTGAAATACACCGACGCGCCAGCGCGTCGTGCAAGACCAGGAGGTCGCCCTCTTGCGATGAATGGGGCGGCGGACTGCGGCGCAGGTAAAGCGCTTCGTCGATGTGCTCGATATTCCGGGCCTGCTCAGTGACGCGCAGATTGAAGTCGTATGCGTGTCCGCCGGCCGCCGTCTCGCGAAAGCCTCCCGCAGAGTGTGCCATATCGCGGCGCACGACGAGGAGTCCGCCCAGGTAGTTGGTCGACAGAAGAAGGTGTGGCGACCAGTCCGGCTTGTAGAAATGGGCTGCGATGGCTCCCCCTTCGTCGAGCGTGACTTCGTCGCTGTACGCAAGGTCGACGTGCGGGTGTCGCACTGCGTGGCGGGTGACGCGGTGCAGGGCCCCTGCGGATAACTCGTCGCCCGCACGGAGAAAGCCGACGAAGTTCGCGGTGGCCGCGGCCATCAGAGCATTCAGTTCGCCGATTTCCGTGTCGCTCGACCTGGTGTCCACGGCGCGGATTCTCTTGTCGATGGCGGCCGCGACGGTCCACGCGCCCGGGACGCAGAGTTCCCACTGGAGCCACGACTGTCGCAGGAGGGAATGGATCGACCGGACCACCAGCGCATAGTCGTCCGAAGGACCACGCGTGAGCAGGATGCTGATTCGTGGACCACTCCGGCCTGCGTGTCGTTCGTTTGCAGTCCGCGTCGCGCGAAAAGACTTGGCGGCTTGGGAAAGGCGGAACAACCCTGTCAGAAAACGCCCACGCACCGTATGGGCCAGACGTCCCCGTACATCGATCACGTGTTCGACGGTTCCGGAACAACCGCGGGTGTCCTGTTCCGCAACGACCATGGCATCAAACGCCCGGAGTTTTCCGACGCCGCCTCGCCTGAGACGATTCTGGACGCAACTCGATTCCATGTTGTTTTGCGGGACAGGACACGGCACTCATCCATGCTGTTGAGCCTTGGGCGCGGTGTGAGCGGACGGATCGACAAGCCGATTCTTCAGCCGTGTGATCAGGCCAGGCCGGGACGCGAGACGCCCCGTCTTCTGTTCCCGCAGCCATCGTGTCAGTCTTATGCCCAGATGTGCCGCCACGTCCGCGCGCTCTGCAAGCCGGTTGACGGTATCAAGCTGCACGTCGCGCAAATCGAAAAGCGCCCGGTCACGCGGCTTCCAACTCCATTCGGGCGAGACGTGATGAGCCCGAACCGCGTGGATTAGTTTGTCGTTGCCTGACACGATGGAGTACGCGACTTCCTGGAGATCGACGGCGAAACTGTCATGCGGAGGGATCGGTTGCCCCGATGCAATCTCTGTCCACCGGCTCGCGCCGTCGAGGCGCGGTGGAACGGGTAGTTCCAGCGCCTGCAGGATCGTGGGGAAGAGATCGATGATGTCCATGATGCCGTCGATGGTGGTTCCGGCCTGCGCCCGCCCCGCGGCCGATTTGATGATCAGCGGCACGCGCAGGACCTGTTCGGCCAGCAGGTGGTGATGGAAATGGATGCCATGTTCGCCGAATAACTCCCCGTGCGGTGACGTGACAACGATCGTGGCGGACTCGTAAAGTCCGCGTTCCTTGAGTGCCGCGATGATCTTGCCGACCTGATCGTCGAGATGGCTGACGCACCCCCTGTACTGGCACACGGGATAGCGGTAGTCCACGATGCCGTCGAGCCACGCGAGAATGTCCTTCTCGATTTCCCGCACCTGGGGCAGTAGTCCCTTGAGCCATTCAAGCAGGGCGGCGGGTATGATGCCTTCATCGAGCGCGCGAACCTGGTCTGCGAGCCACACGGTGAATTCCGTCCTTGAACGTCCGTTCATGGCGGGCGCTCCAAGCGACTGGATGTGTGCCGCAAGATCAGGTCCGTGGGGAATCTTTCCCTGGAAGCATTCAACAATGCCGCGCAGGCGCTCGTGCAGGAAGGTGTCGATCACCCCTCTTTCCAGCATAGGCACGCCGAGAAGTATCTCCTGAACGCCTTCAATGCCTCGTACCTTGGTGATGGCCTCCGGCATGAACTCGTTGCGGGGGTTGGACGGGTCACCCTGATAGTACATGGATCGGTACGGCTCCGGTGGCGTCGCCGGAGGATGCGTGTCGAAGAACTCAACCCATGCGAAACAGGATTGGTCCGGACGGCGGTCGAGCCATTGGATGAACTGGCGCGCCGTGATCGATCCGTCCTGCGCGGGCCTGGCGAGGCAGGGAATCTGCTCATCAAACTGTTGAACAAATCCGGGCCCCTTGTCTCCAACCTCGGCCTCGCTGGCCGCGATCAGGGTGTGGAATCCGCAGGAGTGCAGGAGCGCCGGCAGACTCATGACGCCGGAGGGAAACGTGGACCATTCCGACAACGTACCGAGCCGCAGTGGATGGACGCCCGTCAGCATTGCGCAGTACGATCCGGCCGTGGCCCCGGTATGGGCCCGCGCGTGGCGGAACAGCGCGCCGTCGCGGGCCAGCTGGTCGAGGTGCGGCGTGCGCACCTCCGCGTTGCCGTAGCAGCCGAGAAAGTCCGGTCGGAGCGCGTCCGACGTGATGAACAGGACGAGCGGGTAGGACGGCGGCCGCGCCGCGCGGGTCTGCTCGATCACTTCGTCCGTGACGCGGGGTTCGGCCCAGCCCGCCCAGCAATAGTCCGCCGCCGCGCCGGCGGGCGCGCTGGTTTGAAAGATCAGCGAAACGTCTTCGTGCGCGAGAGAGGTGAGATCGACGTCGAACTCGCGCCACCGGCGATGGTCCGCCCGGTTGCGCGGATCCAATTCCATGGAAAAGACGACGCGCGCCGCCTGTTCGCGGTCGCGGACCAGGACGCGGAATGTGACGGGCGATGCCATCCGCGTCCAGCAAACCTGTTTCAGCCCGCACGAGAACGCGAGGCGCGGGTGATGACCGAGTCGCATCGGCTTGAATTCAACCGTGGAGTCGGGGTGCTGAAACAGCGCCATCCGCGAATCGCGCAGGAGGGTCATCGGCTGGACAGCGACGTGGTGGGGACCTGGTGAAGTGACGTCAGCCGTGGCGAGGTGATCGATCAGGTGTGTCGTTCGTGTCATGCCCGTGTCGCACCTCCATCAGAAGGCCCAGCATTTCCTCCGCGTGTTGATCCATACTTTTCATGGGAACCGGCGCGGGGTCAAGCGT
Source organism: bacterium (assembly GCA_043802525.1). GTDB lineage: Bacteria > Verrucomicrobiota > Kiritimatiellia > CAIVKH01 > CAIVKH01 > JAZDKY01. Next base: position 20,219 of record JAZDKY010000075.1, read on the forward strand.
GCCGACGCGTGGAACGGCATCGCGCAAGGCGGAGGTCCACGCCGGAACATCGCCCGCAGGCGCCAGCCAGCCGGTCTGGTAGCCGCGCAGCATCACCGGGAGCGACCCGAGGTTGCTGGCCAGGATGGGCAACCCGATGTGCAGAGCCGCCTTCATAACCAGGGGTTCGTTTTCGAACCACAGGGCGGGCACAGCCAGAAGGTCGGCTTCATCGAGCACCGTCGCCGTGCGCTCGGGCGGGAACGCGCCGCGGAAGTGGATCCGCGGATCGCCGGAGGCAAGCACCTTGAGGCTTTGCGTGTACTCGTCTTTTCCGTCCGCGGCTCCGTGAATCAGGCATTCGATGTCCAGTTCGGGCGCGCGAAGGACCGCTTCGACGAGGACATGCGGACCTTTGTGCCGCGCGAGACTCCCGATGAACGCGACGCGGACGGGCCTGGCGGCCCGTCGCGCGCGGGTCATGAGGCCGGTTGTGTCGAGACCGTGCGGGATCACCTCGATCCGCCCCGGCGGATACCCGTGTTCGACGAACCGCTGTTTCTGAAACCCGCACAGCGCGATGATGCGGCTGCAACGGAGCAGGGCGTCGCGCAGATAGGGATTCCGGGCACGGATAGCCGGGGCGTCCTGGTCCGTGGAAAACCCGTGTGTGGCCTTCAGGCAGGGCGCGCAGTACAGGTCGTGTTCCGGGCCGCGGCAGAGTGAGCCATCCCACTTCAGGAGCGTGTGGCGCGGGCAGATGTACCAAAAGTCGCAGAGCGTCGCTACCACAGGCGCTCCGGCCGCGTGGCAGGCGTCCAGCGCCGAGCCGGAGAGTTTCATGGTGTGCACGGCGTGGACCACATCGGGCCCGAACGAGGCAATCTCGCGCCGGATCGCATCGCCCAGGAAGGCATTATCGAATTCAAACCGGGCCGGATCGGGTGCGACGCTGAGGTTGTAGTGCAGTTCCGTCACGGGAATGCCGTCGACCTCGATCTCGCGCGGGCCGAACGCATCCGGGTCGCCGGACGGCGACTCGACCGCGGTGACAATGCGGAGCTCGTGCCCGCGCGAACGGGCCCGCGTCGCGACGCCGCGCACATACATTTCCGTTCCGCCCACGTGCCGGGGGAAATACTGATGTGTCAGGTAGAGAATCTTCACGAAGTGGACCCCCATGAACCCTAATCCCCGCGAACCCGACGCACGAAGAAAATATTTGTATCCATTCGCCTGGCCGTAGATCACGGGCCTCCGGCGCCACCCAGCGTCGGTAAATGTGCGCTTCGGAAAAAAATCATTTTCCGCCTTGACTACATGCGTAGTCCGGATTACAGTTGTAATCATCATAACGGAGGGCGTGCCATGAGTGGTGTTCCGAAAATTTCCGAAGCCGAGTGGGAAGTGATGAAAGTGATCTGGGAGAAGAGCCCTGTCACGGCGCAGGACGTGATCGGGAAGCTCGGCGACCGGATGGAGTGGAGCCCGCGCACGATCAAGACGCTGCTGGGGCGGCTGGTGAAGAAGGGCGCCCTGAAGTTCGAGGCGCAGGGCAAGTCGTACCTGTACCGGCCCGGCGTGGCGATGGACAAGTGTGTGAAGGTGGAAAGCGAATCGTTCGTCGACCGCGTCTTCGGCGGCGCCGCCGCGCCGATGCTCGTCCATTTTGTGAAGAACGCGAAGCTCAGTCCCGGGGACATCCGCGAACTCCGGAAAATCCTGGAGGAGAAGAAACAATGAACACCGCGAACGCATGCTGGCACTGGCTCCTGCAGACGTCGTGGCAGGCATCGATCCTGGTGCTCCTCGTCATGGCGATCCAGCTACTACTCCGCACGAGACTCGCGCCGCGGTGGCGCTACGCGCTCTGGCTGCTGGTTGTCGCGCGACTTGTCATGCCCGCGACGCCCGCGAGTCCCTTGAGCGTGTTCAATTTCACCCGGCATGTTCTGCCCGCGTCCGCCGGGGGCATCGGCGAAGTATCGTCTGGAATGACGATCGTCAATCCGAACGATAAGTACCTTGAGGCGGCTCCGGCGAAGGAGACTGCGGGTCGGCAGCGTTCTGTCTCGTGGCACGACGGTCTGATGGTTTTATGGGCGGCGATTGCATGCGTGTTGTTTGCCCGCATGGCGTTCGGGAACTATCGGCTCTCGTCGCGCGTCTGCAAGCAGCGTCCGGTGACGAAGCAGGCGGTGTTGGACATCCTGGAGGACTGCAAACAGGAACTTCATGTGCACATACCGATCAATGTCGTGGAGTCCTCGGACGTGCAGAGCCCCGCGCTGCTCGGCTTCATCCGTCCGCGCCTGCTCCTGCCGGAGCGGATGATTCAGAACTTTGACGCGGCCGAGTTGCGCCTCGTGTTCTTGCACGAGCTGGCGCACCTGAAGCGGCACGACATCGTCTTCAACTGGCTGATCAGCGCGCTGCAGGTCCTGCACTGGTTCAATCCGCTGATCGCGCTCGCGTTCTACCGCATGCGCGTCGACCGCGAACTGGCGTGTGATTCGCTGGTGCTCTCGTTCGGCCGCGAGCAGGAGAGCCGGCGGTACGGCCAGACGATGATCAAGCTGCTCGAATTTTCCTCAGCGCCGAAACTCGTTCCCGGGGTTGTGGGGATACTGGAGGACAGGAACGAACTCAAAGGGAGAATGACCATGATCGCTGCACATACCAAACACACGTACCAGTTTTCCGGCCTGGCCGCCGGCTTGATCCTGATACTGGGCATGACCACACTCACGGGCGCGAACGAAAAAACGCAGGCGCCGTCAGGCGTTTCGCTCGAGAACGCAAAGCCGCACTTGAATCTCGATTTCGAACTCGGTCCGCGTACCGGCACCACGTATCCCTCCGCATGGGGCGGAGGCGGCGAAGGCTATGAATTCACTGCGGATGGCGAGACGCGTCACACCGGCGGCTGGGCCGGACGCATCCATAATACTCGACCGAGTCCGGAAGGATTCGGATCGCTGACCGCGACGCTCGCGCCGGAGACGCTGGCCGGGAAGCGCGTTCGGTTCAGCGGCTATCTGAAGCTGGCCGAGGTGACCGGGTATGTGGCGCTGTGGATCCGGGCGGACAAGCAACAGAAGCCGGTCGCCTTTCAGACGCTCCAGGGCAAAAACGTTCATGGTACCCGTGACTGGGCGGCATATACGGTCGAAGTGGAATTTCCCGCCGATATCGACAACATCAACTTCGGTGTACTGCTCGCCGGCGGCGGCACCTTGTGGGCGGACGATCTGGAGATTGAAATCGTCGGCGGCACGGTGTTCGACGCGCAGCCCGCGCAGGAGGCGCTGACCCGGTGGCTAGGCCTCGTCGACGGGGAGCGGTATGAGGAAAGCTGGGACGACGCGTCTGTCGCGTTCCGGGCCGCCGTGACGAGCGACGACTGGGTCAGGATGGTGGGCACGGTCAGGCGTCCCCTCGGCAAGGTGATCTCACGCACCATCGCCTCGTCGATACACCAGACCAACCTGCCCGGCGCACCGGACGGAGACTACGTGATCTTTCAGACCGAAACGTCCTTTGAGAAGAAGAAATCCGCGGTCGAGACCGTCACCATGATGAAGCAGGACGACGGAAGCTGGCGGGGAGCGGGCTATTTCATCCGCTGAGGCCGCATGCCGTAAAGGAACAGCTATATGAGATCTGTTGGGCAACACATGGAGATGAAATCATGACAACCGGTGAAATGATGGGCTGGGCTGGAGGGATCATCGGAACCATCGGTGGGATTGCAGGCGGAGTCATCGGGTCGTACTTCAGCATAAAGAACACAAATGGTCCTGCTGAAAAACGGTTCATGATCCATTGTGCAGTGGGCTTTTCGATCTTTGTGATCTCCTTCCTGATCATTCTGTTTCTAACACCCATGAAATATTGGTGGATAGCGTGGATCCCCTATGTCCCCATCTTATGGATACTGATCAGCAAACTTAACGCGAAGCAAGAGCAGATCAGAAAAGCAGAAAAAGATGCCCAGCGGCTTGAGGCTACGCGATCAAGCCACTGAAGTTGGAATGACTCCGGGGCCGCGAGCCTTGGCCGCAACGTTCGCGAAGGAAAAGACCAATGCGCGCGCTCTTCATTTTGACGTTCATGGCCAACGTGGTGGTGACGCTGATCTCGCTCGCCGTGTTGCCCTCACGTGTTGCCATCCATTATGGCGCCGACGGGATGGCAAACGGATGGGCACCCAACTATGTCAACGCGCTCCTCATGACAGGCACGCACGTTCTTCTGTTTTGTTCCCTTTACTTTAGTCATCGCCTCATCCTTTTGTTTCCGCCCAAGTGGATCAATCTTCCGAATAAGGAGTACTGGCTGAAGCCGGAGCATCGAACCCGAACCATGGAGAAGATACAGGGGTTTATGTGGCGCTTCGGCGGCGCAGTGTTCCTGTTCTTTCTCGTCTTGGGCCTGCTCTCGCTCCAAGCCAACTTGGCGAAGATCGTCAGACTGAATCAGCGGGTTCTGTTGCCTGCAACGGGAGCCTTCCTCGCCTACACCATCTGGTGGACGATTGTCTTCTTTCGGGCATTCCGGGTACTCCTGCCGGAAGTTGATGGGAACCAGCAAATGCACGGTACGGCGTCCCGCCGCCGGTGATTTGCGTCGTTGGGCGAGAAAGGATGATGGAATATGAACACGGTGATCTTCGTGGTGCTCTTCGTTCTGGTGCTTATCGCGATCGTTGTACTCGCCTCGGCCTGGGAAAAGCGGCGGTCGGCGGACATCGTGCGCCGTTGGGCGGAACAAAACGGTTTCACCATAATCGAATCTGATTTCAGAGCCCTCCTAAAGCGCGGACCGTTCTGGGCCAGCACATGGACCTATCAGGCCGTCAGACGGGTTACCGTAACAGGCAAGGACGGCAAGCAGAAGACCGGATGGGTCAGATGCAACGTGTACTGGCCGACAGACAAGGTTGAAGTCCGATGGGATTGAAAACGGCCCCATGAGGTGGAGTTCACATTTTGCCCGCAGCGGGCAATTGGAAAAATCGCCGAACAAAGTTCCAAGGATTGGACGTTTGAACCGCGGAGGACACGGAGCTTCGCGGAGGAACTACAAACACCTCCGCGTACCTCTGCGGTGAACCATCAGACTTTGAAGGCCGACGGGCAGAGGTCGTTCACGGAGCAGCCGGCGCAGTTCGGTTTACGGGCGAAACAGCAGCGGCGGCCGTGCCAGACGATGCTGTGCGACCAGGTGGTCCAGTCCTTCTCGGGCACAATCTCCCGAAGATCGAATTCGATTTTCACCGCATCGGTGTGTTTTGTGAAGCCGAGCCGGCCGGCGAGGCGTGTCATGTGCGTGTCGACGACGATGCCGGGCCGGTTGAACCCCGAGGCCATGAGCAGGTTCGCGGTCTTGCGGCCGATGCCGGGCAGCTCGCACAACGCGTCGAAATCGTCCGGGACCTTGCCGCCGAACTTCTCGTCCAGCACCGCACACAGGGCGCGGATGTTCTTCGCCTTGTTGCGGAAAAAGCCGGTGGAGCGGATCTCGTTTTCCAGCGTCGCCTGGTCGGTCCCGGCCCAGGCTTTCGCGGTCCGGTACTTCTTGAACAGCGCGGGCGTGACCATGTTCACCCGCTTGTCGGTGCACTGCGCCGAAAGAATAGCCCCGATCGCCAGCTCGAGTACGTTGGAATAGTCGAGCTCGCAGCGGGCGTCGGGGTAGGTCTTCTTGAGGCGCTTCAGGATTTCCAAGGCGCGTTTCTTGAGATCTCCGGCCATTGAGGTTTCAGGTGTCAGGTTTCAGGTGTCAGGGCAGCGTTTGCTGACACCTGACACCCGACACCTTCTTCTACTTCTGCTCCGCGGGCGCAGCAGCAGCGGCCTGCTGGTCCATCTCCTCCATCGCCGCGCGGCGGCTGAGGCGGACGCGGCCGGTGTCGTCAACGTTGATGCACTTGACCCACATCACGTCGCCCATCTTGCAGATGTCGCTGACGGCCTTCACGCGGAAGTTCGCCATTTCGCTGATGTGGACGAGGCCTTCCTTGCCGGGCAGGATTTCGACGAACGCGCCGAACTCCTTGATGCTCGTCACGGTGCCCTGGTAGAGCTTGCCGACTTCGGCATCCGCGGCGACGAGGTTGACCTCGCGCACGGCGGCGTCCATCGCCTTCGCGTCGACCGCGAAGATCTTGACGGTGCCGTCGTCCTCGATGTCGATCTGGGCGCCGGTCGCGTCGGTGATGCGGCGGATGTTCTTGCCGCCCGGGCCGATGAGGGCGCCGATCTTCTCCGGGTTGATGTGGACGACCGTGATACGCGGGGCATACGGGGACAGCTCGGCGCGGGGTTCCGCGATGGTCTTCGCCATGAAGTCCAGGATGTTGAGCCGCGTCTTGCGCGCCTTTTCAAAGGCGCCTTCGACGAGGTCCCAGCGCAGGCCGCGAGTTTTCAGGTCGACCTGGAAACCCGTGATGCCGTCGCGCGTGCCGGCGACCTTGAAGTCCATGTCGCCGCAGTGATCTTCCGCGCCGAGGATGTCGACGACCAGTTCCGCCTTCTGGGCGTTGCTGAACAGGCCGATCGAGATGCCCGCGACGGGTTTGGTGATCGGGATACCCGCGTCCATCAGCGCCAGCGTGCCGGCGCAGATCGAGGCCATCGAGGAGGAGCCGTTGGACTCCATGATTTCGGAGACCAGGCGGACCGAGTACGGGTAGTCCTTCGGGATGACCGGGAGGAGCGAGCGTTCGGCCAGGTTGCCGTGGCCGATTTCGCGGCGGCTGGTCGAGCCGAGGCGGCCGGCTTCACCGACGCTGTACGGCGGGAAGTTGTAGTGCAGGAGGAAGTTCTTTTCCTTCGGGCCGCCCGCGATCGCGTCCAGGTCCTGGACGTCGTCGCTGGTGCCCAGCGTGACGATGGCCAGCGCCTGTGTCTCTCCGCGCTGGAACAGCGCCGAGCCGTGCGTACGCGGGAGCAGGCCGACCTGCGCGTCGAGAGCGCGGAGTTCGTCGAATCCGCGGCCGCCGATGCGGAACTGCTGTTCCAGCACGAGCTTGGTCGTCGATTCGATTTCGAGCTCGTCGAAGATCTGGAAGTATTGTTCCTCGGTCGTTTCTGGCAGCGCGGCGACCACCTTGGCCTGCAGCGCTTTCTTGAGCTCGGACACCTTGTCCTGGCGTTCGAGTTTGCCGTTGATCTTGAGCGCCTCGACGAAGTCGGCGCCGCCGAGTTCGCGGACCTTGTTGAGCAGGGCGTGGTCGACCGCGGCTTCCGCGACGACCTTGGCGTCCTTGCCCACGAGCTTGCGCAGTTCAACCTGCGCGTCGCACAGCGGGACAATGTGCTGGTGGGCGAACTTCATCGCCGCGACCATGTCCGCCTCGCTGATCTCGCGCGCATTACCTTCGATCATGATCGGCAGGTCGCGGGACCCGGCGTAGATCAGGTTCAGGTCGCTCTTCTCGAGATCCGCGTGTGTGGGGTTGATGATGAACGTGCCGTCGACTCGGCCGACGCGGGCCGCCGCGATGGGGCCGTGGAACGGGATTTCAGAGAGCATCAGCGCCGCGCTGGCCGCCGTGATGCTCAGGATGTCGGAGTCGTTCTCGCCGTCCGCGCAGAGGAGCAAATTATTGATCTGCACGTCGTTGCGGTGGTTGGACGGGACGAACGGGCGCAGCGGGCGATCGGTGACGCGCGCGGTCAGGATTTCCTTTTCCGACGGACGCGCCTCGCGCTTGAAGTAGCCGCCGGGGAATCGGCCGGCCGCGTAGTATTTTTCGCGGTATTCGACCTGGAGCGGGAAGTAGTCGACGCCTACGCGCGGCTTTTTCGTGGTGGTGACGGCGGAGAAAACGATCGTTTCCCCGAGCTGGACGGTGACGGCGCCATCGGCCTGTTTGGCGAGGAGCCCGGATTCGATCCGGATGACCTTGCCGCCGACGTTAACTTCTACGAATTTTGCGTTCTTCATATGTCTTCCTGTGTTGCCCGGTTCGAGGTCACGCGGAGCGTGACCCTCCCGCCTTCGTTTCAATCGCGTCGCGCGCGATTTCAACTACGGCGTGGCTCGCCGTAGCTTGCCGAAGCGGAGGCGGCCGGAGGGACGCGCAAAGCGCGGCCGTTGCGTTGAAGAAAGACACTCCGAAAAATCGTGGCTGGCGGAGAGGGCAGGACTACCGACGCAGGCCGAGGCGGTCGATGAGCTTGTGATAGCGCTCTTCGTCCGTCCGTCCGAGGTAATCGAGTAAGCGCCGGCGCTGGCTGACCATCACAATCAGGCCACGGCGAGAGCTATGATCCTTCATGTGACCCTGCAAATGCCCGGTCAGATCCTTGATGCGCTGGCTGAGAAGGGCTACCTGCACCTCGACAGAACCCGTGTCCTTGTCGTGCTGCGCGTATTCCTTCTTGATTGTCGCTTTGTCAGCGGTCTGCATATCTCGTTCAAGCCTTTATCCCGGCTTGTCTTTCTTGCTTGTTCCTTTTGTTTATCGGGGGGCGTTTATAATGGTCAGACCAATCCATGTAAAGGAAGTTGTGCGAAAAAATATGTGCGCCGTTTCGCGCGGCGCGCAACGTGCCGTCCGTGAACTAGTTGCAACGCGTTGTAATCCACGCGATTTCATCGGGCAGCAACATGCGCTGGGTTACAAAGCCGAGGTTGAGAATGAGCATTTCGTCGTGCTGTCTTTTTTCAGCGGTCGGGGGTAGTGCTGTAAGCAGGTCAGACGAGTCAACAGACGAACAGACGGGGTGTTGTCATGCCCGGTGAGAACAACGATTTTTCCAACACGATGCGGTTCGAGATCCCGCCGGAACTCCTGCGCGAACTGCAGCAGCAACCGAAGAGCAAGGCCACGGGTATCCACCAGCCTCCCAAGCCGACGCCCACGGCTGCGATTCGAATAGTCCGCAACAACAAGCCTGCTACGAAGTCGCTCTTCTCCCAGTTGCTGGAGAGCATCTATGACGGATGCCTGATTACCGATCTCAAAGGGACCATTGTTGACGCCAACCCGCGCGTCCTGGGGTTCCTCAGGCAGACCCTGGAGGATGTGAAGGGACTGAGCGTGCCGCACCTGATTTCCGGCTCCGACGACAAGCTCGTTCCGTCCATTCGCGAAACCCTCGAGAGCGATCGCTTCGTCTTGTTCCAGGCGTACTGTACGCGGAGTGATCGATCGCTTTTCCCTGCCGAGATCTCGGTGAACATCCTGGACGGGGATGAGCGGCGTCTCTGCTTCTTTGTCCGCGACATCACCGAACGCAAGCGGGCGGAAGCGGAACGCGAAAAGCTGATCCGTGAACTTCAACAGGCCATCTCCGAGGTCAAGACCCTGAGCGGACTGCTGCCCATCTGTGCCGCCTGCAAGCGTGTACGCGACGATGGCGGGTATTGGAACCAGATCGAGACGTACATCAAGAGCCACTCAGGGGTGCAATTCAGCCACGGCCTGTGTCCGGAGTGCATCTCCAAGCTGTACCCGGACTATGAAGAAGATCCCCCTGCGAACACGTGACGGGATTGTGCTGGTCGGGACGGCTGGCCTCCTTTGACAGGCTCAGGGCAGGCAGCCCCGCCCTTCGCCGTAACGATGCACTTGGAGAACCGTGAATTTCCGCCCGAGGCGGATCCGTCTTCGGCCATGCGCATCAACCTGACGCAGAAGCAGTTCATCTGTGAATCTCCTGATCCGGGACGAGCCGGGTTTTGGAGTGCGGCGGCTTGCCGCCGCTTTGTAAGCGTGCGGCATGACGCACGCTGAAGGGGCGCCGCTACCCACCTCCGCCAATCCGCCGGAGGCGGACAGGGGCTTGCCCGCCAACTGGCCATGTGCATCAACCTAAGGCGTATCCATGCCGTTGCAATAGCCACGAAGACGCACCCGCCTTCGTCCCGCCTCGGAGGCGGGACTTCGGCGAGGCAGGCAAGAGGCACAAAGAAAGAAAATTGCGAAGCGACGCCATCGAGAAAGATATTCACCGATCAGCGATCCAAACCCGGCGCGCCTGATTATCGATCCGCGACTTCTTCTTGTGCCTTTTCGTGCCTCTTCGTGGCCAATCCGTCTGCATCGTTACAGCCTAGGTTGATGCGTATGGCCAACTGGCGGGCTACGGTGGGCAGGCAAGCCACCGCACTGCAAAGCCAGCGCACGTTGCATGGGCGAAGGAGGGTCCAGTCGTGGTTGAAGTTTCAAGGATGCTTCGCTGCGAGTTGGGCCCAGAATTCCCCTGCCGTCTGTTTCCACCCATCCGGCTCCGTGGCGATGTACTGCAACGACGGATGGTTGTGCAGGAAGTCGATGGATGAAAACTGTTCCGGCAACAGGAGTCGCACCAGGGAATGGATCTCGGCCAGGGGACCGAGATCCGTGATGTTGCGGCATTGCCACAGCGAAAGTTCCTGGAGCGGAAGTTGGCTGAGCGAGCGGAGGTCGGCAACGGGGGTGTCGTTGAGCACGAGCTTCTCGATGGGTAGGCCTTCGAGCGGGGCCAGGTTTGTGACGCTGGTGCTCTGCATGCGCAATTCGCGGACGGGGATTTGATGAATCGGCGCGATGTCGACGAGCGCTTTGTTGCCGCTCATGTCGATGGACACGAATCCGTCCTTGATTCGATAGAAAACCTGAAAGTGGTCAAGATCGGGGTTGGCCTTTTCCAGCGCGTCAATGACTTCGTTCACGGCCTGATCATCGGCCGGCGCGGGGGGGGACCCGCCGGGAACCGCAAGGGTGAATTTCTCGTAGTATACCTGTAATGCCTCCTCGGGCTGTTGCGTCGCGTTCGTTTGAACTACGGGTTCCGGCGTCACGGATGGCGGCGCGAGCGATGCCGAGATGTCGTTGCGTTTGCCGCGGAGTGAAACGGCCACGACGATCACGCAACCTGCGAGAACCGCGACGCCTGCGGCGACGATGTAGGGCTTGAGCGACCAGCGCTTTTCGCCGGCTCGCTGAGCGGTTGACGGCTCGACACCGGCCTTTGGCGCAACCTGTATCAGCGGCGCGTGCGACGAGTGGTGCGGCGAGCTGTGCGACGGCGGTCCGAACCCCCGCATGTTGGTCTGCTTCTTCACGGTACCCGACTCAAGCAGGGATTCAATTTCGGCGATCGCTTCCGTCCAGCTCGGGAAACGCTCTTCGCGGTCCGGCGCCATCATCTTGAGAATGAGGCGCTCGCAGGCGGGCGACACATCGGGATTCAACTGACGCACGTTCGGCGCCGGTTCGATCGTCTTTCGCGTCAGCACTTCGGTCACCGTCGTGCCATTGTGGGGCAGGGCTCCGGTCAGCAGGTGGAACAGCGTGGCGCCCAACGCGTATTCATCCGATCGAAAATCCAGGTCATGTTGCCCGCGTGCCTGCTCTGGACTCATGTAGTTCGGCGTGCCGAAGGCCACGCCTTCCATGGACAGGCTCGTGTCCTCCACGACGCACTTCGAGAGGCCCATGTCCATCACTTTCACCTCGCCGTTGCGGTCGATCATGATGTTCCCGGGTTTCACGTCGTTGTGGAGAATCTGGTGGTGTTCCCATGCGTAGGCCAGGGCCAGCGCCGCCTTTGCCGCGACGGCGAGCGCTTCCTGCTCGGGGATGCGTTTCTCTTCCTCCAGACGCTGGCCGAGATCCTTCCCTTCCACATAGGTCATGGCCAGGTAGTAGACGCCGTCGTACTCACCAGCCTCAAACGCGGTGACCAGGTTGGGGTGTTCCACGCGGGCGAGCAGACGGATCTCGCGTTGGAATCTTGAGATCAGATTCTTATCCGCTGTGATTTCGGAAGGCATGATCTTGAGCGCGACCTTCCGGTCCATGGACAGCTGCGTTGCGACAAACACTTCGCCCATGGCGCCGCGGCCGATGGATTTCTCCACCCGAAATCCGCCGATGACCGCTCCAGTACCGATCCCGTACAACGGTGTCTCCACGGAGCTGCCACATCTGGCGCACAGGATATGCGTCGGCAGCATGCGGGCGTGCACCTTGATAGGGTTCCCGCACGAGGGACACTGGAACATGATAAGCATGGCTGCGGCAGCCTCTTCTGACGAAGAAGCATACCTCGGGCGTGGGGAGGGTTAAGGGAAATCTTGCCATGCGGGCGCTGCAAGGCTTGCGCCGAAGACCGGGTCATGGTCACGGACTTGTGCAATGGCGGTCTGGAAAGGCGTTTGGGAAGGTGGCAGAACGGCCCCGTCAGAGGGGATCCTGTTCGTACAGCAGGCTTTCCTTCCCGGCTGTGGAGGAGATGATCATTCCACCTGGAAGGTCGAATCGTGCCCGTGCTTTTCTGGCGGGCAAAACGCGCACGGCATTATTGCGCGGCCGCAGGACCGGTCGATTCTTCAAGCCAGAGCGAGCCCGCGGGGTGTACGGAGGAGGCATCAGACCACGCGGGGGCGAATTCGCTCTGCATGTCGCCAATCGCGACGGCCTGGGCCGTGCCCACTTTCTTCTTCCTGGGCGAAGCCGTCGGTTTGCTGTCCGTGCCGGCGCGTTCGATGAGGGCAAAGGTCATGCCGGTGTCGATACCGTGAAAGTTTCCGAGCCCTGCATCAAGCAGGCCGTCGCGTTCCTGGAGCACACGCGCGGTCAGCGGTTTCATTTCCTGCGCCTTGCGCACGATGTCGTCCGCAAGGCGCTCGCACACATCCGGCAACTGGTCGCGATTTTCGGCGTGGGCGGTGAACGAGGCCAGTATGCGTGTCGTTTCCGTGTCCACGAGGCGCACGTACACATCGAGGCCCTGGCCGCGCGGGATGATGTCTCCGAGCAGCATGAGGCTTGCGGGAAGCAACTTGCCGATCGCCAGCCCGGCGTCCTTGTCCGCGAGCGGTGACGTCCCGATATTCAATTCGGCCAGCAGATCCTCCAACGCCTCGCGCTCCACGACGCGGAACGACGCATGGGTCTCGATCCGCGCGCGCAGGCAGATTCTCGCCAGGTGGGCCAGCGATTCCGTTTCAGCGGAGGCGTCGGTGCTGGAAGGCCCGAAGCAGGCGAGCACGCGCGGCCGCGCGTACAGGTCTTGCCCGCTGCTTTCGCCCTGCGCTTTGGAGGCGGCGTTCTTCTCGATGCGATCGACGAGTTCCCGGATTTCGCTGCGCTCCTTCTCACGGTTGTCGTCGCGCACAAAGGCGGCGATCGCCTTTACAAGCCCGTCCTCAGCATGGCTGCTGAGCAGCGAGGAGGCAATCTGGCCGGCGCTTTGCTCCGCGCCCTGCTGTTTCATCAGGACCGCATCCTGCATCAGCTGGACCTTGCTGGCCGGGGGCTCGCCGCCCGACGATTTTTCGTCCGGCGCGTTGACGCCGCGATGGGGAGACACGGAGGCCAGGCGCTTTTCCTCTTCGGGCCATTCGACGCTGGCATTCCTCGCGACAAAGACGAACTCGCCGCCGGCGTGCGTGCTGACGGCCATGGGGCCCATCCGAACGAGTTGCCCGGTCAGCGTGCTTACTTTTTCGCGGAGCGCGAAGCCGATGTCCGACGCCGAAAAGACGAGGCGGTCGGTATGTTCGAGGAAGTTCAGCAGCTCCTGTGCGAAAACGCTGTGGCGCTCCCCGGAATCCATGACCGGTTCAAGGTCGCCGCTGGTGATCAGATAACGCGACGGCGCACGGATGGCCCGCGCATACCACTGGAAGTCCTCTTCGAGAACGGGCGTTGCCCCGCCGCGGAAGAGCGATCCGCCATAGCACGAATCCGCGACAACCAGCACGTGGCGCGCCCGGGAAGCGGCGATGATCTTGGTGAGCATCGAATTCCATATCCAGTCGGCCTTGGCAGAGCGTTTCCCGTCGGTCTTTTTCCCGTCGGCGGGAATCCAATAGCCTTCGCCGAGGGATTCGTCGTACTGGCCGTGACCCGCGAAATAGATGAGGACCGCGTCATCCGGCGTGAGGTTGACCAGGTCGTCCATGGCCTGGATAATGTGTGCCCGTGTAGCCTCCCGGTCGAGGAGGCGCGTAACGTTGAAGCCGTACTTCTTCGCAAGAACGTCGGCCACGGCCTCGGCATCCCCGCGAGCCGTCACGAGGGAGTCCCATCCTTCAGCGCCGAACTTCTCGTAATCGCTGATACCGATGACCAGTGCGTGGTAACGGGGCATGACTTGCGGACCCGACTGTTGTGTGACGGGTTCGGGAGGGGGCGTTCCGCGTACGGCGGGGCGCTTTTCCCTGGTGCAGCCGGAGACAAGGATCCCCAGGCCGACGACGATCAGCAGACCATGTTTTGTTTTAGCGCGCATAAATAAAGTCCCCCACATGCACAAGGTCTCTGCCCTCAACCGGCCGGATGTCCGCTGTCCCTGCCGAATCATCAACATCCTTCACACGAAGTTGCACAAGCGATTTGTCCAGGGTGCAAAGGTCTCCGTCCTCCATGGGCGCCGTGTCGGACGCCGGGCGGATGACGAGGAACCGCGCGCCGTTCAGCACGCCATGCTGTGAGCCCACGTTGATGACCGCGCGGCTCCTGCGGATACCGGTCACTTTTCCCTCTACGAGCGGGAAACGCTGCTCGAGCTTGACGATCAGGCCGGCCACCTTGGTTTCCAATTCCCGATCCAGCGCCTCGCTGTACACGTCGTCCAGCGCCAGGGTCTCGCCGGTTTCGGCGTCGGCAATCACCGCGTAGATGGTCGTGCCCGCCCCGAGGGGAATCACAGAGCCCACGAGGAAAAGTTCAGCGGGCAACACCTTGCCGAGTTGCAGCAGCGCGCGCGGGTCCGCAAGATCGGATACGGCAAGCCGCTGTTCACGCAGAATCAGATCCCAGCCCTCGGCCCGTTCAACCAGGAAGAACCGGGCCGGATCGCGTGTCAGTTCAAGCTCGGCCCGCCGCCTGATCGATGGCCCGAGGTCGCCGGTACCCTCGCGATTGCAGAGGAAGGGCGGCATGACGAGCGACATGCGGTAGTGGCGATCGAGATACGCGGGCACCTTGCGGATGGCGATGACCGTGCGGCGCGCGACATGGCCCTGGCTGTCGCGGGCACTCACGACGATGGTGTTCGTCCCGACGTTGAGCGGGATGCGTCGCGCAAGACTGTACGTCACGGCGCCGCGATCGCCTTGGTCCAGCGTTTCCTCATCCCGGATGCGGACGCTGTCCAGGCCGTTTGCGTCGGCGACCGATCCCTCCAGGATCAATTCCTCGTTGAAGACGCATACGGTGTCGGGCACGCCGAGCCGGATCTCGGGTGCTTGGTCGTCCGGCGGCTTGGACCCGCCGGACGACGCGGGCACATCGGCGATACCGCCCGCGTCAGCGGCGGCATAGCGGAGCATCGCGGCCGCGCTGACGACAGGGGCGAACAGGGATGCGGAAAGTTCCGTGGTGAAGGTGTTGCCCGCCGTGTCCACGGCGTCGAACATCAGGCTCTCGCCGTCGCGAAACCGGAGGCTCAGGGGCAGTGTGGATCCCGGGTTCTTTTCATCCAGCAGCGTGGCCGTCGTGGCCGCATTTCGCACCGTCACGCGGGCAAGCCGGCGATCGTCGTTGCACCGGCCTTCCAACAGCCACTCGGAGCCCCGCTTTGACGCTCGCAGGATCAGCAGGGCGGGCGGGCGCCAGTCCGCCATCCACGTTTGCGAGGTCATGGTGTGGTGTCCGCCGAGGTCGGATACCGCGATGCGAATCTCGTTCGAGCCCTCCTGGAGCGTGACGGTCCGGGAGAACGGCATGTTTGTCGACGCGAGTTCGATGAACTGGGGCCGTCCGTTGATGACGATGTCGCTGACGTAGCCTTCGCCGGCCGCGGTTCCGGAAATCGTCCTGCTCCGGTCGCGTGTCCACACAACCCGCGAGGCGGCGTCGAGTTTCACGGAAGGCGTCGTCGTGCGTCCGCCCTCGATATGGCGTTTGCGCGCGAGGTTCAGGTAGTGCTTGGCCCGGCCCGAAGGCGTCTGGGCGAGCGACGCGCTCAGCCAGCGGATGGCCTGCGTGTCATTGCCCAGCACGTAGTAGCAGACACCCAGTTCCCGGTGGGGAAAATACTGTTCCTGGAAATGAAGGCCGTAGGTTCGCGCCCGCCACAGATCTTTTGGAAAGGAATACGTCGCGCCGGATCGGAGACCGAGGCACCGTTCGAAGTCCTTGCGCGCGCGTTCGGCGTTGCCCGCGGCAACCTCGTCGAGGCCCCGTTGGTAGAAGTTCCACCAATTATGATGACGCAGTGTCGTCACGTCCGCTTTCTCCCCTGACGTCCCCGTGTTGCACGCCGCCATTCCCGCCGCGGCAACGATGGCCAGAAGGATGGTCCGAACCCATTTCCCGGACCCGGCTCCAGGGACCTTCCTGCCATTCCGTTGTTCACGTCTACTCGATGTAATCTTGTGTCCCATGGCCCAATTGTGCGAGATCCTCAACGATTTGCCGGCCGTAGTCGTAAACCCTTGCGCGGAAGGATTGCGCGTCAGCGTAGTTCTTCAGCCATTCCTTGATCGGCTTTTCGCCTTTCGACTTGTACGCCTGCACCTGGACGGCCAGCCTGCCCGATTCAAGCTCCTGGATGCGGGTGCTGAGCACCCAGCCCGGCCAGACCGTCCTATCGCGGTTGGCCAGGTACCGGAACTCGTCCTCGACCGATGCGCGCAACGAACTGGTCAGTTCCGTCATGTCCGCGCGCGTGTACCTCGGCAACGCTTCCTCGCCGCCTGCGCCGCGGTATTTGGCCTGCTGGATGATCTCGACTTCCCACACAAACGCGGGTGTTTGCATCTGGCGTACGCCCACCACGGCGACGATGCCGCATGCGGCGGCGGCAAAGGCGAGGCGTACCGGTTTGTTGAACTGGAAGTGGGGGCGTCGGCTTGCGGGTTTAAGCACCACGGAGTTCCGGCGGATGGATGGGTTGCCCCTATCGCCTTCATTGGCCTGCCCCGCATCCCACGCTGCCAGAACGCGTTCCTGCAGCTCTTCTTCGCTGACAGAAGCGAACGGCGCCAGTCTTCGCAGCTCCCGGTCGCAATCCTGTACTTCGCCGACAAGGGCCCGAATCGCTCCGTCGTGGCTCATGCGTCCCTCAAAGTCCTGCCGTGCATCTTCGCCCAACTCGCCGTGGACAAAGGTCCAGGCCTTCTCGCTATTCGGTTTTTCGTTGTTTGTATTCATAATCTCTGTTTCCTACTGGCTAGAGTCGAAGCCCGAGTCAGTTTCTTCCCTAAAAAATACATGACTTTTCATCAAGGACCTGAGTTTCTCGAGGCACTTGCTCAGGCGGGTGCCGACCGTATTGATGGAAATGCCTGCGGATGAGGCTATTTCCTTATAAAGCGTGCCTTCGAAGTAGAACGATCGGATGGCCGAACTGCACGGTTCGCCGATCTCCTCGAGCATCTGACGGACGGCTGCCGCACGCTCAAACAGCACAATCTGCATGACCGGGTCATCTCCGGGTCCGGACGTGGTGGGCACATTCACGATGTCCCCGTCCGCGTTGACCGTCTGCATCGCCACGGTGAATCGGCCGGCGCGGACCTGGCGGCGGATCTCATCGATGATCCGGTGAATGCAGATCTTCTTGACGAAGTATTCCACGGTTGCCGCTTCCTTGATCTGGCCGATCGATCGTACAATCTCCTGTCGTATGCTTTGGGCAACATCTTCTCGGGTATGGGCGTCGAGGTGCCACTTTCCCCAGGCAACGACGGAGCGGATCAAGGGGTCGAACTGTTCGAAGAACTGATCCCACGGGGGCTCACGCCCTTCGCGCAGAGCGGCGATGAACTCGGCGATTTCGCGCTTCTCCATGTGGCTTTCGGTCTGCAATCCGCGTGCGGGGCACGCGGATTGCGCGTTCCTGTTGCCCGGTCGCGCGGTCATCCCGCCAGGGAACAACGATTGTTCGACAACAAGATGAACGCGCCAAACGACGTAAATATATACTACTACCTACTTCATAACCCGCGATGCACGGGGTATAAAGAACGTTTTAAGAGGAGGTGTTCCATGAGGTTGAGCCTATCCGTGCAGTCCTATTGTCAGATCGTCGTCTGGTACAGCCGGTGGTTCCGACGATGCTCGAGCGCCATGAGCCTGATGTTGCTCGCGCTGTTTTTCGCCTTTTCCGTCGCGGGATCGCGCGCGGAAGAGTTTGTCATTCTCACGCCGACCGGGCCCATACTCGTGGACATCCCGCACGTGGGTCCCAGCGGAAGCCTCGTGGAAGCCGCGTCGCCCGAGAGCCCGGCCTTCCGGCCCCCGAGTATTTTTTCCGCGCCGCTGCCCAGCGGCTCGGGCGCCAGGGCTTTGGGCCTGGCCGGAGCGTTCACGGCGGTCGCGGATGATGCCACCGCGGCTTCGTGGAATCCTGCCGGGTTGATCCAGCTCGAAACGCCCGAGGCGTCGTTCATGCTGCGCGCCTCGCGGGAGACCCAGAAGCACCACTCAGGCAGCGAAAGCCTGACGGTGGGCGACGACGAGTTCGAGAACTATACGTTGAACTATCTTAGCGGGGTTTACCCGTTTCACGTCGGCGAACGGAACTTTGTGTTTTCCCTGAACTATCAGGAAGCGTACGACTTTAACCAGAAGTTCACGGCCGACTTCACGGATACCGCGTCCCGTTCGGCGGGCAGCACGACGTCCGACACCTATCACGAAACGCTCACCGACCACTACGAGGATGAATACTCGGAGGTCGATCTGACCAGCGAGGTCACGACAAAGCTGGTCAGTTCCGTCGACCAGATCATCGGTTCCGATCTGTTGACGGCCCTGGATTTCGATCAGCAGGGGATCATCGAGGCGTTCACGCCCTCGATGGCGGTGGAGATTTCGCCGAAGCTTTTCCTGGGCGCGTCCTTCAACTACTACCAGGACAGCGCGCTCGATCCCATCCGGTCCTCCACGCGCGCGAAATATTCGGGTCGGACCGACAGCTCCGCGGGGATCACCGACGTCAGGACCACGTCGGGGACGTACACGTACACCGGCGTGTTCAAGCCGCCGCTGGGCGGACCCGACGTTCCGTTCGGCCCTGACTACGGCATCTACCGTCCGTTCAGCGATACGACGGAAAGCGGCATGGCGGACGGTGTGGAAGTCGACGGCGAATATGAGGAGATCAACGAGTTCGACGATCTTGAAGGGTACAACGGTACGTTCGGTTTCCTCTGGACCGTGTCGCGTTACCTGAGCCTGGGCGGTTCCGTGGATCTGCCTTGGGTGGCCAAGGCCAGCCAGGAAAAGACTGTCCGCAATACCGTGACGACGTTCAATGATACGCGGACGGAAGTGCTCGACGTGACCTCGACGGAAGACGTGCAGGGAAAGGGCGTCGAATTCGAGTTCCCTCTGTACTGGGCGCTCGGAAGCGTCATCCGGCTGAACGACCGGCTGTACACGAGTTTCGATGTCAGCAAGACATACTGGTCCGACTTTTCGTTCCAGGCCGAGGGTGAGGAGAAAATCAATCCGCTGGACGGCACGCCGTACGGGGAGAATAAGGTGGACGATTGCTGGTCCGTGCGCGGCGGTATTGAATACCTGCTTGTCCTGACCAGGACGGAAATCCCGTTCCGCGGCGGCGTGGCGTGGGAACAGCGCCCGGCCGTCGGCGCTCCGGACGAATACTGGAGCTACAGCCTCGGGTCCGGCGTTTCGATCGGAAAAGGCGACCGGAAACTCATCATCGACATCGCCTACGTACTTACGTGTGCGGATGACGTTCTCGGAAGCCTCGTGCCGCAGCAGGGAGATCTCACGTCGGATGTCGTTGAGCACCAAGTATTTCTGTCGTGCATCCGACATTTCTAACCCGATTCTCAACTACTTGCGGTTTATCCGGAAATCTTCGCGGCTTGAGAAGATTCCACGGAGCTCACGGAAGGCACGGAATAGGGATGCAGGGCCGACCTTCCGTGTAGTCTGTGTACCTGACCGCCTTGGAGGGTTCCGTGGTTCCCCCCTCCGCTATTGCATCGCAAGATCCGGGCTGCGTTCTTTCAGCAAGAAACCTCAATTCTTTCGTGGTTGGTTTGGTTTATCGTGAAAATGCTGGCGCTTTTTCGGGAAGAATTGACCCTCCGCGTGCGACTACAGTACATGAAGGACATGAACGACAACCTTACAAAGCGGCGGGTGTTGGTGATCGATGATCAGGCGTCGATCCGTTTTCTACTTACCCGGCTGCTCTCCCGGAACTTTGAGGTGGCGTGCGCGCGCGACGTGGACGACGGATTGAGCCGCCTCGCGGTCTTCAAGCCGGATGTCATCCTGATGGACGTCGATATGCCTGGGAAGAACGGAATCGAGGGCCTGCAGGAAATCCTGAAGCTCGATCTGGGCGTACGGGTCATTGTGATGACCGGTTCCTTTCTTTCCGCGGACCGCGACTCGTTTCTTGCCTTGGGCGCTGATGCGTTCATTCCAAAGCCGTTTGCAACGCGCGAGGTGTTCGACCTCGTGACCAGGCTTGCTGGAGCCAGAATCGCGCGTCGAAGCCCTTGCTCCGCAGAGGATCCGCGGCGCTTTCCGTGCGAACAGATTGACATTATTTGACCGCCGGCCATCGCCGGAATTTCATGGGAGACGCGGAGGCTGCCGGCTGTCCGAATCGGGCAAATTAAGGTTTCATCCCTGAACGATCCGGCCGCCTCCGGCGGAATCTGCGGTTGTTCTGAACTGCCGGATTCAGGCTGATGGGTGATGCGGTGTCGACGAGGCTCCTGCTTGCCAAAGGCCTGTCTTCTTTCGTGTCGTGGTTTGAATCAAATCTCCGTCATGCCTCTTCCAACATCGGCCACAACGGCTTCAGATCCTCATCCTCCATCGCCATCGCCCGGCAGTGCGGATCCAACTTGATGGCGCGTTGAAGGTGTTCCATGGCCCGGGCGCGACGTCCCTCCTGGCATTCGTAGCAGGCGAGGTTGAACGCGATCACGGCGACATCCGGAAATCTCTTCTGCGCTTCTTCGAGGATGAACTGTGCCGGTGCGATGCCGTCCGAGCGACGCGTCGCGTACGCGAGTTGGATCAGATAGTCCGCCACACCGGGCATGCGATCCGCGAGGGCACGCGCCGCGTCCGCGGCGGATTTCCAGTCCTGTTCCTCAAACGCCAGCCGCATCCGCGCGTTGAGGTAGAATGGCGATCCCCGCCAAGCCTCGTCGATCCGGTCCAGTTCGGCGCGGGCCCGGGCGGTCATTCGCAGATCGAGAAACCCGTCGGAGCGGCGCAGGTGCCACTGAACATCTTCCGGGAGCTTACCCAGTTCGGCCTTGAGCTTGTTTTTCATGGCGCCGGGATCGATTCGACGACGAAATCAATCTGCTCCGGTGCGATGCCCCGTGCGGCCAGGTTCTCCATGAGCGGCCACCCGGGCCCCAGGCCGTGGAGGTCGATTTCCTTATCCGTGAAATGCGTGGCGGAACCGCAGCCGGTATCGACCAGGCCGCGCTGGCCGTCGTCGAGTTCGAGCAGGAGCGCGTGGGCGTGCTGCGGGATGCGGTGGCGGTCATCGGGTGGAATCCGCTTCGCCCAGATCGGCCGGGGCACGAGGCCGAACATGCTGCCGCCGTCGGAGCGGAACGTGGATGCGATAAGCGGCGTAACGCGCATGAGCGAAGATACAAAATCCGGGCCTGTCACCGATGTTTTTTTACCGCAAATCGCACAGCGCGGCAGATCCGCAACCGAAGAGGAAACCGCAAGAAAACGCAAAACACGCAAGAAGGAATCACGCGAAGAACGCCGAGGCGCCCATCAAGCGGGTTATAGGCCCGCTCGCAACGCATACGCGCCCGCCTGCAGCGCTATGCGAAGCATGGAGGGCAAGTAGGCGTTTCGGGCGAGGGTGGAGCGCTTATGCCTGCCCTGCGTAATCTTAGCGAAGAGGGGCGTTATCTGCGGTTCACTCTTATCCTGAGGGGCTTCAGGACAGCGACGCGTCCTTCAGCTTGCGTTCGATGTAATGCGACCAGTGGAGCATGTCCACCGGTGGCGTTTCCGTGAATTCCACGCCGACCGAGCAACGCGTGCCGTGGCCGTTCTGGCGGACCCAGCGCACGCATGCGAGATGCGTAATGGTCTTCAACGGAAACTTCAGCGCGACATGAATCCGGACGAGCGCATCGATCGGCAGGTCGCGCTGGTGTTTGAACTGCAATCCGCCGCGGGAAATATTCTCCGTGATGTGGAGAATTCTTTGGGCGCCGTGTGCGGAACCGTTGGCGTGGTCGACCAGGGTGACCGCGATGCCGAGGTCGTCGTGGACGCGCGGATATTTCCTCTTGTCCAACATGGAATCAGTCCCCTTCGGCAGTCGCTTGAAGAAGCACGGAAACCCACTACGGCACCCCTCTGCTTACGGCGAGATCATAGCAAATCCGCGCCGAGGGTCAATTCTGAGCTCGGAGAGCTCCACCTTGAAAAACGGGCCATTTTCCTGATCTTTGGTCGCGCTCCCTGCCCGCCGTGCTGCGATCGCCCGAAACGCTACTTGCCAGCCATGCTTCGCACAGCGTTGCAGGCGGGCTTCCCGACCGTTGTTTTCTGGAGTTTTTCAAGAGTCCCCTGAAATTGTCATTGAATAGCTTTGCCCCTGTATCGAATAATACGCTGTTTAGGAGCGTAGCGCAATCTGGCGTGCCAGGGCGAAGCGCGTGGAGCAGGAACCGTCCGGCGGAAGGACGATCGACTTGGCGGGATACTGGACATAGCAATCGGAGCGTAGCGCAGCCTGGTAGCGCGTCAGCCTTGGGCGCTGAAGGTCGAGAGTTCAAATCTCTCCGCTCCGACCATCCTACGCTCCCTTCGGGAGCTACGGATAGCGCGGCTCTCCTACGCTCGCGTTGGGAGCTTCCGCCTTCGCCGACAAGCTACGGCGGACAAGTCGGATGACAAGCCATCCTGTAAGATGCGGTGAGAGTTGAACTTGGCGCCGAAGGCGCCGCCCTTCAGCGGAGCTCGAGACAGGTGGCCGACCGTGTCCCGCCGCCGCTCGTTCTGAGCGAAGGCGGATATTCCTTCTTCGGGGGGCGCGCGAAATTTATCAAACGACCAGCTTCACCGCCGGTGCCCATGGCTCTTCTCTGAAACCGTGCCGGATACGCCGTACGAGCGCTGGTTGGGGCCCGCAGCTACAGAGAGAGGACAAGTCGCAAGCCGTCATCCACTTGCTGCATTTGTAGCGCGGATAATTTGCCCGATTGCTCGACAAGAAACTCTTTATCGATCGTCACAATTTGGGAAACGCTTGCGACAGAATCTTTTGGAAGGCCTGTGCCTTTTGCTTTGATCAGCACATTCCCGGGTGCGTCAGCCAGCGCAAGGGTGTAGAGTTTGCTTCGGGTGAGGCCGAGTCTGCGGGCAACTTGTTCGGCAGCCTCGAAGAGGTTGTTCGGCACTGAAATGGCGGTCTTCATGCAGGGGAGTATAACCGTAGTTATACCTTTGTCAAAAGCCCCAGCGATGGTATTGGGCGGCAAACTGAACCAGTACCGGTCAGCCAAACGGCTTGTCTCCCCGGGCCCCCATAGCCTAGAGTCCGCAGGCATTTTCGGGGAAACCATGTCACAGGAAACATTTGGAAGAATCCTGCTGGGTACGGCCGACGATCTCGGCCGGGCTCATGCGCGTTGGCAGCAACAGGCGGTCGATTGGGACCTCACCAACGGGCATTCACCTGCTCCGGCGCACCGCCAGCGGACGATCGCACGGCCCGTGTCCGTGGCTGGCCCGGGCACCTTCCTCGGCAAGGCGACCCGGACCCTTCGCTTCGAGCCGACCAACGAGCCGGGCTGGTGGTTCAGCCGCGAGGACCTGGGCGGCGATTGCCTTCCCGTGGCCGGATCCATCCGCAATGTGTGGACGATCGGCGATGTGGTCAGCAACATCGTCCTGCGCAGCGGACATCCGAGCAACTACATCCGTATGGTCGAGCATGTCATTGCGCTACGGCTCGGACTGGGCATCGACAACCTCATGATCCGCATGGAGTCCGGCGACCCGCCGCTGTTCAAACGGGGGAGTCTCGACCTGATCGACGCGCTCGAGGGCGCGGGCATCGTCGAGCAGGACCTGCCGGTCAACTACTTCACCGTGAAGGAAAAAGTCAGCGTCGTCACGCCGTCGGGCAGTTTCCTGATCCTCTCTCCGTGTCGTCCCGGGGAGCTCGTGCTGAACCTCGACTGCGCGGTCGATTTCCCGACCGCCATCGGCAGGCAACGCATCCGTTTTCCGCTCACGCTCGAGCATTTCAAATACGGCGCGGAAGCGCGCACCAATACGTCGTTTGCCAAGATGCTGTTCTGCAAAACGATCGGCAAACTTTTCGCGGACATCCGCAACCTTGGCTACACGATGGACAACATTCTCGTCGCGGGCAAATCCGGCTACCTGAACGAGGCGAGACTCGTTCACGACGGGAAATCGCTCGAGGCGGTCTGGCACCGCGCGGTGCTCGACCTCGTGGCCGCGCTGGCCCTGGTCGAAAACGGGCGGTTTGCCGGTGACGTCGTTTCCTACTGCGCCGGCCACGGCCTCGACTGCCACATGGTGCGCCTGCTGTACAAGCACAACCTGCTGCAGCGCGTCGCGCCGGCTTGATATGGAGTGCGGCGGCTTGCCGCCGCCATGTTGGGCGCAGCTTGCTGCGCCTTGACAAGGCGCAGGCAAGTCGTGGCGAAGCCCGATCAGGGCTCACGCGTGACCTGCGCACTCCATGACAACGAATTTCTCACACGTTCCTTGCGCGAGTCGGTTTGACTTGCTGCATGACGCATTCCTCCGAAACCGATGCCCTGATGTACCGCGCCATCTGGATCTCCGATGTCCACATCGGCTCGCCGTCCTGCCGGTCAGGTCGTTTGAGATCTCGTACGCGAGGGAAAAATCGGACGCCGAAAGCCGCGTGGCCACGGCGAAGTTCAAGCACTGAGAAATGCATGGGAAAGGGACAGAAGGGACGTAATGGACGCAAGGGATTGGATATTACTTGTTCCTTTGCGCTAGTCGTGCCTTGGTCATGCGCTCGCGGAGGCCGCCATCCTGGACGAAATTCTTTTCCAAGGCTGCGATCTGCCGGTCCAGGAGTGTGTTGGTGACCTTGATGAGGCCGAGAATGACATTCGAGCAGATCGCGGGATCCTCATGCTCAATGCCCTTCTTGAAGGTTCCGTAGTTGGCGCCATCGGTTCGGCAAAGCTTCGAGAGGCGTTTCGCATAACGATGCGTCTTTGGCCACGCCTCTATCCCGCGCGGCCTCATAAAATCGAGATAGTCGTTGAGGAGTTCCTCGAGACTGCCCCGCGCGACGTTGGTGAGTTTCAGTTCAAACTCTTTCGAGGTTCCTGAAACCTGGCTGCCCTCCGCGATATTCTGTTTTCCAGACCTCGCAGCTTGAACCCGCCTTCGCCAAGGCTACGGCGGGCAAGCCATCTGATCATGGGTCCGGCTCCGTTTGTCGATGAACCGGTCACAGAAATAGACCGTGGCATCATAGACAATCTCAGCCTTCTGAAACGAAAGCAGATCACGATAGCCACCATGTGGCGGAATGAAGCGCTCAGTCACTTAGGTCCCTTCAGTCCCTTTCGTCCCTTCTTTTTACGGCAGGAACTTCCCTTTCTTCAGTTTCTCGGGCAGGTAGTGGTCCAAAACGAAATTCAGGCCGTGTTTGGCGAAGGCCTGCTGCTCGATGCGGACGCCGAGCTTGAGCATATGCTCGAGGGCGTGCTGCCATTCCTTGTGGTGCCGGATGAAGGGGTCGTTCTTCAGCGCGTCCTTCGCGCGTTTGATGTCGGCTTCTTCGAGCGGGTGTGTCGCATCCTCGAGTTTGTAGTCCGCGATGTCCTGCGGTGTGACACCGAGGTAGTGGACCTGCGGCACGCAGAAGAACCGGTTGATGTGCGCGGCCTGGCCGGAGCCGACCTTCAGCGTGCGGTAGATGTTGCAGTAGCCGTACGGGTCGCCGTCGGTGAAGGCCAGCACCGGCACCTTCTGGTCGTCCGCCAGCCGGCGGATGAAACGCCTGCACGCGCGGGTCGGCACACCGCTCATCGAAATGAGAATGCAATTTGCCTTCTCATAATATCGGTGATGGACGAGGCGCTGGAAGAGCGACGCGGTCTCGACGGTGAGGATGAGCTTGGCCTTCGTCTGGAACCGCAGGTGCTCGACCCGCGAGGGGATGCTCCACGCGCCCGTGCCGAGCTTCGTGCAGTCGATCTTGATGTCCTTGCCCGTGGCGGGATCGCGGTCGATGACGACAAGCGGCCCGCACACGTCGCCGCCGCGCTCCTCGGGAATGTAGCCGAGCTGCTCGCGGTTGATCCCGAGCATCGCCTCGATGTCGTCCAGCAGCGTGTCGCTCTCCGGCTGCTCGTTGAACCGGCACTCACCCCAGCTCTTGCTGTTGTAATAAATCTCGCGCTTCCCCGCGATGTCGTCCTTGTCGAGCAGGTCGTTCTTCGTCGTCGACAGGAGCCGCATCGACTGCGCGAACGTCTTGACCGTGTTGTACGAGAGCGTCCGCGTCGCGACCTTGTTGAGGATCTCGAAATGCCCGCGCTTCGTGTCGTACTTCACGTTCGCGAGCGAGCGGATCGGGAACCGCATCGACGGCTTCCGTTTCTTCTTGATGATGTCGGTGTGGATATCGCCCGCCACGTCGACGATCTTCCTGGACGCGGCCTGCTTGGAAATGACTTCGGGTGCTTCAGCCATGGTATTACTCCTGATTTTTGACCGCAGAGGACCCGCCTTCGCCAATGACTACGGCGAGGCAAGCGCAGAGGCGCGCGGAGGTTCGGAAGTTCTCGGAAAACCTCTGCGCATCTCTGCGTCCTCTGCGGTTCAATTCTCCCCCATTCAACCAACCAAGCGCAAGACTAGGAACAGGTCAGGCGGACTCCGAAGTAGGTGAAATTCACTTCGGGGTTGGTCTGCAACCGGGCGAACTCCCGCATCAGGTCGGTCTTGTCGTGTTCCGTGACATAGCCTTTGCTCATCAGGTTGTCCGCGCCGGACAGCAGCAGGGCATCGAGATAGTCGAGCCAGATGCGGCGCCGCTCCGGCTCGCGCCGCGTGTCGATGATCCGCGCCGGGGCGGCGCGAATCTCCCGCGCACCCGCGCGGCGCGCGAGGTCCTCTAGTTTCGGGCCGACGAACGGATCGCCGCCTGCTTCCTGCTGGAAGCGGTTGAACCGCGACCACCAGTCCGTGATGACGGCGCTTGGCGGATCAAACCGGAACGTGTTGTTGTCCACTTCCGTGCAGACCAGTTTCCCGCCCGGCTTCAGCACGCGCAGCGCCTCGCGCATCACGGTGACAGGATCGGAAACGTGCTCGAGCATCCAGATCGTGATGACGCGGTCGAATGACGCGCCTGCGAACGGCAGGGCTGTCGCATCGCCCTGCATCAGGCTGATCGAGTCCGGCAGGCGCGCATGTCCCGCTGCGAGGTGGTCCGCGCTCCGGTCGAGGCCCGTCAGCTTCACGCCCGGCCAGCGCTCGCGGATGATGTCGAGTTCCGCGCCGACGCCGCACCCGATCTCGAGCAGGCTTGCCACGCCGGCCAGATCCCAGCCATCAAGAACGCCCGGCGCAAGAATCCTTGCCTGCGCGAAGAGCCGTTCCTGTTCGGCCTTTGAAAACCCATGGATGTAGTGTTCAGTCATCTCTTAATCGTAATCTTAATCGTACTCGTAATCGTAATCATGATTAGCGCTCGTCGCCGGTCACATACGCAGCACCGTCCTCGTGCACCCGCCATGCCGAATTGCTCCTGATCAAGCCGGCCGGCATGGAAACAACGGCAAGGAGTCTTTATTCCCCTCGTGCAACGAGTTCAATGCAGGGGTTGTAGATATTCAGTTTCTCGTGGTCGAAGAGCTGTAGCATGAGGGGTGCTTCTGATGTGATTACGATTAGGATTAGGATTACGATTACGATTACGATTACGATTACGATTACGATTAGGATTGGGGCCGAGATTAGGATTATGAGCGGAAGAAGTCCCGCAAAGTCCAGTTTGATGTATTTGGAGTGTCGCGATATGGTGCTCCGCACATGGACAACCTGCGTGACCTGATCGCCAACAATCGGTCCTGGGCTGCGAAGATGGTGGGCGCCGACCCGTGCTTTTTCACCCGGCTTGTGCGCCAGCAGTCGCCGAAGTACCTCTGGATCGGCTGCTCGGACAGCCGCGTGCCCGCGAACGAGATCGTCGACCTCGATCCTGGCGAGCTGTTTGTTCACCGCAACGTTGCCAACATCGTTGTCCATACGGACCTCAATTGCCTGTCGGTCATCCAGTACGCGGTTGACGTGTTGAAGGTGGAGCACGTCATGGTGTGCGGGCACTACGGTTGCGGCGGCGTGCAGGCCGCGCTGCTCGACAGCAAGCTGGGCTTGATCGACAACTGGCTCCGGCACGTCCGGGATGTGATGGACAAGAACGCCGCCGTGCTGGCCAACGTGCCGGACGAACGTCGCCGCATTGACAAGCTTTGCGAACTCAACGTGATCGAACAGGTTCTGAACGTCTGCGAGACCACCATCGTCCAGGCCGCGTGGGGCCGCGGGCAGAAGCTCGCCGTCCACGGCTGGATCTACGGCCTCGCAGATGGGTTGGTGCGGGATCTTGGAATGAGCTGTCGCGGTGAGTTGGAACGTGTTCCGGCCTACCACGCCGCCGTGGCCGCAGCGGCCGGCGGCGCCTGAATGTTGCGCGAAGCCGGTGAAACTGTCGGAATTCATTACAAGTTTACACTTTCGCCCTTCCGCGCAGTGGTTGACCTGTCGAAAAGAATCACCTCTTATAACTTCCAAGGGAGCGGGTTACGGAAAGACGCATGAAAACGGTAGCCCGGTGGTGTGATATCTGCTGGCTGTGGCGCCGAGTCTATGCGTGCCATTGATGTGCGTTTGACGGATCAAGCAATCTCAACATGAGGAACGAACCATGAGAGCCTACGGGAAGACCATGCGGCTGATACCCTGCATCATCGCCATGCTAGCCATCGCCACTGTGCCGGCCATGGGCATTCCATGGATCAACGAATTCCATTATGACAACGTCAGCACCGACGTCGGCGAGTTTATTGAAATCGCCGGCGAGGCGGGGACGGACCTGTCGGATTACACCCTCTACCTTTACAACGGCACGGGCGGCGCGGTCTACGACACGCTCGCCCTCTCCGGTGTGTTGGCCGACCAGCAGAATGGGTTTGGCACGCTGGCGTTCGATTATCCTGTGAACGGCATTCAAAACGGACCGTCGGATGGTTTCGCCCTTTTCGACAGTGACTCAGCGACGGTGATCCAGTTCCTCAGCTACGAGGGGTCGTTTACGGCAGTGGATGGCGTGGCCATCGGTCTCACCAGTACGGATGTTGGGATTGCCGAAACGACGCCAACTCCCGTCGGTCATTCGATGCAACTCACGGGCACCGGAAGTCATGCGAGCGATTTCACCTGGTCGGGTCCCTTGGCGGCGACGAAGAACGGCGTCAATGCAGACCAGCAGTTCACATGCGTGTCGGTCCCGGATTTCACGCCGACCTTGGGCATCCTCCTGCTCGCGTTGGCGGGGATGAGCGCGTTTCGCAGGCTCCCGGCAGGCTCACGCAGCGGTTGACGCGAAGTCTGCTCCGCTGCCCCCGTCACTCATCTCATCGGTCCGTTGCGCTCCTGGGCCGTTGCCGTTGCCGGGCCTGCGAGCAGGCGAACCACGAGGGGCCCATGCGCCCGGTCGTTCTCGGTTTGCGTTGCGCCCTGATGGCGGTCATATTTCCTCAGGAGCGCCTGCGAGAGGAGGCGGTTGTGTCCCACAAGAACCACGACAAAGACGATGCGCACAAAGGGCTGCGCAAAAAGGATTACGAGAAGGAGTTGGCCAAGCTTCAACTCGAGCTGGTCAAGTTGCACGAATGGGTGCGGCACAAAGGCATGAAAATCGTTGTCCTCTTCGAGGGACGCGATGCCGCGGGCAAGGGCGGCGTGATCAAGCGGATCAGCCAGCCCCTCAACCCTCGCGTCTGCCGCGTCGTCGCGCTTGGCGTGCCGACGGAGCGTGAAAAGACGCAGTGGTATTTCCAGCGCTACGTGCAGCATCTTCCCGCTGCGGGCGAGATGGTGTTGTTCGACCGCAGCTGGTACAACCGCGCGGGCGTCGAACGCGTCATGGGTTTCTGCACCGAGGAGGAATACCAGGAATTCCTGCGGGCCTGCCCCGAGTTCGAGCGGATGCTCATCCGTTCCGGCGTCATCCTTATCAAGTACTGGTTCTCCGTCAGCGACGAGGAGCAGGAGCAACGGTTCCAGGCCCGCATGGAAGACCCGACGAAACATTGGAAGCTGAGCCCGATGGATGTGCAGTCGCGCTCGCGATGGATCGACTACTCCAGGGCCAAGGACGTGATGTTCGCACACACGGACACGAAACTCTCGCCCTGGTTCGTGGTGGAGGCCGACTGCAAGCGGCGCGCGCGGCTGAACTGCATTGCCCACCTGCTGAGCATGATTCCGTACAAGGACGTGACGCCGGTGCCGATCAAGCTTCCGCCCCGCCAGCCGCGCAAGGGTTACGAACGCCCGCCAAAGTCGGATCAGACCTACGTGCCCGAGAAATACTGATCAGAAACTTCAACCGTGGTTCAATTCTTCCTTCGGAACTCCATATGCGATCACCCATCAATGTTCTCTTCGTCTGCGGACGCAACAACCGGCGCAGTCCGACCGCCGGGAGGATCTTCAAGCGCGACCGTCGCATGAACATCCGCGCGGTCGGTTTGGGCGACACCAGCCCGCGGCGGGTGAAGGAAGCCGACCTGCGCTGGGCCCACCTCGTGCTCGTCGTGGAACGGAAGTACGCCGGCCGCCTTCGGACGGCCTTTCCAAACGTCGACCCGTTCCCGCCCATCGAATCCCTCGACATCTCCGACGAGTACACCTTCATGCAGCCCGAACTGGTGGACCTCCTGAAATCCAGCGTGGCATCCGCGTTGGAGACCTATTACGAAGACCGGGTGGGCGATGGTTCTCCTTAGCCGGGCGTTCGTACCGGTCGGGCTCTGCGAACTGAAGTTGCAGGACCGTACGGCCCCCGGCGGTGGCCGGTTCGTTCGGAGCGGAAAGTTTTAGCCGCAAAAGAACGCAAAGAATCCGCCCCTTATTGCCCGTTATTTCTGAGGGCTATGGGGGTGGAGCCTCTTTGCGCTCCTTCGCGGCTCAAATTCGTGACGATTCGTGTCCATTCGTGGTTTGCTTCTCCGTGTAAGGTTCCATCTTTCACTTCGAGTTCTTGACTCATAATAGTATGTCACGTATGTACAGATCATGAACGTGATCCGGTCAGCCCGGGAACGGCGCGGCTATTCGCAACGGGAACTGGCGAAACGGGCTGGTGTTTCGTTCCGCTGCGTCCAGCAATTGGAACGTCCCGGGCACAACTGGAGCGTCTCGAGCCTGAAGCGTGTCGCCCGAGCCCTGGCCGTGCCCGCGGGAGGGTTGCGCTATCACTTGGACTATCCCTTTAGAATTCCGCCCGATTCGATCGAGGACATTTCGCTGCGCATCCATGGCGAGGAGTTTTCCTCGTGGAAGCTTCACGTGTTCAACTTCGTGGACCGTTTCCGGGCGACGCGTGACCCGGACCTGATCGCCAGGCCGCCCATGCCGGAACTGGACCCGCGCCTGCACGCCTTGTTGGCCGGCGTGGTGGAAACGCTCTGCGCGGAAATCGATCGGTCGGCGCCGTCCTGGTGCGCCGGGATAGATACACTTCCCGAGCCGTGGTTCGTCGCCGGTATTGAGAACCTGAAGCCCGCGGCGCTCGTTGAATCGCCGGTTCGTTTCAGGACGCGGAACATCTTCGTGCTGGGGAACTTCCTGGAGAGGGCATAGCGCCAACATGTTGGATAACGCGACCATCCAGAAACTCTTCGAAGCCCTGAACCGGGCGCTCAAGGCCCGGAAGGTCGTGGGTGAAATCGGTCTCTGCGGGGGCGCGGTCATGTGCGTGGTTTTTGAAGCCCGCGTGTCGACCAAGGACGTCGACGGCATTTTCGAACCCACGTCGGAGATTCGAAAAGCGAGCCGGGAAGTCGCCCGTGAGATGGGCGTTCCGCAGAACTGGCTGAAGGACGTCGCGAAGGCCTATTTCCTGAGCGATCCGCCGCGGGTCCCGGTCATGGACCTCTCCAACCTGCGCATCTGGGCCCCGAGGGCCGACTACATGCTGGCCATGAAATGCGTATCCGCCCGGTTTGACACGCACGATACCGACGACGTGAAGTTCCTGGTCCGTCATCTTGGACTGAAAAAACCGGGCGACGTCTTCGAGATCGTGGAGAAGTACTATCCCCGGAAGCAGGTTCCGTCCAAGACCCAAATCCTGATCGAGGAAATCATGCAGAAAAGCTAGCCGCGAAAAACACAAAAATAAACGCCCCATAACCCTCGGAATTTCGAAGGTGGGTCATGGGGGTGGGGGTTATGGTGTTTTTCGTGGCCATTCTGCGCTATTCCGCGCCGGCCCTTTCAAGCTCTCGTGTCCACTCATACGCGAACCAGGGCTGTTCGCGTCAGCGCAGTCGGCCGCGGGATACCCAGTCCTTGCGCGGGAAAGCGTGAAAGATCATGCGGCTATCCTCCTCGCGCACGAGGATGCGCGCTTTACCGCGCTTCAGCTTGCGCCAGTAGAAGCCGCTGATGGATTCGTGCGGCAGAAGAGCTCGCGTGACAGGTGACATGGACGCGTAGTAGTCGAGGGCGCTGGTCAGACTTTCGGCCGGAATCGGAAGGGTGGGGAGATGCTCGCGTATCCAGCTTGACGTGTCAGTCCCGGGGCTATCGTCGTTCCACACAAGGATTTTCGCCTGTGCAAGGCCGTGTCCAGGGTCCCGCACCATGTGCCACACGCGTACCACGGGGGCGGCCGGTTCGGGGGGCAGGGGCGTCGCGTCGTCCTCCGCCAGATCGAGATGCTGCTCGATCGTCCTGGAGACCTCCGGCTCCGGCGGCAGGTGGAGATCGAAAATCGACACGGTTTGGCCGGCGGCCTGTGTGCATCGGCAAAGAAAATCCAGATTCTCCAGCATGAAAGGTTCGGACCACTGCTTCCAAAGTTGGCGAATCAGCGCGCTCTGGTCGTCATTCAGCGGAACGAAGGGCGTATCCGGGCGCATGTTGGACAGCGATATTTCCTCGGCCACCATCCGAAGCACCTGCGCGTCCGGCGCGTTGTCCAGCGCGGCCTGGGTAAAAAGACGGCGGGTTCCGGCGTGATGGGGCCCGCGCAGATAGGGCGCGATGTGGCGTGACAGCGCCGTCCTCGTTTTCTCGCCCTCGCGCGTCACGGGCATGCGGATGAGCTTCGAGGGATGGTTGAGCATGTCGGCGAGGAGCGGTCGCACCCAGGGTTTGAGCCTGTCGCCTGAAATCCCGTCCGTCCGGGCGAGTTCCTGAAACAGAGCCACGTACCAGAAGCATTCGCTGGTGGAGATCATCCCCGCAGCTTCATCCGACATGTTGTCGGCAAGGGTGTACCGTTCCCTTTCTTTCCGGGCGAGACCTCTCAGTTGAGTGCACATGTTGGTGCGCATCTTCGCCAGGAGGAGGAATACGTGAAAGTCCATGGCTGTTTTCTTCGGATCCAGTGCCTGATCGAGCGTCTCGAACAGAAAAGTTTCCGTCATTTCCACGCGGTGGACGATCTGGTTGTAGCCTTCCGCGGCGTCGCGGAAGATCGGCATCAGCGTCTCCATGCGATGCCGGGCCTCGACGAGCAAGGCGTCCAGCGATTCGGCTGGATCCTCGACATCCAGGAGCAAAACGGCCGCGTCATCGGAGAAGGGCAGGACCAGCAGCAGGATATCCCGCGGGGCGAGCGTGGGCGCGAAGTCCTCGGCGAGTTCCATGATAAAATCAGGATTGCAGGCAAAAGCTGTCAACAGCGGGCTGTTGGCGGTCAGCGTCATACTGCGGCGGAACTGGTCCAGGCAAATCCGCTCCCTGTCCTTGTCGTCATCGAGCAGGGCGGAGATGGCGTCAATCGCATCAAAACCGAACCGGTCGATATGGTATTTGATTCCTCCGCACCAATGGAGAAAGTCGCGTAGGGCGTCCGACGATGCGACGTCCCGGGCCCGTGCCAGGTCAAATACCTTGGCGACCGTTGAAAGCAGTGTCAGGTCCGATTCGGCATAGACCAGGTCATCGCCGGTCCCGAGCCACTCGACCATGGCGGCGCGAAACCGGGTTTGGATTTTCAGCGACTTGGGCGACGCCAGCCAGGCTTGGAGGCGCCTCCGGCTCTCCGCGTAGCCGGCCAGTGCCCTGCTGACGTGTTCAGCCCCATACCGGGCCGACGAGAATGCCATTGGCCACGGCTGGATAAAAGTGGGTCGTGGTTTCTTGCTCACGAGTGTGCTGCATAGCCGGTCCGCCGCTCCATTTCAAGCCGGCGATTCGGAGAGGCGGGTACGCAGGTCGGATGGTCACGAAGACGCACCGGCCTTCGCCCCGCCTCGGAGGCGGGACTTCGGTGAGGCAAGCAAGAGAAGGCCGCCCTTGGAACCCGGGGATCTCTTCTTCGTGCTTCTTGTGCCTCTTCGTGGCTATCTCTGTTGCTGCTTTACTGTTTCTTCCATTTGGACGGATATGAGGCAGGCTTGCCCTCATGAACCATCATCAATGTGCCACGTGCCCCGTCCCGCCTTGGCGGGCAAGTGTGACGCGGCTACAGGCAAACATTTAACGCCTTGGCGGGATCTGCTACGCTCCGGTTCATGGCTGGTCCTCTCAACGTCCTCTTTGTCTGCGACAGCAAGAAACGGCGCAGCCCCACCGCGGAGCGAATCTTCAAGCGGGACCGCCGGATGAACGTCCGCGCGGCGGGCGTTGGTGACAGCAGTTCGTGTCGCATGAAGGAAGGGGACCTGCGCTGGGCCCAGCTCGTGCTCGTGATGGAGCGGAAGTACGCCGGGCGACTTCGGGCGGCCTTTCCGAATCTCGATCCATTCCCGCCCATCGCATCCCTCGATATCCCCAATGACTACGCCTTCATGCAGGAAGAGCTGATCCAACTCCTGAGAGTCACCGTAACCGCTGCCTTGGCCGCCTATCACGCCGCTGAAGATTCAACCACGAATGGGACCCGCCTCCGTCCTGCTTCCGACGCGGGTTGATTCGTGGTTGAGCTCCCGATTTCGCGAAGCGCGGTTCACTTTCGCGCAAGTAATTGCAGATCAAGCTGAGTCGTAGCGACCCAGGGGATGTATGTCCTCCGCCTCGTAATCCTAATCCTAATCGTAATCGTAATCCTAATCGTACTCGTAATCGAATATCCTCGTGCCGCCATGGCCGGTATCGGAGAGTGCAGAGCGGTTATGGCCCGGAGTTTCGATTTCGATTACGATTAGGATTACGATTACGATTAGGAATCAGATGTAGACATGGGCCTTGTCGAGCATCCTCTTCAGAGTGCTGACGAGTCTTCGACTCGTCTTTGTCCTTCAGGTCGAGGGCGAGGTGGGGGGCTATGTCCTCCGCCTCGTAATCCTAATCCTAATCCTAATCGTAATCGTAATCCTAATCGTACTCGTAATCGAATGTCCTCGTGCAGCCATGGCCGGTATCGGAGAGTGCAGAGCGATTATGGCCCGGATTTTCGATTACGATTACGATTACGATTGGGATTACGATTGGGAGGGCAAGCCTCATCCCCACGTTGCGCTGTCTTCATGAACGCGCATGGGCGAATTGCTCTTGATCAAACCAACAAGCATGGAGACGATCCGCGCCAGCATGACCTTGCCCTCGACGATTGCATCTGCATCCACTTTCCTTTTCGCGACGAGAACGTCGAGACACGCCGCGCATTCCAACGCCGATCCTCGCGCTATATCGAAAAAGCGACACCGGTCGTTTTCAGTGTAGCGGCCATTGCCTTCAGCCGTGTTCAGCGGAATGGAGGTGGAAGCCCGATCAATATTGTCGCGCGCAGCAAGCGTACGCGGGACATCAGCTACGATGGGTTCTAGCCAGGCGATGAATTCGATGGAGAGTTGGTAGACTTCGAGCTTTTCGTGGTCGAAGAGAGGTTTGGAATTCATGGTCTTCCCTCCGTTTCGTAATCGTACTCGAATTCCGTTCCTGCCGCTCCGTTCGGTGGTGAGGGACGTAGGGCGTTTATACTTCTGATATTCGATTACGATTACGATTACGATTACGATTACGAATCAGACTTCCAGATGCGTTTTCTCGAGCATTTTCTTGAGGTCTTTGACGATCCGATCTTCATCCTTTTCCTTCAGGTCGAGAATCTGCCTCAATCCCAACGCAAGGTGCGGGATGTAGAGCTCGATGTAGTTCTTCTTCCTCGCTTCCTCCAACTCGCGGTTGCGTTTGTGGAGGAAGACGGACAATCGCCGACCGCATTCCTGCAGGCCTAGTGTGATCTCATTGAGGATTTCCTGGTAGCTGGCGAGGGCGTCCTTGCTCTCGCTTGTGAACGGGACCCAGACGCTGGCCATGTGGATCATCAATACGACCGGGCCTTGCGGCAGCCCGTCTCTGGGCTGGTTCAGGCCGTACGATTTCCAGTTTACGCCGCACGTCGCTTTCGTGATCGCGCAGGCGCCGGGCTGGTAGAGCAGAGGAACCCGGTTCGCAAATCGCAGCAGCCGCACGGGCTCTTCCTTGCCCATGTCCTGGTCGGTATTTTCCGAGGGTCGCGTGTACGCGACGCCGATCTCGATCTGAAACGGGTTGCCGCGGTAGACCGACGGGTCGCGCGTGAGGGACGTGAAAAAGTCGGCTTTGAATTCTTTCTGCAATCCCGCAAGAATCTGTGTCTCGCCAATCGGCGACAAACAGTCCGTTGGTGGCCGCATCAACTTCGTTTCCTGGATCGCCTTGTACAAGGCCTCGGCTTCCTGGTGCGCGACGCGGGTCGGGTTCGCTTTCGGGTTCAGGCCGGCGCGTTCGCAGATCTGCAGCGCGGTGCCGGTACTGACGCGGGAGAAGTCGGTCGACAACGCCCCGCGCAACGTGCGCGATTCGGAGTCCTTCAACATCTGCATCAGCATCCCGATCTCCACGCCGTGCGGATGCGGCATGATCTCCTGCGCCGGCAGCGGGACCTGTTTGGTGGCACGGAGGTAGGTGATGCGGAGTTCTGCTTTTGCTGGTTTTTCATCCGATGTAGGCCGCGTGACCCCACGCGGCGCGGACCCCGCCGGGTCGGCGACCCGGCCTACAACGAGACGGTAGTGCAGCGTCACATGCGGGTTCACGATCGCGCACTGCTTCACGAATTCGTCGACGGACTGCTTGCCCCGCTGGTACGCGGCTTCCATGTCGATCGAGACACACGTGCCGTGCTTGTACGTGGAGGCTTCCCCGTCCGATTTCCCTTCCGCGTTCACGGCTTGGAACGTCGGCAGCCACTCGGCTTCCTCGTCGGTCAGGATGGTAGGCTTATTCTGGCGCGTATCGATCTGCACGGCCATGGAATGCGCCTTCTTGCTGCCCGAAATCTTCGACAGGATGCGCGTCGACGAACCGGTCGTGAGCTGGCCGTACATGCCCGCTGCGCTGATGCCGATGCCCTGCTGGCCGCGCGACATGCGGAGGCGGTGGAATTTCGAGCCGTAGAGCAGCTTCGCGAAAATCTTCGGGATCTGGCTCTTCACGATGCCGGGCCCGTTGTCGGTGATCGTCACGCGGAACCGGCTCTCGGAAATCTGTTCCAGGTCGATGGAAAGTTCGGGGAGGATGTGGGCCTCCTCGCATGCGTCGAGCGAGTTGTCGACCGCCTCCTTGACCGCGGTCAGCAGCGCGCGGCGCGGGCTGTCGAACCCGAGCAGGTGCCGGTTCTTGAGGAAGAATTCCGAGACCGATATGTCGCGCTGCCGCGCGCCCATGCTCTCGGCGGTCTCGACCTTCGGTTCCTTCTTCGGCTTCGGTGCCGGGGCTGGAGGGGACGGTGTGGGCGCTTTCTTCATAGGGGCACAGCGTAGTTTCCAACGATTGGAAAAATCACGAAGAAAAGTTCCAAGCGTTGGAAGAAATTGAACCACGGAGGGAAGAGGAGGTTCTGGAGACCGGGCTCGCCATTCCCCAACCTCCGCGAACCTCTGCGCCCTCTGCGGTTCAAATTGATGCGGTCAAGGAGCCAGGAGGTCCGTCACGAGCTGCGACAGGTCGGTGATGACGACATCGGGCGGGATGGCCGGCGGTTTCCATGCGGCGGGGCGGTACGAGCGCCGGTCGCCGGCAAACAGCGCGGTGCGGAAGCCGAGGAGCGCTGAGGGCGTCATATCCTTGGTCATATCGTTACCCACATAGAGGACCTCCCCGGGCCGGATGCCGTGGCTCCCGGCCAGGGCATCGAGCGCGAGGCGGAACAGGCGCCCGGACGGCTTGGCTTCACGCTGCTCAAACGACCAGACCGCAGGTTCCGGAGGCGGGCGGCCCAGGTGCGTGCGGAAGATCAGCGGGGAATAGAACTGGGCGTTGGATACGATGCCTGTGACGAAGCCGCGCTTCTCCAGGGCCGACAGCGTTTCCGCGGCGCCGGGCATGGGCCATGTGGGATTGACGCGGCATTCGAACTCCACGGCGAGGCGCTCGATCGTTGCCCGGTCGCAGGAACCGGAAAGCGATCCATCGCGCCGGAGCTCGGAGAGCACGGCATCCCACGTCTCGCGAATTTCGATCTCGGGGAATTCCACGCCCGCGGCGCGGCGCCGCGCGTGTTCTTCCTGGATTCGCTCGACCAGCAGGGCCGGGCCCCGCGCCACCGCCCCGGGTGGCGCGTCGAATCCCGCCGCACGCAAGGCGTCACGGAACGCATCGGCGGGCGGGGCGGCATGGAGTACGGAACCGATGTCGCCCGACGCGCTGACCACGAGCGTTCCGTACACATCGAACAGGACGGCGCGGATGCCTTTGAGCGGATGAATCCGCGCCTCCATGTCTGTGGGCAGAGGATCCATCGGCCGACTGCAGCGGCTGATGCGCTCGAGAAGATCAGAAACCTGCGCCTCGTCCATGGCGTTATGTCCGGAGGAGCCTGAATTGCGATGGATCGAGGAATCCGTCCAGCACGGACTCGATGGAGAGCGTTGAAAGCGGGCCCGGCTCGCTAATCGCGAGGTCTTGATAGATCGTCAGCAGGCGTTGCGCGTAGGTGTCGGGACCGAACTTGTCGCGCACAACCGCCTGGTTCCGGGCGATCGTCGCAGCCGGAACCGGCTCTTGCGCAAGGCGCGGAGGCTGGAGCAGGGCAGCCGCGTCCGCGTCGTTTGCGACGCGGCGGATCACGTCGCGCTGCATCGCTTCGTCCAGCCGGCCGAAATCGACGGTGTCGCGCGAGTCGAGTCCATGGCAGGCCTTCTCCAGGGCTCCTGCGGGCAAAGGCCTGCCGTACGCCTCAAACAGGCGTTGAAGACCCTCGTCCACGGACTGCCGCATGCGATCGATGCCGATCCATTCCACGGGAACCAGCAGCGCGTTGTAGAGGTTGTCCAGCTCCAGGCCGGCCTCGGCCATGTCCAGGGTGACGTCCGGGATGTTGCGTCCGTGCAGAGGGCGACCCGAGAGCCACGGTTCGAGGAAGGCGAGCCCGAAGCCTTCGGCCACGCTCGTGGTCACGATGGCTGACGCCGCGCGCATGAGGTCGGTGAGCGACCATTGCCGTCGTGTGCCGACCTCGAATTCCACGGGCAGCCGGAGCTCGCCGGCAAACTGGACCCAACTGTCGTAGTACACCCGTTCCGCTGGATTATTCGGTGCGAGCGTCGTGGCCCATTGAGCGCCCGGCTCGGACAGCGCGGACCAGAGCAGGAATTCGCCGAGGTTCTTTCGGCGGATCGCGCGCGTGGGATACACGAAGAAAGGAGGTCCTTCCGGCGGCGGCAGCGTCTCGCCGTCTGTGACGCAGTTGGGAAGATGGTGCGCGAAACCGGCCGGCAGCCCCGCCTTGGTGAGGAGGGCCAGGTCGCGCAGGTTCAGCAGCGCGTAATGAACGTGGGGGGCAACGGGGTAGAGGACGTGCGCCATCGCGGTGACGCTGCCCCGTCCGACCTCGTCGACGAGTTTGCGGAAGTTCCCGGGTCGCCCGTCTTCGGCGAAGTCGTGGATTTGCAGCAGCAGTTTTTTTCCGCGACGCGCCAGCTCGTGCAGCGCGCACGGAAGCAGCCCGCTTTTGCCGACCGCATGGTTGTGCACGTGCAGGATATCCGGCTCACCGCCGAGCGCCTCGCGCGCCGTATCCAGCAGTGCGTCCGCCAAGCCGGCGGGATCGCCGTCGTCGTCGTAGTCCAGTCCCGGCACGGTCCGTACAGTCCCTGCGCGCTCCGGCCCGGGCTCGGCGCCGCAGAGTACGACGGTCTGCACATCGTGCGCCTGCAGCGCGGCGACGGCGCGTTCGATGACGGTGGTCACGCCGCCGGGACGCAGGTGGTAGTGGACGATCGCGACGCGAAGGGGCGGGCTCATGGACGGCGACCAAACTTCTCCTGGTACGCGGGAATCGTGATCATCGGGGGACGCTCCTCCGCCCTGATCGCGTGCTCGCTGAGCTGGTATCCGCTCTCCCGGTCCGTGAACTGCCGGAGTATGTTGCTGAACGCATCTACGCCGCGGGCGAGGCCGAACTGCTCGAGGCGCGCGTTGAACGTCTGCAGGATGCCGAACGCCATGCGCCCGAGCGCCTGCGTGTCCTGGTTGCGGTGGATCCGCTGGCCGAGGTCGGTCTGCCCGATGGCATCAAGTCCCCAGCGCCGGTATACGTCCAGCAGGTGCGCGGTTTCCACGCCGTACCCCACGGGGAACGCCATCTGCTCCAGCGCCTCGCGCCGGGCGGCATACTCGCCCGAAAGCGGCTGGATCAACGCAGTCAGTTCGGGGAAGTACAGCGCAAAGAGCGGCCGGACCAGGATCTCGGTCACGCGCCCTCCGCCGGGCACGCGCACGCCCTGCTTCAGCGTCAGCGGCCGATCGTAGAAGCCCTTCACATACTCAATTTCCGGCCGGTGAATGAGCGGTCCGACGAGGCCGTACACGAAGTGGGGCCGGATGTTGGCGATGTCCGTGTCGATGTACACGATGATGTCGCCTTTGAGCTGGTAGATGGCTTTCCAGAGGTTCTCGCCCTTCCCCTTTTTTTCTCCCAGCTTGGGCAGGATGTCGTGGGACAGGTAGACGTCCGCGCCGTACTCCGCGGCGATCTCTCGCGTGCGGTCGGTGGACCCCGAATCCAGCACGGCGATTTCATCGAGCAGCGGCTGGCGGGTCATGAGCTCGGACTTGAGCAGCACGACCTCCTTGCCGATCGTCTTCTCCTCGTTAAGCGTGGGCAGGCACAGCGAGATGGTGACGCCGCGTTTCTGCTTCTCCGCCACGAGGCCTTTCAGATCGGCGAACTGGTCGCAGCGGTACGTGTTCGTCTCGAGCCAGCCGTTGACGCGACGCGAGATGTCGCCGGTTACTTCCGCGCGCTTTCCGAACAGCTTGCGTAGCCAGGAACCGGTCTTCATGATGCCGGGAGGCCTCCGTCAATGGCCTGCAACAGCGCGACGAGCTGGGCCATGCCGGTCGCCATGGGCGGGATGGCCACGGACTCATCGATCTCGTCCAGCTCGCTCTTGCGTTCGCCCGTGGTGATGCCGACCGTCAGCGACGGGATCTTCGCGTCGCGGAGGGCCGCCATCAGCGACGTTGTCGCGTACAACTGCGGCTGGATGCTGAGGGCCGTCAGGATGTCGCGCGCGGCGCGAACGAGAGGATGCGAAATGTCGAGTCCGCCCGGCTCCCGCTGTGCAACCGTTTCGAATTTCATCTGTACCCCCGCCTGCGCGGCGACATCCTCGGCGATGTCGTCAATCTGCTGGGCGGTCTGTTTCAGGATGTCGAGCGACTCACTGCGCAGCTCGAAGCGCAGCTTCGTTTCCCGTGCGACGTTGTTGTAGGTGAATCCACCGTCGATCGCGCCCATGATGATGGAGGTCAGCGGGCGGCGGGGCAGGGGGATGCGGCTGATCCGCTGGATGACGTCGCTTATGGGAATGATGGATCCTGTCGATCCGTACTGCTCCCAGTTGAAGTTGTCGGGGAGGCGCGCGACAATTTCGCCGCGCAGCATCCCCATACACGTGTAGTTCAGGCGCCCGAGCTGAACGCTTTCGACGCACAGACCGGCGGCGTAGGGGCCGGGGCGGTCGGAGAGGAATCCGCGGATGCCTTCGAGGTTGCCGCGGCCCAGGCAGCGCGCCGCGGCGACGACCTGGATGCCCGAGCGGAACCGGAGCTGAAGCTTGTCGAGAAGCAGGGGGAGCACCGTGAGCGCCGCGAGCGCGATGCAGTTGTCGCCGACGAACGGGCCCACGGCGCGGTCGCTGTGGATCTCAATGGTCTGGTCGCGCGCGTCCTCGACGACCGTGTCCGCGTTGACGGCGACGAGCGTGTTCGGGCCGTTCTCCGTGCCGGGCAGGATCGCGGACACGGTGCCCGTGGCATCCAGCACGCAGTTCTGGTAGCCAGCCTCGGCCAGGCGCCCCATCAGAAAGTCGACGCGCTGGTCCTCCCGGAAGGTTGGGGCGGGAATTTCACCGATGAGCGTAACGTCGGCGAGCAGGAGATCCTTAATGCTCCCGGCCGCCTCGCGAAAGCGGGTGAGGTCGGTCGTTATGGTTTCGCCGTTCTGCATACAGACAACTGAATGGCGCGACACGCATCCCCGATGAGTACCCTCGCTTGATTCCATTTAACCGGAACTTCGCCGCATCTGTCTAGTGGAACCGCCCGAAAGGGCGATATATATTTACCGGTGCTGCGAAGGGTCTGTCTGAGATTCGACCATTGAAGGTAGGGCGCGCGGTTCCCGCCAAAAGCGGGCGAGCCTCGTGCGCCGCCCCTCGACCGTGTTCGGAACAGGTGGCGGACCGGGATACGCCTTCGCTCGGAAGATCTGAAACTTGAACCGCTTGCGGTTCATCCGGAAATCTTCTCCGTTCTCTTTGGTGTGAGACTTCAAGCTGGGATTGACGTTTCTCATCTGAATGACCCGGCCGCAGACCGGTGGCCGGACTACGGTGAGGCACGCGGTCCGTCCTGCCACGAAGAAATAAATTTCAAACTGATCCCGTGCCGCGGAACGCGCGGGTGTTGACGCCCGGTGCAATTCGTGTTCTTTTGAGGTCATGGATTGGATCATGCACTTGCACATGGCGACGATTGCGGGAAACGAACTCTGGCGGATCGGCAGCTTTTCCGCGTTCATACTGGCTGGCCTTGTGATCGGACGCGTCGGGCGCTGGCTGTTTCTTGTCGGGAGCGAGCGCATGCGCCGTCTTGGACGCAGCCTGGTTGCCGACGCGCTCGACGCGCTCGCGCCGTCCTCGGTTTTCCTGTGTTTTGCCTTGGCCCTGCGCATCGGTGTCATCTGGCTGACCATCCCGGAGCGCTTCATGCCGGCCGTCCAATCGACGGGCGACGTCCTCGTCGCGCTGGCGATCGGGTTCACCGCCTATAACCTCGTGTCGATCGTCGAGCTGGCGCTCCGGCGCCAGTTCCCGGACGTGACGGGCGTGGGCGGCATGGTGATCCCGCTCGTGCGGAAGAGCATCCGCGTCACCGTGGTCATCCTGACGATTCTGCAGGTGGCGACGATCCTGAGCGACAAGCCGGTGACATCGCTCCTGGCCGGCCTCGGTGTCGGCGGCCTGGCCGTCGCGCTGGCCGCGCAGGAAACGATCAAGAATTTCTTCGGCTCGCTCGTCATTTCCGCCGACCGGCCATTCGAGATCGGCGACCGCGTCGTGGTCGACGGATTTGACGGCCCCGTAGAGGATGTCGGGTTCCGCTCGACCCGCATCCGTACCCTGGAAGGCCACCTCATCACGATTCCGAACGGGGAACTGGCGAACAAGACGATCCAGAACATCGGCAAGCGGCCCTACATCCGTCGCAACACGGTCATCTCGGTCACGTACGACACGCCGCCGGATAAAGTCCGCCGCGCGTTGGAGATCCTCCGCGAACTCCTGCGGAACCACGAGGGGCAGCAGCCGGACCTGCCGCCGCGGGTTTTCTTCGATCAGTTCGGCGCCGCCTCGCTCGACCTGCGCATGCTCTACTGGTACCATCCGCCTGAGTATTG
This sequence comes from bacterium, assembly GCA_043802525.1. Classification (GTDB taxonomy): domain Bacteria; phylum Verrucomicrobiota; class Kiritimatiellia; order CAIVKH01; family CAIVKH01; genus JAZDKY01. The sequence continues at coordinate 64,300 of JAZDKY010000075.1, forward strand.
GAAATTCGTGGAATTCGGCGAGCGGCTGAATCTCCAGATCCTCGAACGATTCAATGCCGAGGGGATCGATTTTGCGTTTCCGACGCAGACTCTGTACCTGGCCGGCGACGCGAAGCGGCCGTTGACCGTTCGGACGGAAGCAACCCCGACGTGACGCGGATCGGAGTAAACCACGGAATACTTGGCGCGGCGGGGCTGCAGCCCAAGAGGAAACCGCAAAAAAACGCAAAAGCGCTCCACCCTCGCCCGCAGCGTTGCGAGCGGGCCTGCAACCCGCTTGATCTGACGCATGGGCGTTCTTTGTGTGATTCCTTCTTGCGCGTTTTGCGCCTTTTTGCGGTTAATCCGGCTTCGGTAGAGAACAGCTATGGCAGGCATTAAGAACTGGAAAAGCGGACGGCTGTTTTCGCCGCAACGGATCGGCTTCGTGTCGACCCGTTTCGCGGGCACGGACGGCGTGTCGCTCGAAAGCGCGAAGTGGGCGAAGGTCCTCGAGGAGGACCAGCACCGATGCTTCTGGTACGCGGGCCGGATGGACCGCCCGGCGTCCGTCAGCTTGTGCATTCCCGAGGCGTTTTTCGGGCACCCCGAGAGCGTCTGGATCAACGAGCGCATCTGGGGCAAGACCACGCGGACGCCGCTCGTGACCCACCGCATTTTCGAAATGGCCTCCTACCTTAAGACCACCCTCTACGATTTCATCAAGCAGTACGACATCAGCATGCTGGTCTTCGAGAACGTGCTGAGCATCCCGATGCACGTGCCCCTGGGCCTTGCGGTCACGCACCTGCTGTCGGAAACGCACATTCCGGGCATCGCCCATCACCACGATTTCTACTGGGAGCGCGCGCGGTTCTCGGTCAACGCGGTGCAGGACCTGATGGACCAGTCCTTCCCCTCGCGCGACCACGACATGCAGCATGCCGTGATCAACCAGGCGGCGCAGGAGGAACTCGCGCACCGCAAGGGCGTCGCGTCGTACCTCGTGCCGAACGTGTTTGATTTCGAGACGCCGCCGCCGCCGACGGACGACTACGCGGCCGACGTGCGGGCCGAGCTGGGGTTCGCGGCGGACGACGTGCTGATCCTGCAGCCGACGCGCGTTGTTCCGCGCAAGGGCATCGAACATGCGATCAAGCTCGTGCAGCTCCTGGGCAACCCGAAGTACAAACTGGTCGTCTCGCACGAGGCCGGCGACGAGGGGTTCGAGTACCGCAACATGCTGGCCGAACTGGCGCGCCAGTCCAGCGTCGACATCCGGTTCATCGCCACGCGCGTCGGCGAAACGCGGCAGCTCACGCACGAGGGCAGGAAGATCTACACCCTCTGGGACGTCTACCGTCACGCATCGCTCGTGACGTATCCGAGCCTCTACGAGGGCTTCGGCAATGCGTTTCTCGAAGCCATCTACTTCAAGGTGCCCGTGCTGGTGAACCGCTACGCGATCTTCGGCCGCGACATCGAGCCGCGCGGATTTCATTGCCCGATCATGGAGGGTTTCCTTACGGAGGAGGTCGTCGCCGAGGTCCGCCGCATCCTGGAGGACGCGAGCTATCGCAAGAAAATGGTCGAGCATAATTACAAGACGGCGGCGCGCCACTACGGGTATACGGAACTGCGCCGTTGCCTGCGCGCGCTGATCGGAAACGTCGCGAGCCTGTACCCATCATGATCCCTGTCCTCCATCAACACGCGCTCCGCCACGTGCAGGCCCGGTTTGAACGCCTCTACGGGCCGCTCGCGCCGCGGTGCCACGCCCGGTTCTCGCAACTGTTGGGGCGCTACGGCATCGGGTGTCCCGAACCCGCGGCGCCGAGGCGGTGGGACGAGCGCGATGCCGTCCTGATCACGTACGGGGATTCCGTGTGCCGTTCCACCGAGCGGCCGCTCGTGACGCTGGGCCGGTTCCTGGAGCGCTACGTCGGCGATGCCGTCAACACGGTCCATATCCTCCCGTTCTTCCCGTTCTCGTCGGACGACGGCTTCTCGGTGGTCCATTTCAGGACCGTCCATCCCGACCTCGGCGGCTGGAACGACGTGCAGGCATTGGGCGGCCGCTACCGGCTCATGTTCGACCTCGTGCTCAACCATGTGTCGCGCGCAAGCAACTGGTTCCGCGACTTTGAACTCGGCATCGCCCCGGGCTGCGACTTTTTCATCGCCCAGGATCCGGCGACGGATCTCACCGCCGTCGTCCGGCCCCGCACGCATCCGCTGCTGACGCCGGTCAACACCCGCGACGGGCTGCGGCACGTATGGACCACGTTCAGCGACGACCAGGTCGATCTCAACTATGCCAACCCGGATGTGCTGTTTGACATGCTGGACATCCTGATCTTCTACATTTCGATGGGCGCACGCATCGTGCGCCTCGACGCCATCGCCTACCTTTGGAAGAAACCAGGGACCCCGTGCATCCACCTCCCCGAAGCGCACGAGGTGGTGAAGCTGATGCGCGACCTCCTGGACATCGTCGCGCCGGACGTGTTGCTGCTGACGGAGACCAACGTGCCGCACGAGGAAAACGTCTCCTACTTCGGGCAAGGCGACGAGGCGCACCTGGTCTACCAGTTCAGCCTCCCGCCGCTGCTGCTCCACACCATGGTGATGGGGAACGCGGCCCGCCTGACACAGTGGGCCGCCGGCCTGTCCGACCCGCCGCCGGGCTGCTCGCACCTCAACTTCACAGCCTCCCACGACGGCATCGGCGTCAGGCCGCTCGAGGGCCTGGTGCCCGCCGCGGAGATCGGGCATATCGTCGAGCATGTCCAACGGCGCGGCGGACGTGTGTCCATGAAGAAGAACAGCGACGGCACGGAAAGCCCCTACGAGCTGAACTGCACGTGGTTCGATGCGATGGGCGGAGAGGCGGACGAAGCGGAAGACCTCCATCTCGCCCGCTTCCTGTGCTCGCAGGCCATCCCGCTTGCGCTCAAGGGGATCCCCGCCGTCTATATCCACAGCCTCACGGCGACGCCGAACGACCTGGCCGGCGTCGAGCAGACAGGCCGGGCGCGTACGATCAACCGCAGGAAGTGGGATGATGCGGCGTTGCAGGCCTTGCTGGACGACAAGGCGTCGGCCGCGTCGTGCGCGTTACGAACGATGGTCCAGATGTTAAAGGTGCGCGCGCAACACGCGGCGTTTCATCCTGACGGCGCGCAGCGCGTGCTGGACCTCGATGCGCGCGTGTTTGCGGTGGAACGCATTGCGCCCGGCGGGACGGAACGGATTGTCGCGTTGCACAACGTGTCGTCGGAGCAGGCGGATGTGCGCGTGTCCGGGCTCGGCGAGGGTGCCACGGACCTCCTGGGCGGAACGTGTGCGTTGACGGAAGGCGGCGCGGTGAAGCTCCCGCCGTACGCAAGCGCCTGGCTCGCTCAAGCTTCCTGACACGTGGGCAGTGCTACCTTTTGAAATGGATTCTCCCATGGGTAGGGCGGGGCGTCCCGCCCCGCCGCCTGTCTCGAGCACCGTCGTGGCGAAGAAATTTCGAACGGCACTGCACGACCGACGCTAGGACGCGGCTTTTGACTCTGGGGTGGCATTGCAGGTGAACGAGTTATCGTTTTTTGCGGGACAACCCAGCCGTACTTATTTACAGTTCAGGGATGGAAAAATCAAAATGGCGGTACGTTTCGGCGGACGAACAGGA
>JAZDKY010000076.1:0-62190 GCA_043802525.1 bacterium
ATCACAAATCCAAATTCAACACCAAAAGCTTCCGGCAGCGGTTCCTGTCTGCGCGCGGCGGTAGCGAACGGCTCCATGCGCTCATTTTTGCCAAAAACCCTGATGTGCTGGACTTGGGGAAATGAAAGGACGCGTCCTACACGTACGAAGGTTCGGGGCGTTATCGATCGACTCCGTGACGAGTGCGCATTCGCTTCGACCTTCCATGAGGCAGACGGCACGCGGGGCATGGAAGCCGAGCGCTTCGATCTCCTCGCCGCGTTCGAGCGCGCGCCGCGCGCGCGAGGCGCGAAACAGATTCTTGAGCGCATCCTGCAGGCCGCGAACGAGGTACCGCTTGAAATAGTGCCCCTCGTGTCGGTGCACGCGCGCGAACGTGGAGGCGGGCACCGGTTCGAGACCGGTGAGCCGGTTCTCCCAGTACGCCGCGGCCAGGTCGGGCCAGCGAAGATCGCCCGGCCTGTGATAGACCCTGATCCGACCTTGCGACGTTTTCTTTACAACCCTGACCCAATCCGAAAGCATGCACGAAGGTTAGCCTTTTTGGTTTCAGGTGTCAGGTTTCAGGTGTCAGGCCTGAAACAAGCTGACACCCGACACCCGACACCTGAAGCCTTGATGGAAAAGTCTCGCGTCATACGTTCTGCCTTCAAGGTCGGTGGTTTTACACTGCTGAGCCGGTTTCTCGGACTCCTGCGCGATACCCTGACCGCGGCGGCGTTCGGGACGTCGGCGGCGATGTCGGATTTTGTCGTCGCGTTCCGGATTCCAAACCTGTTCCGCGCGCTGTTCGGCGAGGGCGCGCTGTCGTCGGCGTTTGTGCCTGTCTTTATGGACACGCGCCGGAAGGAGGGCGACGCCCTGGCCTGGCTGCTGGCGAAAAAAGTCATCTCGCTGGTCGCCACGGCCCTGCTCGGCATTGTCGTCCTGGGCACGGTGCTGGCGACGGCGCTCATGAACTGGCCGGCGCTCGCGGACCGTGCGCCGCTGATCCTGCCGCTGGCGCGGATCATGTTCCCGTACATGCTCTTCATCTGCCTCGCGGCGCTGTCGCAGGCGATTCTCAACTCATACCATCGATTCTCCCTGCCGGCGTTCACGCCGAGCCTGCTCAATATCACGTGGATCCTGTTCGTCCTGTTTATCTGCCCGCTGTTCGGCGAGTCGATGAACGAACGGATTTATGGTTTGGCGTGGGCCGTCTTCACCGCGGGCCTCATCCAGCTTGCGATACAACTGCCGTCCCTCAAAGGGCTCGGCTACAAGCCGGGATTCACGTTCGACTGGAAGGATCCCCGGGTGATGCGCGTGTTCACGCTCATGGGCCCGACCGCGCTCGGGCAGTCGGTGACGCAGGTCAACGTGATGGTCAACGGCCTGCTCGCGCGCTGGGCCGCGCCCTGGGCGCCGGCATCGCTTTTCTACGCGGAGCGACTGCTCTATTTCCCTCAGGGCATCCTCGCGACGGCGCTCGGCACCGTGTTGCTTCCGGTCTTCTCCGGCCACGCGGCGGACGGGGACACGTCAAAACTCCGGGACACGCTGAACCACGCGCTGCGAACGCTGCTGTTTGTCATGGCCCCGGCGTCGATCGGGCTCTTTGTGCTCGCGGAGCCGATCACGCAGATGCTGTTCGGTTGGGGCGTGTTCAATGCGGAATCGGTGAGCCACACGGCGATCGCCCTGAAATTCTATGCGCCGGGGTTGTTCGTGTTCTGCCTCGGCAAGGTGTTCGTGCCGGCGTTCTACGCCATGCAGGACACGCGGACGCCGTTCCGCGTCGGCCTGCTCAGCGTCGCCCTGAATCTTACGATGAATGTCGTGTTCATCATGACGTGGCCGGTCAACTACAAGCACGCGGGTCTCGCGCTGGCCACCGTGATTTCCGAGGGGGTCAATGGCCTGACGCTGGCCCGCTGCCTGCACAAGAAGATTGGTTCGCCGGGCTGGCGACAGATCCTCGTCACTGTTGGCCGTGCCGTCGCGGGATCGCTGGTCATGGCCGTCGTGCTCGTCCTCTTCCATCCGTGGCTGGCCGGTGAACTCGGCGCGGCGGGCCTGCATGCGAAGGTCGTCCAAATCATCTCCGTTCTCGGCGCCATTGCGGTCGGCGCGGCGACGTACTTCCTCTTCGCGCTCGCCATTCGCAGTCCCGAAATCGGCAATGTGAAAGAAGCGCTGCTTCGGCGGGGAGGAAAACAGTCAATCGAGGCGGAACTCTGACCGCGGAGGACCCGCCTTCGCCAAGACTTCGGCGCGGCAATTGCAGGGGGGGGGCAGGGAGGAGAATTGGTCATGTCTCTTCAGCGTGGTCGTCATCGAATTTCCGATTAGGATTTCCGATTACGATTACGATTACGATTAGGAATAGGATTAGGATGAACTGACGAGGGACTTGAAAAACGGCCAGATCACGTCTGTGGCTTTCACCTTGTCGCACGCGACACCGACGATGTTTTCCGGGAGCAGGCGGTGGCCGCCGGGCCAGACGTGGCCGAGGCCGTCGATGGCGTAGAATTCTACCAGGTCCCCGTAGCGCGTAACCGTGACACCGTCGGGCCGTTCTTCGATTGTTGGCGGCTCGGTGATGCCGAGCAGCGCGGCCCAGCGCGCGGGCGTTTCGACCACGGGAGGGCGGGGCTCGGACGGGCCCCACGGCAGTTCAATCATGCCGCCGGCGAACGGGCTCAGCGGATCCTGTTTTCCAAAGAAATAGATCATCGGGACCGGCGTACGCAGGACCGTGTCGCGGATGCGGAAATGGCCCGCCACGGGCGCAATCGCCGCGACAAGTTCGGGCGACTCGATCGCGAAGCGGAACGCCATGACCGCGCCGTTCGAAAATCCGGCGAGGTAGACGCGCTGCGGATCGGCGTGGAACCGCGCGATGACGTCCGCGATGACCGCGCGCAGGAATTCGACATCGATCGATCCCGCCTCCGTTTTCCACATCTGCGGGTTGTCCATGAAGTGCTGGGGCCCGGACGGGATCAGACGTTGTGCCTCGGGATAGACCGCGATGAACCGTTCTGTATCCGCTTTGTGGCTCCACCCGGACGACTTCATGGCTGTCCACGGCGTGCCGCCCCGGCCGTCCATCATCACGACCACGGGCAGGGGACGGTCACCTGCGTCGCCTGCGGGGAGGTGAATGACGTAGCGGCGCTTCAGGCCGGAGGAGTCGAGATTAATGACATGATCACCTGACGACATGAGGGGAGACGATAACCGCAAGAAAGCGCAAAAGGCGCAAAAAACTTCTGCGCCTTTTGCGCCTCTTTGCGGTTAAGCCGTTTCCTGCTCACTCCCCGCGCATGAAGGCCCGCAGATATTGCGGCGGTACGCGCGTGATGAGGCGGATGGCGCGGGGGTGCTGGCTCGAGGGGTCTTCGTAGAGGACGCCGAATTTCGGTGGGGACGTGTTGTGGGCGGTCCGGGTGTCCTTGACGGGCGGTATGACCTTGATGTGCGTGATCATGGCTACCTTTCCTGGTCTCTATCGGTCCTCTGCGTAACTTGGTAGGGCGGTGCGTCCCTGCACCGCCGCTCCCTACCTGATTCAGAACGGGTTCGCGCCCAACTTAGCCAGCAAGTAGCATGCCGTTGCCCCGACGTGGCCACCGGTCCTCGCTTATGACCACTGCCCTGCCGGCACGAAAACCCGCGTAGGCCGTCGACGTACCATCGGGAAGACACGCGATCTTGAGAGAGGAAACGCAGGTCGCTTGTTGGTATGCTTGTTACGAAATCAAACGCCAAAGCAGACCAAATGTCTGATATCCGATATGCGGAAACCACGAATGCGCACGAATTCCCGAGTGACGCACGGCGGTTCTTCGCAATTGGACAAAAATGGACACGGGCTACGGATCGCCTTTTCCCAAGGGTTGGGAGAAATTCCGGCCGATTTTCCAATCCTCGGAATTGTTTCAGGTAATTTTTCCAGGGGTTGGGAAAACAGCGATTTCTTTGCAGAGTTGAAAAAATGGAGGAGTATCGGCTGACGCATGTCGAGTGGACGGACTGTTCCTCGACACCTGCCACTCGCCACTCGACACTTCCACCCATGAGCATCTCCGACAAAGTGACGAAGAAGCTGCAGGAGCTTCCGGACAAACCGGGCGTGTACCTCATGCGCGACCGGCACGGGAAGATCATCTACGTCGGCAAGGCGTCGTCGTTGCGCTCGCGAGTGCGGCATTATTTCCAGCGCGGCACGGCGGTGAGCGCGGACCCGAAGCTGCGCAGCCTCATCCACTCGATCGACGATTTCGAAACGATCGTCGTGCGAACCGAGGCCGAAGCGATCCTGACCGAGGGCCGGATGATCAAGGAGTACCGGCCGCGCTATAATCTATTCTTCAAGGACGATAAGCGGTTCCTCATGCTGCGCGCGGACCTGCGCGATCCGTTCCCGCGCTTCCAGACGTGCCGCTTTGACAAGCTCGATGGCGCGTCCTATTTCGGCCCGTACGCCTCGTCCATGTCGGCCCGCGCGGCGCTGGAGTTCACCGAGAAAAGATTTGGCATCCGGCAGTGCCGCCCGCCCGTGCCGGGGCCGGAAGACCACAGGCACTGCCACAACGACATCGTGCGATTCTGCTCCGCACCGTGCATCGCGAAGGTCACTGCGGAGCAGTACCGCGAACGCGTTGAACAGGCGTGCGCCTTCCTTCACGGCGGGCGCGCGGATGTCCTCCAGGAGTTGAAGCAGGAGATGGAGAAGGAATCCGCCGCGCGTCATTTCGAGAAAGCCGCCGCGCTGCGCGACATGTGGCTCCTCCTGCGCAAAGCAATCAAGCAACGATCGCGTGGAACGCGATCGCTGGAATTGAAGGAGGAGGAGGCCAGGGCCGGGATAGAGCAATTGCGGGAAGCGCTGGCGCTAAGGGAACCGCCGCGGCTCATCGAGTGTTTCGACATCTCGAACATATCCGGGACCCACGCCGTGGCGAGCATGGTGTGTGCGATCGACGGCGTGCCTGCTCCGAACCGGTACCGGCGGTTCCGCATCAAGACGGTGGAGGGAAGCGGTATGTCCCCCGCAGCCATAGCGAAGGGGGATGATCCGGCGATGATGGCGGAGGTGATCCGCCGCCGCTACGCGCGGGTCGTGCGGGAGAACCTCGAGCGGCCGGGACTCGTGCTCGTCGACGGTGGCATCACGCAGCTCCGCGCGGCGCGGGCCGAACTCGCCGTGCTTGGCCTCGCGGGCCTGCCGTCGGCCGGCCTCGCGAAGCGCTACGAGGAACTGCACTGGAACAACGACACCTCGTTGCCGCCAATCCGGCTGCCGACTGATTCGCCCGGGCTGAACATGATCCGCCGCCTGCGCGACGAGGCGCACCGGTTCGCGCTGACGTACCATCGCGTCCTCCGCGCGCGGCGCATCCGGGATTCGGCGCTGGACGAGGTCGAGGGCATCGGCGCGAAGCGCAAAGAGCAGCTCCTCAAGGAATTCGGTTCCGTCGCGCGCCTGCGCCGCGCGACGGAGGAGCAAATCGCGGCGGTGCCCGGCATCGGCGCGGCGACGGCCAGGGCGATCAAGCAGACGCTGGCGAAAGTGTAGCGGCGCTTCTGTGAAGCGCCGCTACATCCTTTACAGTCCGCGGGAAAAATCCCAACCTGCATCCTAAATGAACCGGAAAAGCAGGCTCCCGTGGGTGCTTCCATGCGTTTTCCTCGCCATGATCGCCATCTACTGGACGGTCTACGCGATCTCGCCGCCGTTCCACCAGCGCTGGTTTCGTGGCGAGGACCGCACGGTTGAATGGATCACATTCGCCGGATTTTCCCTCGCGAGCCTCGTCACGGTGAACGTATTCCGTTTTCGTGCCGGCATGGACCGGTGGTCGCGCGCCTATATCGCGGGCTTGGCGCTTTTCTTCTTCGTCTGCGCGGGCGAGGAGATCAGTTGGGGCCAGCGCGTGTTCGGTTTTGAGACGCCGGCCGAGATGAAACAGAACAACGAGCAGGGTGAGTTCAACCTGCACAACATGAACTTCGAGCACGTCCATCCCGTCGTGGTCGTTTCCATGTTCATGAAGGTCTTCGGCATCGCCGCTCCGCTCGCGCTGCTCGTGTGGCGGCGGTGGGATCCTTTCGTGTGGCGCCGTTACCTGGCGCCGGTATCGCTCGTGCCGTGTTTCCTGTTCACCGACCTGGTCGTTCCCGCCCAGAAGGCGATCCGGCCGTGGATCACGGAGCGTTTCGGGCCGGATGTGGCGCTGATCGTGAAACTGGACACGATCGAGATGAAGGAAATGTTCTGGGGCCTGTGCGTGATGTTCGCCGCGCTATCGATCTACGGGGCGTGGGTGCAACGGGCGGGTAGGGACGGCTCGCCGAGCCGTCCATGGCGCGCTGAGCCAGCGCGCCCTACCTTGGTCCTGTTGATATTGCTGGCGTTGGCTCTTCCGTCATTCGCCGCGCCGAAGCAGGACTTCGCGTGGGTGGATGTGACGATGACGAACATGGACGTTGCGACGCTGTCACCGCTCGGCCAGCAGGTGCTCGCGGACGCGCAGTGGAAATGGAAACACGCGCAGACGGATCACTTCGTCCTCCATTTCGAGAAGGCCATCTTCGCGGCGAAGGTCGCGCGGATGGGCGAGTTCTTCTATTCGTACGTTGCGAATGACCTGAAGGGCGTGGTCGACCGCGCGGGCGGTCGCTCGCACATCTTCATCTTCCGGAGCGAGAAGGACTGGAAGGTGTTCCAGGCGCTGATGGGCCCGGGTGGGGCGGAGTGGGCGTTCTCGCTCGTGCAGGGGCCGGCGATGTACCTGCAGCAGGCCGGCGACATCCAGAGCAGCGCGGAGGTGCTGGGTCACGAGATAACACATCTGGTCGTGAATCGGTTCTTCACGAAGCGGTTGCCGCTCTGGTTGAACGAAGGCCTCGCGGAATGGTACGGCGAATTCGCCTACGCGGAGTTCAAGGGCGTCAAGAAAAGCAAGAAGGCCCAGTTCAAGGGACTGAAGATGCCGTCCCCGGTCGCGGACCTGCTGTCCGCCGAAAGCTACCCGCCCAGCGTGCACGCGATCCGGAGTTTCTACGACACGTCGCGCTACCTCATCGCCTTCTTCATGCTGGAAAAGCCGCCGGAGAAATTCCTGCCGTTCATCACGGACATCATCAACGACGAGCCGCCCGGGAAGGCGCTCCAGACCCACTACAACATCGATGGCATGGCGGGGCTGGATGAGCAGTTTGGGAGGTTCATCAAATGAGGAAGAAAACGTCGAACATCGAACACCGAACTTCGAACGTTGAGCGTGAACCAGGACATTCAACGTTCAATGTTCTGCGAAGCATTCCTGTCTGCCTGGTGCTCCTTCTTTTGCTCTCCTGCCGCACGCCGTCGGCCGGGCTCGGCGCGGGCGGCGTGGATATCTCGCGGATGAGCGACGATGACTTCATCGACCGCGTCGAGCACGACAGCGTCATGTACTACGTTGAGAACGCGCACCCGATCAGCGGCCTGATCATGATGGACAGGAAGAGGACGCACGTCGGGAGCAACGGGTTCGGGCTCATCGCGCTGTGCATCGGGGCGGAACGGAAATGGATCGCGCGCGAGGACGCTGCCGGGCGGGTCCTGAAGATCCTCCGGACCTTCCGCGATGTCGCGGACCGGCACGACGGTGCGTTCCTCTGGATCACCGACGCGAAGACCGCGCACGATAACTCGTACCGCGGCAGCTACGACATCGTGGAGACGTCGTTCGTCTGCGCAGGCGCCCTTGTATGCAAGCAGTACTTCGACGGGCCGTCGGAGACGGAGCAGGCCATCCGGCATGATGCCGATGTGATCTACCAGCGCGTCCGGTACGACGCGTTTCAAGACGACGGCAAAGGCGGGGTCCTGAACACGCTGGCGTGGGGGTGCGACTATGCCACGGGGAAATTCGGCGATTTCCGGGTCATGGGCTACAACGAGGGCATGATCGTGTACATCATGGCGCTGGGCTCGCCGACGTATCCCGCGTCGACTGCATGCTGGGACGGCTGGGCGTCGACCTACCTGTGGAAGGAAACGTATGGCCAGTCGTATTTCTTCTGCCCCGCGCTGTTCACGCACCAGTATTCGCAGGCCTGGCTGGATCTCCGCGACGTGCAGGACCGGTACACGCGCGAGAAGGGCATCACGTATTTCGAGAACACGCGCCGGGCCGCGCTTTCGCACCTGGAATACGCGCGGCAGAATCCGAAGGGCATGCCGGGGTACGGTCCGGTCTGGGGCTTGACCGACTGCGGCTGCCCGCTGCATCCGGGCGGCTACGGCGGCCACGGCCTGCCGTGGGGCAATGGGGCCGCTCCTGCCGACGATGACGGAACGATTGCCGTGACGGCGGCTGGGGCGTCGATTCCGTTCACGCCAAAGGAGTCGATCGCGTTCCTGCGCCATGTCTATACGAAATTCGGCGACCGCATCTACGACCGGCACGGATTCCGGAGCGCGTTCAACGAGGAGAAGAACTGGTTCGACCCAAAACATGACGGCGTGAACAAGGGCGCATTTGTTGCCCTGCTGGAGAACTATCGATCGGGCCTCGTCTGGAAACTGTTCATGCGGAACCCGGAAATCCAGGACGCCATGGCCAAGGCCGGTTTCCAGAAGGCGGAATGAGGCACGTTCAGCGCGATGAAATCCGCCAAGCTCACGCGGTGGCTGGTGATGAGCCTGGTCGTTGCCGGCACGGTCTTCGCCTGGATCCCGGCCGCCGCCGAAACGCATGCATCCGCTTCATCACAGAACGACGCGTTGCCGGCCAGGTGTGCGATCGATGGCGACCGCGGGACCCGGTGGAGCAGCGACTTTTCCGACCCACAGTGGCTGCTGATCGATTATGGCGGGGAGAAGGACCTGACCGGTGTGCTCCTGTACTGGGAGGCGGCGTACGGCAGTTCCTACAGCATCCTCGCTTCGTGTGACGCGACCAACTGGGCGACCCTGTACCGCACGACCGGCGGGGACGGCGGCCTCGATGACATCGATTTTGAAAAGACGAGCGCCCGCTATCTGAAGATCCTGTGCGAACGCCGGGGCACGGCGTGGGGCTACTCGCTGTTCGAGGTCGAGGCGAAGACCGCCACCGAGCCCTGGGGCGAAGGCCAGCCGGCGGATATCTTTTTCAAGAAGACCTGGTCCTTCCAGGATGGCGCGGCGACCGGAACGTGGACGGACATCCAGACGCATTCGTCGCTGGCGGCGCAGGGATTCCCGGCCGCGTCGGAGGGCGTGTATCGGTGCGTGTTCTACATTCCGGAGTCATGGCGGGACGCCGACCCGTATATCCAGCTCACCGATGTGCGTGACCGGTATGAAGTCCGCGTCCATGGCCGCAAGGTGGCCGAGGGCGACGGGCGCAGGAAACAGGTTCGCATTGGACTGAAGGAATTCCTCGCGTTTGATGCGGAAAACCAGATTGACGTCAGGGTCACCTGCCGGCCCGGCGAGGGAGGAGTGCTCGGTTCGCTGCTTGTGGCGAAAAACGACGGCGCGCTGAAGAGCGCACTCGACAGCGTCCGGCAGAGGGACAGCAAAGAGTACTTCCAGATGCGCGGGCACCTTGCCCCCGAAGGGCAGTACCCGTACTGGCTCACGGGCCATCAGGGGTACTGGACGATTGTCGGAGCGGAAGGCGATTTCAAAGAAAGCCTGTTTTGCCAGGATGGGTCGGTCGAGCCGTATAAATGTTTTTCAATCGCGCCGTTCCTCTATGTCGACGACACGCTCGTGACCCGCGAGGATGTGGAGCTGACGCAGTCGCTCGCGGAGGCCTGTCTTCCGATCCCCTCGGTCACGTGGACGCGTCCCGGCCTGACGATGCGCATCACAGCCTTCGGGGCAGGCCCGGGCGGCACGTCCGTAACCTACGTGACGTACAACATCCGCAACACGGGCGACCGCCCGGTGCGGCCCCGGCTCTTTCTTGCCCTGCGTCCCTTTGAAATCAATCCTCCGTGGCAGTGGGGCGGGTACACGCGCATCCACGATCTTGCCTTCAGCAACGGTGAAGTGCGCGCCAACGAATATCGCCTTGTTCCCCTGACGTCGCCGGCCGGATTCGGCGCTGTGACCGCGCAGGACGGCGAGATCATCGATTACCTGGAGAAGGGGATTCTTCCCGCCGGTGCGGCAGTGCACGATGCCGGGGGGCTGGCCTCCGGGGCACTGGAGTTTGTCGGCGAGCTGGAACCCGGGGCGGAAACGAACTTCGCGATCGCCCTCCCGCTGCATCCGGACTCGCTCGTGGCGGCGCGGACTTTTGGCGAGGTGGAAGCGTTGCGCGACAGCGTCGCCCGGAACTGGAAAACCCGCATCGACCGGTTCCACCTGACCCTTCCCGACCAGGAGCTGGCCGATACTGTGCGCTCCAGTCTCGCCTACATCCTGCTGAACCGCGACGGCCCGGCGATCCAGCCTGGCTCGCGCGCGTACGAGGCCGCGTGGATGCGGGACGGCGCCATGACGTCCGCGGCCCTGCTGCGCATGGGCTACCGCGACGAAGTGAGGCAGTTCCTCGATTGGTACGGCGGCCACCAGTACGGCGACGGGCGCGTCCCGGCCATCGTCATCATCGGCCGGAACGAGGTAAATCCGGTGAAGGAATTCGACAGCCAGGGCGAATGGATCTATGCCGTGCGGCAGTACTATCGTTTCACCGGCGACCGCGATTTCGTCGCGGCGAAATGGCCGTCGGTCATGGCCTCGCTCGATTATCTTCGCTCGATCCGAAAAGAGGAGCTTCGCGAAGAACTGAAACAGAACGACGATCAGCGGCGCTACTACGGCATTCTTCCAAAATCTGTCAGCCATGAAGGCTATTATCCGGAGCCCGGCAATCACTCGTATTGGGACGATTTTTGGGCCATCCGCGGCTGGCGGGACGCCGCGGCGCTGGCCGGCGCGCTCGGCAAGACCGGCGAAGCGGCCCGGATTCGCGGCGAGGGAACGGAGTTCAGCCGCGATGTCTATGCGTCGATCAAGGCGGCCATGGCATGGCATCACATCACGTACCTGCCCGGGTGCGCGGAGCTGGGCGACTTCGACGCGTCGTCGACAGCCATCGCCGTCACGTCGTGCGGCGAACAGGACGCGCTGCCGGTCGAACCGCTCCGCGCGACGTTCGACCGCTACTACGGCGACTTCACGAAACGGCAGGCGCCCGGCTGGACCGGCAGCTTCTCGCCCTACGAATTCCGAATCGTCGAGGCCTATCTCCGGATGGGACAGAAAGAGCGCGCCCTGGAGGTATTCAAGTATCTCCTGGCGTGTCGCATTCCGCCGGCTTGGAATCAATGGCCGGAGGCGCTCTATTTTCCGCCTGACCGCGGTGGCTACATCGGGGACATGCCGCACACGTGGGTCGCGTCAGGCTTCCTCTCGGCCGTGCGCGCGATGTTCGTCTACGAGCGCGAAAGCGACGGATCGCTCGTGCTGGGCGCGGGCATCTCGGAGGAATGGCTCCACGACGGGCGGACGGTGGGCGTCGAAAACGCGCCGACCTATTGGGGCGACGTGAGCTTCCGCATGCAGGATACGGGTGGCGTCCTGCGCGTGAGCATCGACGGGAGTGTCCGCGCGCCGGGCAAGCTGCTTCTCAAATCGCCGTACGCGGTGCCGATCGCCTCTGTTGCCGTGGACGGCGCGCCGTGCCGGGCTTTTGCCGCCCATGAAATCGTCGTGCCGAAAATCCCGGCGCGGATCGAGATTCAATTTGCCCGTTGATCTCGCCGCCTGTACATAGGCCGATTATCATTGTGACCTGGCATTATTGAGGCGCAAAATATACTGAGGCATTGCGCTGGTAGGGACGGCTGGCCCAGCCGTCCATGGCGCGCTGGGCCAGCGCGCCCTACCCGGCAGGAGCGTCACTATATTTTGCGAGAGTCAATAGACCTATCTCGTCTGCAGCACCATGAACTGCCGTGTCGCGCCGTCGTTCCCCGACCTTGCGCTGAGGATTGTGATGCCTTCTCGCATGCGCGTCGGCGCGGCGAGGCGGACCTGCACGGTCACGGACTCACCCGGATTCAAGACGGGCGTGACCGGGGGCGTGATCGCGAGGCCGGTGGTGTGGCCTTCCGCCATCAACGTGTAGGCGTCCGGATCCCGCCCGGTATTCTTCACCTGGACGTTGAAGACGGCATCCTGCCCGGGTTCCGCATCGGCGCTCTGCGCGGGCGGTTGCATCTCGATGCCCGGGTCCGCAACGGAGATCAGTCGCCTGTCGTACTGAAGGGCCGGGCCCCAGATCCAGGTCCAGGCCGACTGGTCGCCCTTGAGGTGGTGGTTGAAAAACGCGGTGAGCAGCCGGCGCGTGATCGCGAGTTGCGTATGGGAAGGGACGGACGCGGTGTCGCACACCGCATCGGGCGGCGGGTCGTCCATGAATCCGCAGTGCGATCCGCCCTTGATCGCCGCCAGCGCGCGGGGCGCGTTCGCGTTCTCGTACATCGGGAGCTGGTGGCGCAGGATGGGCGCGAACGCATCGTCCGTGCCGGCGATCAGGAAAACCGGCGCCTCGATGAGGTACATGTCCGCGATCGCGGAGGGCCACGTCTCCGCGGGCGCCAGCGCGGCGACGGCGCGGATGCGGTCATCCATGGCGGCGGACAACAGGTCCGCGCCGCCGCCCATCGAATGACCCGACAGCCCAAAGCGGTTGGTGTCCACGAGCCCGCGAAGAAGCGATGCCGGATCGGCGTTCGCGTCTTCGAGGAACTTCAGCGCGTGGCTCACGTCCTCCGCGTACAGGTCGTGGTCGGGGAAGAGGTCGAGGCCGGACCGCGGCGCGATGACGATGTAGCCCCAGCTCGCGAGGTGACGCAGCGTTGGCGCGTAGCGTTCGGGGGCCGTGAGGTAGCCGTGAGCAAAACAGATGGCGGGGTAGGGCGCCCCGATCCGATCGGGGCCGGCCGGGTAGAAGAGCAGCGCCGGGAATAGCGAGAGGTCTGGCCGCACGACGGCGACCTGCGTTTCGGCCACGGCCAACGGGCCCGGGTGGGATAGGTCGGTCGCGCGGGCTGAGGTCGAAAGCAGCAGTGCCGCGCAAAGGATGGACAACCCACGGATCATGATCGTCAAGATAAGCCCATGCAGTGGGTCCGGTCAAATATGTGATGTGGTCCGGTGGCTCTGAGGGAAGTCTGGAGGGACAGCCTCCGGCTGTCCGAATCGGACCGGCGGAGCCGGTCCCTCCCGACTGGGACGAGCGGCGCGCAAAGGGCATGTCCCGCAAATTTTGGCTCGAACTGGCGGCGCCTGTTGGTTTACGTTGCGGTCGCGAAGGGAACACCATCCGTGACCTATATGATCTACAAGGAAAACACGCTCAAGAAACTCCCGTGGGAGGAGTTCCGAAGGAAGGGGCTGGAGGAAAAGGTCCCGTACTTCATGCGCGACGGCAGGCCGTACCATGCGCTGATTGCGCAGCAGTTCGACCGGCCGACGATCGACCGCCTGTGCGAGCTGGCGACGAGGATCCGGAAGATCGCAAAGACCCGCGGCGGCATGCACTTCCTGCAGAGCCTGCTGTCGGAAAAACGCGCGTTGCTCTACTTTTCGCAGCCGTCGACGCGGACGTTCCTTTCGTTTTTCGCCGCGTGCCAGATCGTCGGCATCCAGCCGGCCGCGGTGCGCGACCAGTCGACCTCGAGCGAGATCAAAGGCGAGTCGCAGGAAGACTCGGTCCGGACGTTCAGCTCGTATTTCGACATGATCATCATGCGCCATCCCGAGGGCGGATTCGCCGAACGGATCGCATGGATGCTGTCGCACACGGACCGGCCCGTGCCGGTCATCAACGCGGGCTCGGGCAAGGACCAGCACCCGACGCAGGCGCTGCTCGACATGTACACGCTGAAGCGGAGCTTCGAGAAGAAGGGCGCGATCGAGGGCCGGAAGATCGCGTTCGTCGGTGACCTGCTGCGCGGGCGCACAGTCCGCTCGCTTTCATGGCTGCTCTCGCTCTACCCGGGCGTGAAGCAGTATTTCGTTGCTCCCGAACAGCTGCAGATCGGCAAGGACGTGCTCGACGCGCTGGATCGCGCGGGGCAGCAGTACGAGGTCACGGCCGACTTCGAGAAAATCATTCCCGAGGTCGACGCGATCTACATGACGCGTATTCAGGACGAGTGGGACACCGCGAGCGAGAGCCAGGCGATCGACGTCAGCCGGTTCCAACTCGAGGTGCGGCACTTGGAACTGCTGCGCCAGGACGCGGTCATCATGCACCCGCTGCCGCGGCGCCAGGAAATTCCGACGGAGTTCGATTCCGACCCGCGCGCGAAGTACTGGCGGCAGGTCCGCAACGGCATGTGGGTCCGGGCCGCCTTGATCCTCATGATCTTCGACCGCGAAAAGGAAATCGACCGCTACTTCATGGACTTGGAAAGTTGAATAACCAAACGCCAATAACCAAGCACCAATAACCAAACACCAATAACCAATAACCAAACACCAAGCGCCAATAACCAAACGATTATGAGCGACGATGTGACGGAATATGTTCAGCACGCAAGCGACGCGCTTTGTCTGAACGAACCGGCCGGCAGACATGCGTTTGACTTGGAGGAACGCACCGCCCAGTTCGGTGAAGCCATCATTCGGTTCGCAAAAATGGTGCCGCGGAATTGCGTAACGAGAACCCTGATTGTGCAGCTCGTGCGGGCGGGTACGAGTCCAGGATCAAACTACCGCGAGGCCAATGACACGGAGACGCGAAAGGACTTTCGATACCGAATAGGTATATGCAAGCGTGAGTCCAAGGAAACGTGCTACTGGCTTCGGATGATCGTGGCCGCCGAGCCTGTCGTGGAGGGTGACTCACAAGCATTGAAGTCAGAGGCCATCGAACTTACCCGGATATTTGTTTCAATCTTGCGGAATACTGTGACAAATTGACCGTTTGGTTATTGGTGTTTGGTTATTGGTTATTGGTTATTGGTGTTTGGTTATTGGTTATTGGTGTTTGGTTATTCCTATGCTCCACCTCATTTCCCTCGAACATTGGTCCACGGACCTCATCGACGAAGTCCTTGCCCTCGCGCAGAAGGTCAAGAAGAAGCGCGGCGACTATTCCGACGCGATGCGGCGCAAGACGCTGATGATGATCTTCGAGAAGCCGAGCCTGCGCACCCGGGTCTCGTTCGAGACGGGTTTCGCGCAGATGGGCGGTCACGCGATCTTCTACGACACGGCTACGTCGCCGCTCGGCGCGGGCAAGGAGAGCGTTGCGGACATGATCCGCGTAGTCAGCCGCTACGTCGACATCATCATGTGCCGGTTGTTCGAGCAGGCGCACATCGAGGAGATGGCGAAGTTGTCGCGGGTGCCGGTGATCAATGGTCTGACGAACTATTCGCACCCGTGCCAGATCCTGGCCGACCTCATGACCGCGCAGGAGCACAAGGGCACGTTGAAGGGCCTCAAGCTCGCGTATTTCGGAGACGGCAACAACAATGTGACGCATTCGCTGCTCTTCGGCTGCACGAAGATGGGCATGCACGTCAGCATCGGCTGCCCGAAGGGCGAGGAGTACAGCCCCCTCGAGGAGGTCATCGCCTTGGCGACGAAGGCGGGCGCCGAGACAGGCGCGAACGTGCTTGTGACGCAGGACCCGCGCGAGGCTGTCGCCGGCGCGGACATCGTCTACACCGATTCGTGGATGAGCTACCACATCCCGCAGCATAAGACCGAGGCACGGGTCAGGGTGTTCAAGCCGTACCAGGTCAACGCGGAGTTGATGAAGCTGGCGGCGAAGGACGCGCTCTTCATGAACTGCCTCCCCGCGATGCGGGGCTACGAGCAGACCGCCGAGGTCATCGATGGCCCGCAGTCCGTCGTCTTCGACGAGGCCGAGAACCGGCTCCACGTCCAGAAGGCCGTGATGCTGAAACTGCTCGAAGCCTCGAAGAAGTGAACATGAGGTTTCAGGTGTCAGCATGCAGGTCTTACTGACACTTGACACCCGACACCTGACACCTCCGCTATGAGCCGCATCCTCGTCATCAAACTCAGTTCCCTCGGCGACCTCTTCCACGCGCTGCCTGCGGTCCACGCGATCAAGCAGGGGACGGGTGCGTCGATCGACTGGGTGACGCAGCCGGAATACGTTGACCTGGTTCAGTGCTTCGCTGACATCGACCGTGTGATCGCGTTTCCGCGCCGGGCGCTGGCGACAGGACTGCCGTCGTTCCTGTCGGATCTTCGACGCGACGCGTATGACTTCGTCCTCGACCTGCAGGGCCTGCTGAAGAGCGCCGCCGTGGCGCGGCTGGCCCGCACGAAGCGGCGCATCGGGCCGTCGTTCAACCGCGAGGGCTCGCGGCTGTTGTACGACGAGGTGGCCGGACCCACGAACAAGGACCGGCACGCGGTCGACGAGGTCCTCGATGTCGTGCGTCATCTGAATCTGCCCGCTGCGGAGCCGGTATTTCCGGTTCGCTTCCCGAAGAAGGAACTGGATGCCCAGCGGCCCCACGTGGCGTTTCTACCGCGGTCGCGTTGGCCGACGAAAAACTGGCCGGTCGCGCACTTCGTCGCCGTCGGGCGCGCCTTGCAGAAGCAGAAACAAGCGACGATCTATCTTTTCGGCACGCCGGCCGACGCCGTGGCCTGCTCGCGGATCGAGCGGCAACTCGAAGGGTTTGCCGTCAACCTGTGTGGCCAGACCAGCCTTATGGAACTTGGCAGCCACCTCCAGGAGATGGATCTCGCGGTGTCGGTCGATTCCGGACCCATGCACGTGGCTGCCGCCGTTGGCGTACCGGTGCTTGCGCTGTTTGGGCCGACAGATCCGAAGAGGACCGGTCCCTATGGCGCGAAGCACCGCGTGCTCACTCATGTCAAGCTCGCGTGCCGGCCCTGTTTCTCGGAGAAATGCCTGCTGCCCGGGAAGGAAATTCTCTGCCTGACCGGTCTTGCGCCTGATCGCGCCATCGAGGCGGCGCTGGCGATGATGTAGCCCCGCATCCCCGCCTGCAACGCTGTGCCCGCTCGCAACGCATACGCGTAGCGTTTCGGGCGAGCGTAGCACGGCGGGCAGGTGTGATGCGTGTCCGGACGGCGCGGCTCGCAGAGCCGCGGCTACACTGGGACGAACGACAACCCATCTGGTGTAGCCACGCATCTGCGATGCGTGCGTCGGCGTATCACGGCAACTCCACGCCGATCCGGTACACGCGCCGGTCGGGGGTCCCGTTTGTATCGCTCAGCACGTCCTGCGAAGTTCCGTCGCCGGGAAGGTCAACCTGGTCCGGAATATTGGACCACGTGCCGGGTACGAGATCGTCGACGTACTGCAGCGTGTAGATGCGTCCGGTCGAGGACGGGCCGAACTGGATGCTGCGCGGACCGGTGTTGGAGAGCACATTCAGTTTCAGGTACGAGGCGCTGCTGCTCGGGACCGTGTCGGCGATGTATTCGCTCAGGTCGCTTACCAGGTCTCCGTCCGCATCCGCCCCCGGCGAATTGGAGACATTCGGATTCAGCCCGTTCGCGGTCTCCCAGGCGTCCGGCATGCCGTCGCTGTCGAAATCCGGATTGGCGACGGGGGTGCAGGCGCTGGCGGTGACGATGAGGGAGAACGCATGCACGGCTCCGGTGTCGAGGGCGCCGCGGTCGCTCACGTTCAGTATCCACGTGCCGCCGGCGGACTGGGCGTCGAACGCGGACAGCGAATTGGTCGGGCGCCACGTGCCGGTGTGCGGCGAATCAGAACCGTCCAGCGCGATGCTCTGGATGCTCGGGAAGGCGCCGTCGTCGTCCAGGCGCGTCTGGCAGAAGTTGTGTCCCTGGCAATTCCCCGCTCTCGGCCGGTTGATCAGCGTGACGACGGTTCCGGTCGTCGGGTTGGTCAGTTTTACCACGATGTCCCCGATCCAATCGTGGTTCAGGCCGACCGTCGTGGACAATGGGTCAGTCGAGCAGGAGGTTCCATCGAAGCGGAAGTCCACATCCTGGATGATTCCCAGGTCGGGGATGACGAAGGGAATACTCACACCGTTGGTGTTGTTGTCCGGGATGTTGGTCGTCACGTTGAACGAGTTCGTGGTGGTCTGGATGGCGCCGGGGCTGACGGTGAAGTCGGCGCTGTTCGTGCCGCCGCTGGTCGCGACGGTGATCCGCAGGCTGACCGGGCTCGTGCAGGCGTGGGAGGCCGAGAGCTTGAACACGAACGGCGAGTTGTTCGACGCGGTCGCGGATGCGGCGATGTCCGGGTAGGACGAGGTCGGCGTCGTGACCAGCGCGGTGGCGGTCAGGTTGGTCAGAGTGGCCGAAACGCCGGTGGCGGCCCCCGGGCCAACGTTCTGAATCCGGACGTACAGTTTCACACCGGACTCGCCGGGGTCGATGCCGCCGGTGTTATTGCCCGCCGAATCGTCGATCGCGTGGGGACCGCTGGCCGCAAAATACGCACCGGACGGCGCAATCGTGAAGTTCGCATCGCTGATGTCGAAGAAGATGTTGGTGGCCGCACGCACCTTCACGCGCGCGTTGGTCGCCGAGACATTGGGCAGCGTGACGAGCTGAGAGCCGTCGTTCGCCGTGTTGGAGGCCAGCACTGTCCCGAAGGATTGCCCGCCATCAGTCGAGAGCAGGATGATCACGTTTGTCGTATTGACCGGTGACAGGTCCGTGTTCGCGACGTTCCACGTCACCGTGGACATGCCGGACCAGGTCACCGAGGTGTTGGGCGAGGTGACCTGGAACGGCCCGGCTTGCGTGACCACCGTCAGCACCGCGTCGTCATCGTTCACGCCGCCGCCGCCGGCACGGTTGTCCCGTACCGTGACGCGAAACGTCATGGTCCGCGCGAGGGAGGGAAGCTTCTCGTCGTTCGAATTCGTGTTGCTCAGGATCCGGGCCAACTGCGGGAATATCCGTGTCGGGCTGGTGGTGGGCGAGAACGAACGAAACAGGGGGCTGAATCCATTGTCCGGTTCAGTCAGCAATCGCGAGGCGCCGAGGTCCTTTTCCTCCCAGCAGTACGTCAGCGTGTCTCCGTCGCCGTCGCTGCCGGACGCGGTGAGTTCGAACGGTGTGCTTTTGGGAATCGTGCAATTGGGCCCCGCGTTCACGGTTGGTATCGTGTTGCCTGTCGCGACATTCGTGGAGCAGGTGCCTGTCGTTTCCACATAACCGAGGATCTGCGTAATGCTCGCAAAGAGGAAGTACGAGTCACTGTGCGGTTGCAGGTTGTCGACGCCGCAGATGCCGGCGTAGCCCATGATGGTTGACGCACTGCCGGGCTCATAGGCCGTCGGCCCGTTGCGGTTTGAGCCGCTGCAACTGCCGGTCTCGCCGTTGAAGGTGTGCTGCGCAGCGAACTCATGGCCCATCTCGTGTGCGACATAGTCGATGTCGAAGGCGTCGCCGACCGGCGACGTGGAGCCCGTGCAGCCGCGGGCCTTCAAGCCCGTTCTGCACACGACGCCGAGCGTCGCGAGCCCGCCGCCGGTGCTATCGTTGACCACGTGGCCGATGTCGTAGTTGGCGTCGCCGATGACCGAATCGATGTTGGACTGGTTCTGCGCGAGAAGAAAGGTGCAGCTCGTGAGCGTGTACGGATCGGTGGCGGCGTTGGTGTAAACGATCTGGTCGTTGTTCGACACGATGAGCATGCGGATCGCAAGGTCGTTCTCGTAGAGCTGGTTGACACGGTTGATGGTCGTCACGATGCCCGCCATGGCGCCGGTGGTCGTGCCGCCGTAGAAGGTTGTGTATTCGCCCGGGGCGGCGACGGCCACGCGGAATTTGCGTAGTGTGTCACCGTTCGATTTCATGAGGTCCGGTCCGCGCGCGGCCGCGGGCGCGGACAGGGCGGATGACGCGGCATCCGCGACCACGCCGCAGCTCCAGTCCTTGCCGGCCACGGTGTAGTCGCGGACGAAGTAGCTCGCGTAGGTCTCGCGGTCGTTGCGCCAGTAGGGGTCGATGTAGTACCCGCCGCGCGCGGAGAAGACCTGCGCGTGGAAGCCGAGTGGCGTCAGGTCGAGCCGCGCCCGGGCCGTGGGATCGTCGATGCCCTGCGCGGCATAGGTGCGGATCGACGGGAATTTCGCGGCGAGGCCTTCTTCCATGACCGGCGATTCGACGATGTTGAACCGCTCATACGTGCCGTCCGGTCGCGGCAGGTTGATGACCAGCGCCGAACGCTTCGCCGGCGCGACGGACTCGGACGGCGCCTGCCCGAGCGAGGCGGACATCAGGTCCGGCTCCAGCCGGTATCCACTGAACTTGGGAGGGTGTACCCACGGCTGGCGTCCTGCCGCCAAGGGCATGACCGGGAGGGACTGCCACAAACCATCGGGTGAGGGATTCGGGCTGGATTGTGCGAAGGCCGTGGCTGGGATCAACAACGCCGCAACGGCCAAGGTCCGCGTCATTCGGGCTGTGAAAAGCATCTCCAGCATAGTAACCTTATCGCGTTATCCCGTAAACAAGAGTGGTGCATCAGTCTGAAACCTTGTCTCCCTCCAGGTAGGCACGGCGCTCCGCGCCGTCCGTCTGCTTTGTGTGGGGTCGAAAAGCGATCCGCGCGGCTACATCTTGATTCAGGATTACTCGCGACAGAATCCCGGGCCATGACTATGCGGAGGTGTTTGTGGACATGATTTGGATATCCCTGGCAGGCGCCATCGTCTTCGGTCCGATTGTCCTCTCGATCATTGCACTGACCACCGCATCGCGCGCCTCCCGCGAGATACGCGAGCTGAAGGAAAGACTTGCCCGCGAAGGCGTGGAACCGACTCCCGCTCCTGTATCCGAGCCTGTGCGCCCACCACCGATGCCGAGCCCTGCTTCAAGTTCCACGTTTCACGTTCCAGGTTCTCCTCCGAACTTGAAACATGAAACTCCAAACTTGGAACACAGGCCGGCGAAAGACGCCGGCCTCGAAGTCGCGCTCGGCGGCAAGGCGGCGAGCTTCATCGGCATCGCGGCCATGGTCCTCGCGGTCGTGTTTTTTGTCGGCTACGCAATCCAGAACGGATGGATCGGACCCGGGACGCGGATCGTGCTGGGCCTGTTATCGGGCGGCGTGCTGGTCGCGCTCGGGCACCTGGCCGAGGTGCGCGGGAAGAACCTGGACGTTCTCGCGCGCGCCCTGACCGGCGGCGGCTCGGCGCTGTTCTATTTCTGTGTCTTCGCCGCGTTCAGCATCTATCACCTCGTGGGTCCTACGCTGGCCGGCGCGGGCCTCGTCGCCAGCGCGGCTGCGGTGTTCGCGCTGTCGGCGGTGTACAACAGCCAGGCGATCGGCGTGCTGGGCCTGCTCGGCGCGTACATCACGCCGGTGCTGGTCCGCGGCGATTTCTCCACGGGCCTTTTCCCGCTCGCGTACATCGCGGTGGTGAATATCCCGGTGATCGCGATGGGCGTGCGCCGGAACTGGCAGGTCCTGCAGTCGCTCGGCGCCTTCTTCACGGTGGTCCTGGCCGCGGCCTGGCTCGGGCAGGAGCTGCCGGGAATCGGTACGGGCGCGTGGAAGGTCGGCCTCGCCTTCGTGCTGGTCTACTACAGCGAATTCGTCGTGCTCGGCCTGTTGAAGGTCGGGACCGCGCGGACCAGCACGGTTCATGCGTTTGACATGTTGCGCGTCCTCTTCCTGTCGCTCGCGCTGCTCGGCGCGTTGGAATGGATACTGGCCGAGGCCGGTCACCGCGACTGGCGCGGGGCGGCCTACCTGGTTGTGGCCATCGCGCACCTCGGCGTCGTGCAGTTCGGGCGGCGCACGTGCAGGGAATTCAAGGACGAGGTCCTGGCCTTCACCATCGTGGCGCTGACCTTTGCCAGCCTCGCGCTGCCTGCGCAACTGGACGGAGCATGGGTCTCCCTTGGCTGGGGCTTCGAAGGCGTGCTCCTCGCGTGGTTCGCGCTGCGCATCCGTTCGCCGATCCTGCAGGTGGGCGCGCTGGGCCTCGGCCTGCTCGGGCTCGGGAAGTCCATCGCCTTCGATGTGACGCTGTACGACGCACCGCCGCGGCTTTTCCTGAACGGGCGGTTCTGCGTCGGCATCCTCTCGTCGCTCCTGCTCGGCGCGCAGGGCTACCTTCATGACAAAGCGCCACCCGTGGACGAAAAGCCTTCCTCATGGCCGACGGTGTTGTGGTGCCTCGGCCTGCTCGGAGTGGTGGGTGTTGTCTTTGGCGACACGTTGTTCAGCCTGGGCGAGAGGGATCCGTGGACATGGATGATCACGACGCTGGCCATCTGCGGCGTGGGCCTTGTGGCCACGCTCGCATCCGGCAATACCACGGTGGCGTCGCTCGGACTCATGCTCCTGCTCGTCGTCCCGATCAAGGTCGTCCTCTTCGATCTCGCTGTCAGCCGGCACGGATACGGCACCGAATGGCACGCGTTTCAGAACGGCATCTTTTTCCTGCGCCTGCTTGTGATCCTCGTTGGCGGCATCTGGTTTGCGCGGCTTGCAGAACGGAACCCGTTCACGGCTATTCGCAAGCAGAACCTGCCCGTCATCACGTACATCGTGTCGGCGCTCGCGGTCTTGTGGATCGTCACGGTGGAGATCGACCGACTCAAGTCCGGCTGGTCCGACGGCCTGATTACGATCTGGTGGGCTGTTTCCGCGTTCGTTCTGGTCATCACCGGCCTCGTGCGCCGCCGTGCTTACCTGCGCTACCTGGGCTTGGCCGTGTTCGGCGTGACCGTGCTCAAAGTGTTCCTGATCGATACCGCAGGACTGCATGGCCTCGAGCGCATCGCGGCGTTCTTCGGCGTCGGTTTGCTCCTGCTGGTCCTGTCCTACGCCTATCAGCGCGTGGCGCCGAAGCTCATGGCGAGTGGGGAATAGCATGCGAGACCGTCATGGACCACAAACCGTTCGCCGCGTCGGTGACGCGGCCTACACCGGTTGTAGGCCCGGTCACCGGACCGGGCACTGTAACCATGTTTTGCGAGCGACAATGGCGTCGTTATTCCTTTCGACGGTCTGCCATGCGGCGAATTTCCAGACCGAGTTCATGTGGCGCATGCCGCTGCGCGACTCGGTGGTATCCGGGCGGCTCTACCGGATCAAGACGCCGCCCGAACTGTTCGACGGAAGCATGGCCTTCCCATCGGACCTGCGGATCATCGATGCGCGGACGAACCAGTGGCCGTATTTCCTATGGGTGCCTGCGCCGGTCGAGGAGGTTGCCCCGGTACAGTTCGAATTGCTGAACCGGTCCATGGTTGATGGGCCGAACCGGCACCTGCGGCAGGATTTCAGGATTGTTCCGGGGGACGCGCGCCGCGCGCAAGGGCGGCCGCGGCATGATCGCATCAGCCTCAACACGGCCGGCAGCGAGTTCATCCGCCGCGTCGAGGTCTACGGCAGTGAAAACCAGTCCGACTGGGCCAGGCTCGCCGCCGGTTATCTGGTTGACCAGCAAACGGAGATGCGGGTCGTCAGCCGCACAGTCGTTTATCCCGTCTCCGATTTTCCGTTCCTCCAGGTTCGCATCTACCCGAACGCGCGCGACGCGACGGAGGAGATTGAACTGCGCGCCGTCAGCGTCGCGTCGACGCAGCGAAAGCCCGGCGAACTGGAAGACGTGAAGATGGCGATGGCGGATGCGCCCGCCGAGGAACTCGACGACGGTGTGCAGGGCATCGTGCTTGATCAGGGCGCGAAGAATCGGCCCGTGTCCCGCCTGCGCGTCGAGGTCGGCACCCGCGAATTCATCCGCGCGGTCCGTGTCGAGGGGCGAAACCAGGAGACGAATTCGTGGCGCTGGATCGCGGACGACAGCATCCATCGCATCGACGACCAGGAGCAGCTGGCGATGGACGTCAAGGATGCGCCGTACCGCTATTTCCGGCTGCAGGTCTTCAACCGCGACGATGTGCCGATCGCTATCGATAGCGTGGTGGGCGAGTGCGTGCCGCGCTACCTGGTATTCGAGGTCCGCGGCGCGGGCGAGGCCTTCGTGTATTCGGGTTCGTCATCGCTCGGGCCGCCGCAGTATGACCTGCAGCGCCGGACCAATCTTAAGGAGCTGCCGCTGATGCGGGAGATCCGGCTGGGCAGTCCCGAGCTCAATCCGAACCGCCGCCCGCCGGGCGGATTCGGTTCGTGGGGTCGTGTGTTGGCGTTGATCACCATCGGCGCCGTCAGCGCGCTGGTGATCTGGGTCATCGTGAGCATGGTGCGGCGGGAAACGCCCGCGACGTGATCTTGGACTTGCCCTTCGTTTCCCCCGATGCGCTTCGCGATCGGGGGTAAACGAACGCTACATTGTGAGATGTAGAGTCGGTTTACCCCGCCGCGGGGAAACCGATCGTCGCTTGCCTGCCCTTCGTTTCCCCCGATGCGCTTCGCGATCGGGGGTAAACGAACGCTACATCTTGAGATGTAGAGTCGGTTTACCCCGCCGCGGGGAAACCGATATTAATCCCAGAGTCGGGCAGACTTATCGCGTCGCACGGAAAATCACGTACTTCCCGCCGACTTTCTTGTGGAAATAGAGCGTCCGGCCGTCGCCCGAAATCGACGGCGCATATTCGAGGTCGGACGTGTTGATGTTCCGAAGGATGGTCGCGCTGTTGGCCGCGCGCATGAAGCTGCCTTCGCCGCGGCCGCCGACTCGTCCGCGCGGACCGGAATGGGTACGAAGCTGGAGATCGCGAATGCCACGGCCACTGCGGGAAGGATGTGTTTATATCTATATCGGTTCTCCCGACCCAAGTCTGTGCTGCGCGGCTGGGCGGGTCAAGAACGCGCGGCTCGGCGGGTCGCGCTCAAACCGGTAGGGCGCTTTCGATGAAAGCGCCGCGGCCACAGAGCATTCGGCGGCTCGCCCGCCTCAGGCGGGCAAGTCGAAGCCGCCCTACCTTGCGTCCTTCTTCGGTTCCTGCTTCTTCAACAGGTCGCCAAGTCCTTCGAAGGGATTGAAGATGGAAGGGGACACCGGGTCATCGGCCGAACCGCCGCCGTCGCGATAGCCTTTCATCAGGCTTTTTTCGTGCTCGTGGTCGTGGCAATAGAGGCAGAGCAGTTCCCAGTTGCTTCCGTCCGGCGGATTGTTGTCGTGGTTGTGGTCTTTGTGGTGGACCGTCAGTTCGCGCAGCCGCTTGCCGGAGAACTCACGCGCGCAGCGCGCGCACACGTGCGGGAAGAGGGCCAGCGCCCGCTCGCGGTACCCGCGCTGCCTCGCCGCGACGTCGCGGTGAAGATCGGATAGCATCTTTGCGCGGGCCTTGTCATCGGGTGTCTTGCCTGTCGTCATGATGCCCGTTCGTCCTCTGCGGTAAACAGCCACCAGCGTTGCGTCGATTTGGCCCGTGAGCGGCTCGCTGATGAAACGTTCCGTCGTCACGGCGTGGACGACTGCGCGGCTACTCCTGAGGCGCCGGGGTTAACGCCGCCAGCACGGCGCCCGGTTCGGCGCGCCTGCGGTAGTCCTCATCCACAAAGGCGTAGCGAATGCTGGAGTCGGGAGAGACCACGAACGTGGCCGCGAGCGGAAATTCGTTCCGGTCGTTGCCGTTGTAGTCCGACAGGGACACGAAGGTATTGATCTTGGCAGCCACGTCCGGATCCATCGTGTTGACGAGGCCGTACGTGGTCGCGATGAGGTTGTCCTTGTCACTCAACACATCAAACGCGAGGCCGTTCGTCTCCGTCGTGCTCATCGAGTGATCCGGCGTCTCGGGGCTGATGGCGATGAGCGTGGCCCCCCGTTCTTCGATCTGCGGAAGAATATCCTGCATCGCCTTGAGTTGCAGCTTGCAGTAAGGGCACCAGCCGCCCCGGTACCACACGATGACGACGGGGCCCTTCTTGAGCAGGTCGGTCAGGCGAACGCTTCCGCCCTTGGCGCTGGGCAGTTCAAAATCGGGCGCGCTGGCGCCCTCTTTGAGCACATTATTGGTAATGCCTGCCGCGCGGATCTTCTCCACGCCCTCTTCAAAGAGCGCGACACTCTCCGGCGGTCCGTTCTGGGTGAAGTCCGCGTTGCGGGCGTCCAATTTGGCCTGGAGGGAGGGAACCTCCTCCGCGCGCGCGGCCATGAGGGTTGAAGTCGCGAGGATAATGGCAATAAACGTTCCGCGAATCATGAACATCTCCTTGGTGGACTGAGCGAAAAACTCTACGCGATGTCCCGCGCGGGCGCAAGAAGGTCACGGCCCCTACCTGCGGGAGACAAAACTCAGTCCCGCCGTCCGGGCGATGGTTCAGTTTGCGCCGGGCCCAGTGTAGCCGCGCCTCTATGAGGCGCGTCCGAGCACGGCTCGCAGAGCCGTGGCTACACCAGGCGGACGAGGAGGATTCAATCTTCCGTCGTGAACAGCCACCAGCGCTGCGTGGCCCTGGCCCGCGAGCGGGCCTGGCGCTCGAAATAGATTTTCATCCGCTGGCCCGTTTCCGTACGGACCTCGTACCAGTGTTTCCTGACGTACTTCTCCCCGCTGCCGTGACTGCACGGACCTGTGTCCTTCCAACTTCGAACGACGTCGCGGACCACGATCGTCCGGCCGCGCCACACGAACTCGCGTGGCAGCCCCGGCTCGCCTGCCGCCATGCGTGACGTGTCGGCCGTCGCGATGACGGGCTTCAACGGTTCGCTGACGAAGTGTGAGGGCATTGGGTTAAAGTATTGCACGCGACGGTGGCGATTCAAGCTCGCGCCCGGAATGGACATCTCCTGGTTCGACCGTCTGCTGTAGCCGTCGCACGAAGGGCGACGCATCACGTGGTTCCTTTTCGCGGAATTTCGCGCCCGCAGTGGTTCTTGAGCGGCTCGGCCATGATGTCCAATCGTACACTGTGGCCTATTTGGGGAAGTTCAAGTGTAGCCACGGCACTGCGTGCCGTGCAAATGCTCGGATCACGGGCGCCCCGATCGGATCGGGGCGGCTACAACCCAACGCTTGGAAAACTCCTGCGACTATTTTCCAATGCTCGGAACTTCGCCGGGCTGCGGCTCGGGCAGCCCGGGCTGCTGGTGCGAGGTCTTCGTCCTTTCACTCCCTCGCCACCACGGTGTCGTACAGCCCGTAATGGGTCAATCCCGGGTGGCTCTCTATGCCGGTGTAGCGGAGCGATGCGTCTTCGTACCGCCGGAAGGCGAAGACGGCTTGGTTCATTTGCTCGGTGTTAAACACTCTGAGTCGCACCAGCAAGTGGAAATCCTTCACCGTCAAGCCGGTAACTGCCAGGAACAAATCCGGTTCGAGCTTGGTAATCACGTCCTGCAATGTGTTCTCGCGGAAGTCGGTCAGGTACATGAATGCCGGTATGCGCGTCGCGAACTTGATCAGCTTTTCCTGGACGAGCTTGCGCTTGGATTTGTACTCCTTCTCCTCCTTGGTGAGCTGTTTCTTCTGCTTCTCCGTAAGGTCGCGGTCTTGGGCCTTGTTCTTGAGCTCCTTGACCATCTCGCTCTTGTTTATGATTGTCTCAATGATGTTGTCGCCTAGCGAGCGCCAGCCTTCGATGCGCTCAACGGCGGCCATCGCCTCGGGGTTGTTCAGGATGCGGCGCAGGGTGTCGTTGTCCACGTTCACCAGCATCGCGCTCTCCCACTTACGGGCCAGCAGCGTGGCCGACGTGCCCGCCATCGCGATGTCGAGGATGCCCCCCGCATCAATCTGCGTCATGTTCGCGCCGTCGTAGGCCAGCACAGGCAGGAACGACACCAGGTCTTTGACCGCGTTCTCCGGGTTCGGCTCGTTGGGCGAGAGCCCGATCCCGTATTCCGAGAGCTGCCGCAGTGCGCGCGTGGGCGCGAAGTCGAACACGAAACAGACCGGCTTGAGGATTTCCTCCTCGTTCGGTTTGTCGCCGTTGGGGTTCTTGACGGACCACGGCGATTGCACGCGAAACGCCGCTTGGAAGTAGGTCTCCGGCGATTTGAGGTTTCGCAGCATGAGGATGGAAGACCACTGCGACACGGTGACCCCTGTGGTGAGCTTGCCGCACGAGAGCGTGATGGTCTTGGTGTCGAACCCACTGCCGATAGCCTTGCGCACGGGCGGCAGCGCCTCCAAACCGATGCCCGCCGAGGCACCGGCGGCCACCCCCACCTTATAGTCGTGCCAGAAGACGTTGTGCTTCTCGGCCAGCAGGTTCGCCATCGCTTGGCAGGCCGCGACGTTGGGCAGGAACCAGAACGAGTGCTGGAGATACGGCAGCAAGCTCACGTCCGAATATGGAAAGGGCGGCCGCGTGCCGGTCCTAAGCTGTTCCACTGTCTTTGGCGCGTATGATCCGCGGATGATGTCCAGCCACTTCTGCACATCACTCTTGTGCTTAAACTGCGCCTTCTTGCCAGCGCCCGAGGCCTCGAAGAAAGCGTTCAGGTCGAACTCGTTGAATTCCCCAGCGCATGCTACCGCCACCAGCTCTTCCGGCATTTTATAGGTGAGCAGCGCCATCTGTGGCAGGGCGCCGTAGGGGTTCCACTTGCCGGGGTGCTCGGCGGCGAATTCTGCCTTGGCGCGTTGCTCATCGGTGTAGCTCCAGTTGAAGATCGCCTCCTCGATGAACTCGCCCGTGGTCAGCGCCCTGAACGGCGTCCCGGAGAGGTAGAGGTAGGCCTTGGTGGTGATGGGCAGGAACTCGGTCTCGTTTTCCGAGAGTACGCCAAGGTCCTCGTTCACGCCTTCTAAGTCAGCGGCGTATTCGAGCTTGGCCTCCTTCTTGGCGACCGCCTCTTCCTCGCCCTCGAACAGTTCCTTGGCCGTCTCACGCCATGCGCCAAAGTGGTATTCGTCGAAGACGACTAAGTCCCACTTCACCTTGTGGACCCACGTGTTCTTCGGCTTGATGTTCCCGGCGTCGTCGCGTCCCAGCAAGTCCTGAAAGGACCCGAAATAGACGAGCGGCTTCTCGGCGGAGACTTTCGTCGGGTCGCTGTCGGAATTGCGGGAGAGGTATTGCCATCCCTCGAAGTCGACATGGGATTCGAGGTCCGTCTGCCAGGCATCCTCCACGGCGGGTTTGAAGGTCACCACGAGTACGCGCTTGGCCCCGAGTTTCCTGGCGAGCTGATAGGCGGTGAAAGTCTTGCCGAAGCGCATCTTCGCGTTCCACAGGAAGCGAGGGACGACTTTTCGTTTCTCCGCCCAGATTGAGTTGAAGTAGTCGAAAGTCTTTTCGACAGCCTCGGCCTGTTCCCGCCGCATCGCGAACGTCTCATGGTGCGTGCCGGTGAACCGCTTTCCGGTGCGCAACTCGGTGAGGACGGTCTTCAGGTCCTTGACCGTGCAGCGCATCCACTCGAGTTCCGTTCTCTCGAAGCGTTTTTTGACGAGCGCCGCACGAACCTCGTGGTCGGTGAAAATCGTGCCATCGTCGCGCTCGGCAGACTCGTTGATTTCGATCTTGTAGTTCTTGATGGCGGCGGTCTTCAACTGCTCGGCCACGCGTTGCTTCACGTCGCGCGTCGTCTGGCCGACCTTCAGGCGGCCCTTGTGCGCCTCGTCGTCGATCGCGTAGGCGTAAATGCTGGGCCGGGCTTCCGGCTTCGGCGCAAGAATTTCTTCGATGGTCTTATTCATCGTCGCTGTCTTCTGCGGTGCCGTCATCGAACAACTCGCTGTCGTGCTCGGCTACTTGCGCCTCGATAAATGCGATTTCACCCTTAGTCAGCTCGTATCGTTTGTAGAGCTTCGCGTCAGTCCACTCTTGGTCCAACGGCAAATCAGGCACGAAGGAATACACGTCGCGAGTCGCGTGCTGCGTGGCTTTGCGAAGTGAGACCAAGAAGCGAACGAACCGGGTTCGTAGATACTTCGCGTAAGTGGCCGCTTCATCCTCATTGTCGAAGTGCCCGGCAACGAGGTAGGTCTCGGTGCAAGCAGTGCCCGGCTCGGCAACGATTGGCTTGCTGAGAAACTTGGTTTCAATCGACGCGCTTGTGCCCTGAACAGCAGTCATGAGCACCTTCCACTCGTCAACCCACTCGGGATTAACCGTGATGTTCTTGCGTTCAATCCAACTGACCTTCTGTGACCCAAAGAGCTTCACCGGCTTCTTGAGATTCTTTGAATCTGACTTGCCGTGAAAAAAGGTGCGGAATCCGAATGGCTTACCGCTAGAAACGCGTTGGTCGAGCGTGGACTCCTTCTTTGCGCTGACCTTCTCTAAAATCGGCACGGCCTCATTGCGCCGGACGAGGATGTCGTAGGTATCAAGGTGACGTTCCACGGCTGGCCCGGTCGGCTGTCCGTCCCAGATGGTCTGCACCTCGCACGGCCCGTTGTAGTCGCGGGCCCACAGGAAATACGAGATGCCGCCGCGAATCTTCACACCTGGAAAGCCTTCGTAGAGTTTGGGGTAGTCCACAATCTTCCGCAGGCGTTTGTCGGAGAGCATACGCTGCCGATACTTGTCGAGGCCTTTGCCCCCGGCCATCCAGCGCGAAGGTGTCACAAAAACGGCATAGCGTGGCTCGAGTTTCAAGGCTTGTTCGACAAAGAGCTGATAAATAGGCGCGGCGCTTGTGCCATAGCCCCCATCGTCTAATTGATACGGCGGGTTTCCGATGATCACGTCGAATTGCATGTTGCCTCCAAATATCTCGGCCAGCCGAGTCCTGATGTTGTCGGTGTGAATGAACGCGTAGGCGTGGGTTTCAAGACCTTCGCCGCGTTCAAAAGTTTTCTTGCTGGCCCCGCAATACTTGCACTTGTCTTCAACCCATGTGTGTTTGAGACGCTTGAACCAGATGTTGCCATCGTCGTTGGTGAAGGATTTGGCGATGGAGTGCTTGCCGTTGGCGTGCCTTGAGCAATACACGCTGCGCCGCGCGAGCAGGCTCGTGATTTGCGTGATGCCGATGCCGAATACCTGCTTCGTCAGGACGTGATTCACGCGCTTCTCCAGTTCCGGAATCTCCTTCTCCAGCCCCTTGGTGAGGCGGCTGGTGATCTCGCGCAGAAACACGCCGGATTTCGTGCAGGGGTCCAGGAACTTCACCATCTTGTCGGCCCAGAGGTTCGCGCCACCGTGGTTGACGGCCCACGCCTCCGAGAGAGTGTCCAGCATCCGGTTCGCGAACTCAGGCGGCGTGAACACCTCGTCGTTGGAGAGGTTTGCGATGCACGTCAGCACGTCCGGGTTGCGGCTGCGCAAGGTGAAATTGGCTTGGGCGCTCATGGTGTTTCAGCCGCCTGTTAAGAACCCTGCTAAGATCAGAAAGCCGCTGTAAAACAGGGGTTTCTGGCGTAGCAATCGAGCGAGGGGTGGGGTTGCTAAGTTCATTGCCAAGATGTCTGCTTGAGCTGGTAGCGTCGCCCTGCTCCGTTGTCGGCGGCGATTTGGAGTCGAATTGGAGTGGGAATTAGCCGGAATAAGCCAGAATAAGCCGCTAAATAGCCAAACCTCGGATTTACAACAGCTTCCATCTAGCCCCCCTTCCGTGCCCTTCCGAACTAGCCAGCCCAAGAACTTTCAAAACGGCCAAATCCTCGCGGACCTGGCGCTCGCTGGCAGCGACATCAAGGCCCGAGCAAATCTCACGCAGGGCCATGCCGTTTGGCTTCTCGGCCAGCACCGCCAGCACCCGCCGCTGTCGCTCCGTTACGTCTTGGGCAACTCGCAACGGCGGCACGTATCGGCTGGGGCGAAACCGCACCATCACGCAACCGCCAGCTTCCTCAATCTCTGGTTGCGGCAAACCTGCTCGCGTGACCAACTCGGCCATCTTGATCGTCCCGCGTCCCCACGCCTCGATCACGCCCCGGCGGTAAAACACACGGGCGATGAGCGGATTCCACGGCAGCGATTCGTGCGGCAGATAGAGCGCCGCCGCCGTCAGGCCGAAGTGCAGCGTGCCCGCGGAAGTGATTTCCAACCGGTCGTCGTAAACGCCGAGCGAGATGGAGCCGCCGCCGATGCTGTAGTCGCGATGACAAAACGCATTCGCCAGCGCCTCCCGCAGCGCCACCGGCGGGTAGAGCGGATCATCCACCCGCTCGAATATGTTTGGCTGAATCCGGCCCGCCACCGGCAGATTCTCTCGCAGAAATCGCTCGGCCTTCAGCAGCAGGTCGAACGCGTTGCCATGGAACTGCCGATTGTCGAGGAATTCTGTCTTGTCCGTCCCCCGGAAACGCGCCACCCGCAGCAGGCCTTGCGGCAGTTCCGCTTCGATCCGTTCCGCGCGGCCAAACAACACCACCGCCGCGCGAAGAATCTCGCCGTCTTTCATCAACCCGAATCCACGCAGCATCTCCGCCGCGTCGCGGGTGCCGGGATCATCGGCCCGCCCGCGCCGGATTGATTCTTCCAGCGTTCTCGTGATCTCTGCCACATCCAGATCGGCCATGGTCCAGCCCGTCGCCGGTTGATTCTCCCATCGCTGGTCACCATGCAACCGTTCGAGCAGGATGCGGTCATATTCCGTCCGCGAGAGCTGCTGGCTGGTGTTGCCCACGCGCCGATAAGCGTGACCCCGGTAGCTGTAAGGCTGGCCACTCCCTGGCTGTGTCGTTACCACCAGAAGCTGACGCCCTTCCGGAACATTCACCCGCTCGATGCTCGGGAACGCCGGCGGTTCGATTTCACCCAGCTCCTGCGCCACCTCCTCCACTGTCCGGTCCGAAACCATCTGGCCCAGGATCCGACCGTCCGGCTCCACTCCGAAAATCACCTGCCCGCCCCGGTGATTCAACATCGCGCAAATTGTCCGCGCCGCTTCCCGGCGCTCGCCCGTCGTCCGCTTGAGTTCCAGCGTCTCGGATTCGCCGCCGCGCACACAGGATTCAATGTCCGTAAGGCTGGTCATGGCCGGGCCTCCTGACTGGAGGAGGATGGTTCGGAGCAGATCGACGCAAAGGCGGCCAAATCACTCACCGTCATCGGCGGGTAGATGGGTTTTGTGGGCGTGAAAATCTCGTGCTTGCCGAGGTGGGCGAAAAGCGACCCCTCGGCGCTGTAGGCCGATGACTGGGTGAGGCTGTCGAAGCGGAAGTCACGCCGCTGGAACCTGCCCTTGCCCAGAGAGCCCCACTCGGCGAAGATGATTGGCAGAGCGTCATGGGTGCGCATCGTCAGGGCGTCGCCGTGAACGAGGTTTTGCGAAAGCACGTAGAACGCGGCGCGATACAGGTCGTCTGACGGATCGAGGTTCAGATACTCGGCGAAGATATCCAGCAGGTTCGCGCGGCAGTCGGCAATGTTGTCCGGCAGCAGCTCGATGCCGTAGAGGCACATCAGCGCGAGCAGCGCGAAGTGCCGCCGCTCGAAATCGGACTTGCCGTATTTGAGTTCCACGGCGGCGAGCTTGCGCCGCAGGATCTGCACGAGGAAGTTGCCGTTTCCGCATGCCGGCTCCAGGAAGCGCGAGTCAATGCGCTCGGTCTCGTCCTTCACCAGGTCGAGCATCGCCTCGACCATCCACGCGGGGGTGAACACCTCCCCGTGGTCGGCGACGCGTTGCTTTGACTTGACCAAGTTCATAGGCCGATGCTTCCTTGTTGTCATTGCGGGCTAACGTTACGGGCGAGACGAACGCTCCACCCGCTATTCGATGATCCTACTGTTTCTTGTATTCAGGTGATGCGAAATTGAATTGCTCATTGAATCCGCAGAGTGTTCGGAGGATTGCAATAGAGTTCAAGTGGAGCAACCTCACGTCATCTTCTGAGAGGGAGAACGAGAAGTCCTTCTTGAAAATGCGGTTGGGTTTAGCGGCTTCGATCTGAAGCGAGAGTGTGTATTCGGCTGGTTCCCAGTAGCAGGCACGCTCAAGGATTGTGTGCGCGTTTGTCAGGGCTCCGCCCTTGAAGAACTCGTCATAGAGCGTCTGGTCGAGCATGGGATTGCCGAGAAGCAAGTTGAAGTTGTCAGCATACTGCTTCTTCAGCTCGTTCAATCGTTTCATTCGGAAATCTATCCAGTTCTTCGAGACTTCTCCGACCTTGGGCGCGATTTCTGCGGTAAACGACTCGTCAACAAAGAAGATGTTGTACTTGAAGGGATTATTGCTCGTCAGAAGGAAGCTCGATGCGACCTCAAATCGAGGGGGTTCTGCCGGGTTAAGGGAGAAAGTGTTTGGGCGAAAGGCTCTCCAGTTGAAGATGTGCACCGACTTGTCTTTGAGTTTGGTCAGTGTCGCTGTCATTCGCTGGATAAAGACATCCTTGTGGAGGCCGCGCATCGTTCCCATCAGCCCAAGCGTCGGGCCAAAGCCGGAGTAGCCGACTTCAACGTTTCCAGATTCATAGATATCGACACTCGGCTTCTTGAGTTTCTTGAAAAATCCGATGATCCAGACTTGGGCCAACGCAAGGCCAGAGATGATCCACGGTCCCCATTGAGTTGTGCTTGTTCCATCTGCCATGTTCATCTCCTTTCGTCTATCATCGAACGTCAGAGGTCAGCGGATTCCGAACCCGCCGCGGGTGAGGAATATGGGGGACCTCTTTGTTGGGGCTATTTGATTTCCGGGGCCATTCCCGACAGGAAAATCGCTTCCTCGGGATTCTTTAGCGCCGAAAGAATATTCTCTGCGACCTTTTCAATCAGCTTGATGCCCCAGAAGGGATCGGTCACGTCGTAATAGATGACGCGTATGTGATGGAGATCGAAGGGAACATCCGCTTCGTTGGATGAGACAAGCACAACAGGCTTCTTGAGCGCATGCGCGAGTCCAAGTTCATAAAATACGTTTGGATTTCGCGAGGTGAGTTCAGCGACAAGCACTTTGGCAGAGTTGATGCCTCGCCATACTTGGTCCATGATCTTGCCAGTGCCAAATATCTCTGCATCGGCACGGACAGGCTGCAGGCCCGCCTTTTCAATCGCGGGCTTGAATATCTTCTCGAAGTAGTCGCCCAGCGGGGCCGCGAATGGTTGCATGACGAAGCATGAATCTGTGGCCTTAACTTCTACCGACGCGACAAGCTTCTTCAGACGGTCAGACTTCTCCTCCGTTTGGATGGTTCCCGCAGATACGTCAAGCACGCGGAGTTTGTCACCATGCTTCGCGACGAGTTTCGCTTTCTCCAAGGATTCCAATAATATCTGCTTGAAGTCGGGGAAATCTGATTCCGGAATCTTATACGTATCAACAAGAGTGTTTCTGAAGAAATTGTCGTCGGGAATGTTCTCGCCTCGGTAGTGCTTATATACGTCAGAGATTTCCGGGGCGTTGAGTATCGCTTCACGATATCCCTTGACCTCGTCTTCGGGGCTTTTCGGCCGAAGTATCCGCCGTGCGAGGTCTGTCAGTTGAATTGTTCCCTTTTCTGGGCGATCCAAGAAGCCGTATTTGATAGCTGAGCCGATCTCTACGGAAAAGGGGCCTTTGTGTGTAACGCCCAAGAAGGTGGCAGCCTCCTTCGGTGTGCACGGCTTCCCGGCGTTCTGGTCAAGAATTACGCGAGGAATGCGGAGCGCTTTTTCGACGGAATGGCGAGGGTACTTCGCCCTTGTTACCTTAGTGGCTTTGCGAGGCGCCGTTGTTGCGGTGTTTGCCTTCTTCATGTCTTCTCCGTTTCCCTAATCTGCTCCACCCGCTTGTTGGCCTTCAGCATCGGAGCTTCGACGCGCTTACATGTGGCTCGCCAGTCTCGTCGGCGTGGCGCCAGACTTGGTCAAGAATGTTCAGCAAACTTCCTGATGGTTTCACGGCTGCTGCCAAATGCTCTCCGTCCAAGCACACGAATTTCAGGCAGCCCTTGGTCCGTAACGCCGCGAGTCCATCGGATGTATAGCCGTCGACCGACACAAACAGACCTCTTGTGTCAGCCGTTTTCCCATCCAGCTTGAAGCCGAAGGCTCCAAATTGCGCCCCCGCTGCTGGTAGACTAGTCCACTTGGCTTCAAGAAGATATGTCCGGTCTCGCCAGACAAACGATCCATCAATCTGCTCTCCTACGATTCTGAAGGGACCCCTCGGACGCAAACCTTCAAGGGCGAATAGCTCATTCAGAAAGGATTCGAGCTCGTAACCTCTTCTTTGAGGATTCGACACGCCCCTCAATTCGTTGAGTTGAATGCACAGTTGTTCGCGTGTGCGTTGCGATCCGGTGTCTACTTGTGGGAGCATAGGTGCCGCTACCGACGTGGGAGATGTCGCTGTATTCTTTTCGAGCTTAGGCAACCCCGCCTTGTCATCGACACCAGACCCAGTCGATGTGGATACTGTTATGCTCCCAATCTGAAGGTCGGTTACAAGCATGCCGTAAGGCATTATCTTCTCGCGGACCTTACGCAGGACGGACCTCTCCATGTGTTCCTTTGCAGTGATTTCGCGCACGATCGTCAGCCAGAAGCCACGTGCCAAAAGGCTGCCATAGTCTACCCCCATCCGCATGGCGACCGCCTTCGAGTCGATTTCAACCTCGCCCTTCAAGACTGGTTC
The DNA here is from genome assembly GCA_043802525.1 of bacterium. Taxonomy (GTDB): domain Bacteria; phylum Verrucomicrobiota; class Kiritimatiellia; order CAIVKH01; family CAIVKH01; genus JAZDKY01. The sequence goes on from JAZDKY010000076.1 coordinate 36,331, forward strand.
TTCCCCCAGGAACGTATCTCCGTTCACGCCGAGTTCGAGTTGTTTTCGTGCCTTTTTGAATTCGGCTAACTTAGGATCACTCGAATACACGCGTGCGTCTCCTGAATCGAATTGGACGTCAAACACATAGAAGACCGTGGGGATCTCCGGCATTGACGTAACCGCAAGTCCGACGGTTTTAACATGCTGTATGATTTGCTCGACAAGGGGCCCCTGTCTGGCGGTTGCGTTCATCGGTCCATGATATTTCCAATCGTGGGCGTGCACGACTGCACCACATTCCAGTACAACATGTTTCCGCCGCAGCACGCTTCCACTCTTATTCCGGGTAAAGCAACGAAAGCGCGTTCCGTCGACAACTACATCAAATGCGTGAAGCTTCATCTTGGTCCCTTCTGGGTATTGTCAGGACACATCATTGTCGTGTTCAGGCCAACGATGAGGTCGCACCGTACCGTTGGCCACTTGCTCTACTTTAGTGGCCATGTGCGGACGGCTAGTTCTGCCATCGTTGTCTGACGCCGATCAATCGCCGCCCTGTCCCAAGTGGTTTCCTGATCAAGGCACTTCGTGAGGTGGTAGACGGACTGCCCGTAAAAGGTTTTCTTGAGCGTGAAACCGTCGTTCCCTGCCCGCGTGTTGATCTTCGTCTTCATCAATGCGAGATTGCCCAACCTGGCTATCAGAATGGTCTGTTCGTCTGCGGGGATGTGCGCCCATTGGCGTGACGGCTTCTGCGGCAACACATGTTCGAGGTTCACCACCTCAGCGTTGTCATTCGGAACAAGTTCGGGCTCAGTAATACCGGTCGCTTGTTGCTCCAGTGCCCGAAGGTAATACCTCGCCAAAAACGCCTTCGACACGCTGCACCCAACAAAGGCACCTCGGAATTGTGCATCAGTAGGAATGACCGGCTGCAGGCGTCGGAGAAGCTGCGGGGCATTACTGATTGTCTTGGCTCGGATTTCCTTGGCCGCGGCGCAGTTGTGGGTTTCTATGGCTCCGCTGCCCAGACCTCCATGTACTAGGAATCGAACCGACCAGGAGACAAGGTTCTTGACCGACTGTCGGACCGCGGCCGCATCGAAGTTGTCCAAGATTGAGAGGAGCAGAGGACGAATCTGTGTAAGTCGAAGCGCGTTGAGTGTTTCCATGTGCTTCCGGCAGGAGTCCCCGTATTGGGTCCAGAGAGAGTCGGAGCTGTTTACGATCGCCGCATAGATGTGCGCGTTTCTCTCAAGTTCCTTTGCGAACGCCGCAGCGCGCGTTTGGTTGTTGGTCTTCCGTTTGATGTCTGCGTAAAGATCCTTCTCGCGGACAAGGCCCTCGCGCGATGACCAGTAGTGTCGCAGAAAGGTCAGGACGGCGTTGTCCTCTTCAATGGACTCAAGGGCTGCCGTCATGCTCACCCAAGCCTGTTGTACCTCACCTAGCCGCCCACCCGATAGCCCGAAAAGGTGATTCTTGAGCAGGTCTGTGATCGCCAAGGCAAGACCGCGGTCATTCAGGGTCTCGAACACCATGAAGGCATTCGTATCATCGGGCACCTGAACCCATATGACCTTTACCGAATCCGTCAGGTAGTCTACCAGATCAGTTAGCGTATCGGTTGCCCCACGCCCGGTCGCGAGTTTCCGAACATGTTCCCTTGCCAGCGATGCCGCCTTGTCAATGCGAGCATGCGAGGGCTTCGTTATCGGCTGGGCGCGCTCGTCGTCGTCGGGAAGATACAGGATGCGCTTTGTGAAATAGTCGTTGTCCGCATCATTGAGTTTCAGCTTGGGAATCAGCGCCAGTGTCTTGAGGTCCTTCTTATGCAGAAGATCCGTAGTGATGGTACCGGCGCGTTCCTTGTCTCCCGACTCATAGAAGAAGTCACGGATAGCGGCCAGCAGGATGGTCACTGTTGCTAGCCGCTGTTGTCCGTCGGCGACCTCCGCTCGCAATGATTCGTTTTGAGTAGTGACTATCGATCCTATGAAGTACTCGTGCGCGCCGTCCGCAATGGCGGTCGCAACGTCAGTCAGGAGGTCGGTAACGTGCTCGTCCTCCCACGCATACGAGCGCTGGTAAATCGGTACGCTTACGTTTCTGTTAAAGAGGATACGGCCTATCCCATGCAGGTCGATTGCAATCGCGGTCGATTTCTTCATTCTGTCTCCTTCTTGGGCTGATCGTCGAGGGTCTGCGTTCGTGAAGCCGCCGCGGGTTCACGATAAGCAGCACCCTCGACGTTGGGCCTTCGTGTTCAGTATTGGCCATCTCGATACTTCTCAATGTATGGGCGCTTTCTTCGCTGGATATTGTCCAACATCTCTTCAACTTTGCCTTCATGCTCGCGCTCAGCTTTGGAGTCGGTCGTGGCGACCTCATCTGCGGTTGCCAACTGTTCGCGCATAGTTTCAATGGCAGATAGCGATTCTCGATAATAGTCCGCATTTTGCTGGGACATAGAACTCATCGCGGAATCGAGTGTCTGTGCCAGCCCATTGATCGAGTCATGTATGCGGAAGCCCATGTTGTCGATTGCACTTCCGAGATTGGCGAATCCGGCCACAAGGAGACTGTTGGTCCTGCGCATCTCGTAAATCTTCGCGAAGTCAGGAATCTTTTGCGCTCTGCGAACGATAACTCTCAATCTTTCGACAGTTGCGGTGGCGTCGGGAATTGTCGCTCTTTCTGGAATGAAGGTCGGAGGCCGGGAGTCAAGCGTCTTTGACGTTTCCGCAAAGTGGGTTGTGCTTTCTGTGATTACTCGTACGCTGACGTCGTATTGCGTCAAGTATCTGAGCGCCTTTTCAACGGCATCCCAGAAGGGCGCAAAGACGCCTTCTGCGTATTCTTCCTCTGCCTTGTCGAGCGCGCGATTGGCCGAGGTTATTGAGTCAGGAATACAATCAAGGGCCGATGTCGCACTGGTTGATAGCGTGGTGAGTCGTCCTCGAATGAGTTCCTGATTGCGGTCATACTCTGCCTTGCGTCTCGCGGCTTCAGCTTCTTGCTCCGCCTTTCTTCGGTTGTCCTCTGCTTCTTGCGTCGCCTTTTTCTTGGCAGAACGGTGCTGAACTATCAGGAAGATAGCTATTCCGATGAGCGGGATTGACACCTGCCAATACTGAATAGCAGCCTGGATGACTTGGATAATGATCCCCAGCACCAGACAGAACAGTATGAAATAGACCCAGCCCATATTGTGTGTCTCCGATTATTGGTTCAACAGTTATTAGGTCTCAAAAATATCGCGGCGCATTTCCTTAATAGGTTCTTCCGACTTTCCCGTGGGATATTTCATTGGTCGGGATGGCGGTCAAATCCAGCAAAGAGGCTTTGGAAGGGCATGAATATGCGCCCGGATGACAGTGCTCAAGTGCCGCTGATACGGAACCTTGGGCGGCATCGCCTCTTTCACTCGAAGCCTCTTTCCTGCAACATGTTGCACGATCTTGTGACTATTTAGCCAATGAATAATCCCACGCTAAACTCGGAAGAACCCCTTAATATATGGACCGGCGCGTGCCGCTGCGATGGCGGCAGTGTTGCAGATACGCGGGTTGTGAACAATTCTGAAGCATCGCCGAATATTCAGTCAGGGATGATAGGCCTCGGTGTAGCCACGGCACTGCGTGCCGTGCAAATTCTAGGCTCGCTGGCGCGCCTCGCAGAGGCGCGGCTACAGTCCAATCCTTGGCAGAATCTCGCGACTATTTTCCAATCGTTGGAACTTCGCCCGGCTGCGGCTCGGGCAGCGCTTGCCCCGCTGAGAGCGGAGCAAGCTGCTCATGCGTGTCGAGGCCTTGGACCATGCCTTCGACTTTTTCCCGCCGCTTGTCGGCGTCCTGGAACTGCTTGGACGCGTTCTCCAGGTGCTTGCCGATCAGGCGGAACGCATCGTTGAACCGGACGAATTCCGTGTTGAGCCGCCCAATCTGGTTCAGGATTTCCCGCGCGCTTTCTTCGATCCGCAGACCCTTGAGCCCGAGCAGGATCGTCTGGAGATAGGCGTAGAAGCTGTTCGGCGACACGGGGATCACGCGACGGGCGAGGGCGTATTCGAACAGCGCGGTGTCGTGGTCCTCGTCGCGGATGATGGTCTCGTAGTAGACGTTTTCGGCGGGGACGTACATCAGCGCGAAATCGAACGTGCCTTCGTCGGGACGGATGTATTTCTTCGCGATGGCGTCGACATGGACTTTCACGTCCTTGGTGAACGCCTTCTTCATCGTCTTCCGTTCCTCGTCGTTCGTGGCCTGCACGACGCGCCGGAAATTCTCGAGCGGAAATTTCGCGTCCACCGCGACCATGCCGGCCTTGAGCGTCACGACGGCGTCGACGATCTCGCCGCCGCGGAACGCGTGCTGCAGCTCGAAATGGTCGCTCGGCAGGATTTGCGAGAGCAGGTCGCCGAGGATCAGTTCGCTGATGTTGCCGCGCAATTTCGGCGAGCGGAGGATGTTCTGCAGGTCGGCGATGTCCTTGCCGACGTCGAGCATGCGCTTACTCGACTCGTCGAGCTGGCCGAGCTGCTTGCTGACGCCCTGGATCACCCGCGCCGCGCCGTCGAGCCGGTCATCCATCGACTTGCGCGTATCGGACATGGACTGCGCCACCTGCCGGGTGAGGGCGTTGACCTGGTTCTGGAGCAGCGCCAGGGACTGGTCGTCCTTCGGCCTCTGCAGCTCGCGGAGGAGGGAATGCCGCACCCACCATGCAGCCAGCAGGATGGCAGCGACGACTGCGAGTGCGATGATCCAAATGATGTCCATGGGCAGGAAGATTTCTTACCACGGAGGACGCGGAGGTACACGGAGAAACGTCGGAGTGAACCGCGGATGTCGCGGATTGCGCGGATCGGAAAGCGATGACAGCAAGCTGCGGATGCGATGATTCCTTCTTCCATCCGCGCTCTCCGCGACATCCGCGGTGGAAATTCGGAAGGGAAACCGCAGATGATGCAGATTTCGAAGATGCTCGAAATCTGCGTTATCTGCGGAATCTGCGGTTGAATTCGAGGGGTGGTCTTACCGCACCAGCATCAGCAGCAGATGCGTCTCGGTGATCAGGCGGGTCGTGGTGCTGCCGAGGACCAGTTCGCGGATGCGGTTGTGGCCATAGGCGCCGACGACGATCAGGTTGCAGCCGAGTTCCTCGGCCTTGGTCAGGATGAGCTGTTCCGGCTGGCCCTCGACGACGAGGTGCGCGGCGGCGCATTCGTGGGCGCGGGCGAGTTTCATGCCGTTCTCGGCGATCTCTCGCGCCTCCGCGACGTCGAAGTTTTCCGCGACGGTCAGGATCACGAGCGGGACGGACAGCGCCAGCGCCATTTCGATCGCCTCGTGCAGCGCTCCGCTCGCGTGCGGGCTCCCATCGAAAGCCGCCAGGATCTTCGTGATGGGGTGGTATTTCAGCGGCGTGACCATGCACGGCTTGAGGGAGTGACGGACGATGCGTTCGACGGTGGACCCGATCATGTCGCCGGACCATTCGGCGTGCTCGCCGTTCTGGCCCATGATGATGAGTTCCGTGCGGGCCGCCGCGGCGAGGATGACCTGCGCCGGGTGGCCCATCTCCACGGTGCCTTCGAACGGGATGCCCTTCTCCTCGCACAGCTTGTCGAACGCGGCGATCACCGCCGCGCCTTTCTGCTCCATCAGTTCCCGGAACTGTTGCAACTGCGCGCCGAACGGTTGGGCACCGAGCCAGCCGGAAATATCGGCCATGAGCGGCCCCTCCAACATGCGGGAATCGAGGACGTGGAGACCGGTCAGGCTCGTCTTGAGCTGTTGCGCGAGATTGATGCCGTACTCGCAGGCCGTGTCACCGAACTGCGAGCCGTCGGTACAAACGAGGATGGACTTGATCATGACTGTGTCTCCAAGTGTCAGTGTAAGTCAGCGGGGCGTCGGTGTCTATGAGAAGGTGACGAGTGTCGAGTGTCGAGGGGAACAGCGGAAGTCCACCCGGTCCTCTGAGTCTCCCTACATTCGACACCCGACACTCGACACTCGGCTTCTTGAACTTTATCCTCCCTCCCATGGCCGTCAAAAAGACAATTGTCCGCACGGGTTGGCAGGAAGCCTTGGGCATCACACTCCTGGCTGTGTGCGTGCTCGGGATCCTGAGTCTCTTCTCCTATGAACCGCGCGATATCGCGTCGCTGATGTCGCCCCCGAACCGGCCGCCGGTTAATTTCATCGGCCCGGTCGGGGCCTGGTTCGCCTTCATCTCCTTTATGAGTTTCGGCGTGTGCGGCTACCTCGTGCCCGCGGTGCTGGCGTACATCGGGCTCCTCTGCATCTTCAAGCGCGAGGGCCGGATCTGGCCGAAGGCGGTCTGGATGACGCTGCTCCTGCTTGCCGTGACGATGCTGATCGAGCTGAAACCCGAGGGCTGGGAGGCCCTCCGCGCGAAGCTCAACATCGGGTCGGCCGGCGGCTCGTTCGGCGACCTCCTGACCCGGCGCCTGTTTGTCGGCCTGATGGGCCAGGTCGGCGCCGCGATCCTTGCCATCACCGTCATGGTCGTCGGCGTCGTGCTCCTGTTCGACATCCACCCTGTGGCGATCGCGCACACGCTCTGGGACGGCGCGGTGCACCTGGTCCAGCGCGTCGATCTCTGGCGGAAGAGCCGCCTGGATCGCAAGCGGTTGCTGGAAGAGGAGGAGAAGGACGTCGCCAAGCGCCGCCGCCGACTCGAACAGGTTATCAAATCGCAGGATGAACAGCCCGCGCCGGAAAAGGTGAAGGAGCGCAGGTCCGCACGCGAGATCGCTCGCCGCGAAGTGCCCGAAGCCGAGGAAATCGTGACCGCTGCGGTCAACGCCGAACCGGAAGAAACGCCCGAGCCGGAAGGGGAATCGGCCGACCTCATCGAGCAAGCCGCGCGCATCGTGAAAGCCGTGCGGCTGCGCCGCGAGAAACCCGCGCCCGCAGAGGCCACGGTGGCGCTTCCGCCGCCCGGACCACCGCTTTCCGTGCCGCCCGGCGGCACGCAGTTCACATTGCCGCCGCTCACCCTTCTCGACGAACTGCCGCCGATGAAGGATCGCGAGCTCAAGGGCGATTTCCACCTCGACTCGCAGATGCTGAAGGAGACGCTCGCGGAATTCGGCATCGAGGTCGAGGTCACCAACGTCGAACAGGGCCCCGTTGTCACACGGTACGAGCTCCTGCCCGCGCCGGGCGTGCGGGTCGAGCGCATTTCCGGCCTGAGCAACAACATCTCGCTCGCGATGAAGGCCGAGAGCGTACGCGTCCAGGCGCCGATTCCCGGGAAGGGCGTGGTCGGCATAGAGATTTCCAACCCGAAGACGAATAAAGTATTCCTGCGCGAGATCCTCGAGAGCGATAGCTGGAAGAACAGCACGGCCGCGTTGCCGCTCGTGCTCGGGCAGGACGTCGGTGGCCGCGTGCTCATTGCCGACCTCGCGAAGATGCCGCACCTGCTGATTGCCGGCGCGACGGGCTCGGGCAAGACGGTCTGCATGAACTCGATCCTGGCGGGCCTGCTGATGTCCCGTACGCCGGACCAGATGCGGCTCATGCTGATCGACCCGAAGATCGTCGAGTTCTCCGCGTACAACCATCTGCCGCACCTGGTTGTGCCGGTGATCACCGAGGCGAAGAAAGTCAGCCTCGGCCTGCGCTGGGCGATCACCGAAATGGAGAATCGCTACAAGATGTTCGCGCGCGTCGGCGTGCGGAATATCGAGTCGTTCAACAGCAGCCCGATCGTCAAGCAGGAGGAGCTCTTCGCCGCCGATGCGCCGCCGCCGGAGGAGGAGGAAGAGGACAAGGTGCCCGACCGCGTGCCGTACATCGTGATTGTGGTCGACGAGCTGGCCGACCTGATGCTCGTCGCCCAGGCGGAGATCGAGAACCAGATCGCGCGGCTCGCGCAGTTGTCCCGCGCCGTCGGCATCCACATGGTCCTCGCCACGCAGCGTCCCTCCGTGAACGTCATTACGGGCACGATCAAGGCCAACTTTCCCGCGCGCATCGCGTTCCAGGTCGCGCAGGCGAACGACAGCCGCACGATCCTCGACTCCATGGGCGCGGACAAGCTGCTCGGCAAGGGCGACATGCTGTTCCTGAACCCGGGCCTCAAGCACCTCATCCGGGCACAGGGGACGCTGACGACCGACGGGGAAATCCACCGCATCGTCGAGAACCTCAAGGCGCAGGGCCAGCCGCAGTACGAGGTTGCCATCAAGGACAAGATCGAGGGCAAGTCCGCCGACATGCCGGACCTCGGGGAGGACGATCTCCTCCAGGTCGCGATGGATATTATCCGCCAGACGCGCCGCGCCTCCACGTCGTCGTTGCAGCGGCGCCTGCGCATCGGCTATACAAGGGCCGCGCGCATTATGGATCTCCTTGAAGAGCGCGGCGTGGTGGGGCCGGCGCAGGGCTCCGATCCGCGCGAGATCCTGATCGATCTCGACGGCCAGGTCCCGCAGAATGAAGTGAAGGAAGTGGAATAGGCTCTTTGCCCGGTCTTCCGGCGAACCACGAATGGTCACGAATGGTCACGAATCGTCTTCGAAATTAGTGCGCATTCGTGTTTATTCGTGGTTGTCTCCTTTCCGGATTGTGTAATGGAAACCATCGGCCAGACCTTCAAAGCCGCCCGCGAACGCAAGCGTGTGTCGCTGTCCCAGGCCGCGGCCCGGACCCGCATCAAGGTGCAGATCATCGAGGGCATGGAACGGGACGACTTCAGCCCCATTCCTGCGCCGGCCTACGCGAAGGGCTTCATCCGCATGTACGCGGAATTGCTCGGTCTTGATCCCGTCCCGCTGGTCAGCGCTTACGTCGCGGAACACCAGGGCAAGCCGCGTCCGAAGGCCGGGCGCGTCATACCCGCGCCCGCGCCGGAACCGGTGAAGGAAGCCGCGAAGGAGCCCGATGCCGCGCCGGCGACGGAATCGAAGACCGGGGGCATTTTCCCCGGAGGCATGACGTGGCAGCGGCCCGCGCTGCTGGTCGGATCCGTGCTTGTCGTGATCGCCATTGCGGCCGGGCTGTCCCGTTGCCCGTCCGGGGACGAGGGAAAACCTGCCAAGGCCGCACGGCCCGCGCCGGCACCGAAGAGGAATCCGCTCGCGCTCATTCAGGAACCGCGTGAACCGTACATCCACGTTGCGGGCGTCTCGACCAACCAGCCATGAAATTACCGAACATCCTGACCCTGAGCCGGCTCGGCCTCGTCTTCCTGATGATGGTCCTGCTTTCCTCGAAATCGATCCCGTTCGCAAAAACCATGGCGCTGCTCGTCTTCGCCGTTGCGGGCATCACGGACTACCTCGACGGCCATCTCGCGCGCACGCGCAACCTCGTGACCGCGTTCGGCCGGCTCATGGACCCGCTGACGGACAAGGTGATGGTCTGCGCGGCGTTCGTCAGCTTCGTGGAAATCCATCTGAACATCCCCAGGATAGGCATCGTTCCGCTCGTCCCGGCCTGGATCGCCGTGATCATCATTTCGCGCGAGTTCCTGGTGACGGGCCTGCGACTGCTCGCCGCGAACAAGGGGAACATCATTTCCGCCGGCACGTGGGGCAAGCACAAGACCGTCTGGCAGATCGTTGCCATCGTCATTATCCTCCTCAGCCTGGCGGTCCGGGACGACCTGCTCCGCAACATGGACGTGGCGTCCAAGGCCGATTTTGACTTTGCCTTGTACTGGATCGCCTACGGCGTCGCGGCTGCCGTTGCGCTCATCACAGTCGCGTCGGGCTGCATGTACTTCATGCAGCACCGCGAGTTGATTTCGGGAAGGCATTGACGTGACGGAATCAGGCATTTCGCTGAGTGAGGCTTTCCACGCGGGCGGCTGGCTGATGTACGGCGTCATTGTGCTCGCACTGGGTGGCCTGGCCCTCGTCGTCTGCCTGATGATTCTGCTGCGCCGTGACCAGATCATCCCGCCGAACCTCGAGTCCGACATTCGCGAGCTTCTCCGTCTGGGCGAGCTTGGCACCGCGTTGCACCTGTGCGCGGGCCACGGGTCGGCCCTGGCCGCGATCTGGGAGGTCGCACTCGACTACGCCGTCCGCTCCGAGCGACCCCACGCGCTGCGGCTGCAGGAACTGGTGGACGGCGAGTACCACCGGCAGGTGGCGATAATCCAGGTCCGGGCCCACTACCTGCTCGACGTATCGGCCGGTTCCCTGCTGCTCGGGCTCTTCTGCGCCGCGGCAGGGCTTGTTCGCGTGTTCGGCGGGTTGGGACTGGACGCCCTGAAGGCGCCGCCCGACGTCATCGCCTGTGGCATTACCCAGGCGATCCTGGCCGTGGGGCTCGGGTTGCTGGTTGCGCTGGCCGCGGTGACGGCCTACGCCTTCCTCAGGAACCGCTTGCCGGAATGGTTGTCCCACCTCGAAGTCGCCGGCCATGAAATCGTGAGCCGGGTGGGGAGGACATGACGGAAAACCCGAAATTCGAAATGCGAAATCCAAACGCTGAACACAAAGAGTTGCCATGAGCCAGGAGTGGGAAATCAAGACGTGCGGCAAGGTATGCCGCGCCACGCAGCAGCCGTTCGCCGACGGGCAGCCGATCTTTTCGCGGCTCTTTTTCGGTCCGGAAGGCTATGTCCGCGAAGACTATAGCCCGGAAGGCTGGAACGACGAGACGCGCAAGACCGCGGTGAGTTTCTGGAAGAGCGTGTACCACGCGCCCGCGCCGCCGGCCGCGGAGCCCCTGAAGAAAGAGACCGCCGAAGCGATGCTGCGGCAGTTCATGGCAAAGGAGGATTTCTCGCGGAAGAACGCGATCTACATCCTTGCCGTGATGCTCGAACGCAAACGCATCCTCGTCGAGCGCGACGTGCAACTACGTGAGGACGGCAGCAAGTTCCGTATCTACGAGCATAAGAAAACCGGCGAGATCTTCACCATACCCGATCCCGGCCTCCGCCTCGACGAACTCGAAAACGTGCAGGCCGAGGTGAAGGAACTTTTGGGGATTGGACCGAAGAAAACCGAACCGGCCGCTGAACTTTCTGCTTCAACCACGAATGGACCCTCCTCCGCTGAAGCTGCGGAGGGCAGGCACGAATGAACACGAATGGCGGAGGGATCCACTGAACACACTGATTTCACTGAAGGGAAGTCAGTCCATTTAGTGCAGTTCGAATTCGTGTCTATTCGTGTCCATTCGTGGTTTCCCTCATGCTTGATCTGAAGGTTACTGGTGGAGAGTTGCTTGAGGGTACTGGCGCCGCCTCGCGCAGGGCGGATATCGGAATCCGAGGTGACCGCATTGTGGATGTGGGGGATCTGTCCAACGCTCCCGCGAAGCAGGCCGTCGATGCCGCGGGCCGCTATGTCACGCCGGGATTCATCGATGTCCATTCCCACTCGGACGCCTATCTCCTTATTGAGCCCTCCGCGCCGAGCAAGATTTTCCAGGGCGTGACGACGGAGGTCGTCGGCAACTGCGGCGCATCCGCTGCGCCGCTGGCGGGCGAGTACCAGATGCCGTCGGACTGGCAGGCGCAGGAATACCCGCGCTCGTGGAAGACCGTCGCGGAGTACCGCGCCGTCCTCGATGAGGCGAAGCCCGCGGTAAATGTCGTCCTTCTTATAGGACACAACAGCATCCGCGCGGGCGTCATGGGCTACCAGGCCCGCGCGGCGCGGGCCGATGAAATCCGGCGCATGGAAAAACTGCTCGACCAGGCGTTGGAGGAGGGTGGGGCCGGGCTGAGCACGGGGCTCGTCTACCAACCCGGCATGTTCGCCGAATCCTCCGAGGTCGTGGACCTGGCCCGCATCGCCGCGAAACGCGGAAAAATCTACACCTCGCACATGCGCAGCGAGGGGAGGAAGCTGTTGGAGGCGATCGATGAGACGATCGACGTCGGACGCCGTTCCGGTATCCGCGTACAGGTCTCGCACCTGAAAACCTCGGGCCGAAGAAACTGGCGCCTGCTCGACGGCGCCCTCGAACGTATTCGCAAGGCGCGGGCGGACGGGATCGAGGTCGCGTCCGACCGCTACCCGTACACCGCGTCATGCACCGACCTTGATGTGATCCTGCCCGACTGGGCTTCCTGTGGCGACCGCGCGGTCGTGCTTGGGCGCCTGCGCGACCCCTCGACGCGGGAAAAAATCAGCGGGGACCTCCTCGCCGCGCGGGATGAGTTGTACTGGGGCACGGTGATGATCGGGTCGACCTTGCACCCGGACAACGCGCGGTTCCAGGGTGAGCGTCTGCCGGACATCGCACGCGAGCTTGGGGTTGAGCCGGTCGATGCCGCGCTGCACCTCATGGAAACGGACGAGCTCCGTACGACAGCAATATTTTTCGGGATGAGCGAGGAGAACATGTGGCGCATTCTCGCGGAGCCGTACGTGATGATCGGCTCGGACGGCTCCCTGCGGTCCCCCGAGGGACCGCTCAGCCATGACCATCCGCACCCGCGGGCCTATGGCTCGTTCCCGCGGTTCCTCCGCGCGTCGCTCGACGGCAAGACCGTGCCGTTGCCCGAGGCGAGTCGGAAAATGACCTCGCTCGCGGCCAAGCAATTCCGTTTGAAGGACCGCGGCACGATTGCAAAAGGCATGCTCGCCGATGTTGTCGTGTTTGATCCGGCGAAAATTGCGGAAAGGTCCACGTTTGTGAAGCCCCACCAGTTGTCCGAGGGCATCGACGAACTCATCGTCAACGGAACGTTGACGATCCACGCCGGGAAACCGACCGGAAACCGGGCCGGCCTGTTTCTGGGCTGATCCGTCGTGCCTGCCTGTCTGCGGCCAATGTAGCGTCGGTTTACCCCGCTCCCGCGGGGAAACCGAGACGGGTCACAGACCTTTTCGTTTCCCCCGATTCGCTTCGCGATCGGGGGTAAACGAACGCTACACCCCGCTTGATTCTGAACCATGGTTCAGTTATGGTGTAGTTGGACTGTGGAGACAAACGATGCCGCGGAAAACCAATCTGGAAGACAAAATCGACCGCCTGCGCCGGTTTTCCCGGCAGGAGAACCGCGTGCCGGGCTATGCCGAGATGCTGGCGCTGTTCGAATACCGGTCCAAGAACGCGGTGCACGGCCTGCTCAAGAAACTGGAGGAGGCCGGTTATTTACGGAAGGGCCCGGGCGGCAAGATCGCGTTCACGCGGCGTCTGACCGGATCGGTCAAGCTGCTCGGGGCGGTGCAGGCGGGGTTCCCGTCGCCGGCGGAGGAGGAGTTGGTCGATATCCTGAGCCTGGACGAGTACCTCATCCGCCGCCCGGACGCGACGTTCATGCTGACGGTCAGCGGGGACTCGATGATCGATGCGGGCATCCATCCGGGTGACATCGTGCTGGTGGAGAAGGGGGCCAACCCGAAGAGCGGCGCGATCGTCGTCGCGCAGGTCGATGGCGAGTGGACGCTGAAGTACTACGTGAAAGACAAGACCGGCATCCGCCTCGATCCGGCGAACAAGAAGTACAAACCGCTCCGGCCGAAACAGTCGCTTCACATCGGCGGCGTCGTCCGGGCGGTGGTACGGAAATACGGATGAGGATTTGAACCACGGAGGACGCGGAGGTACACGGAGGTTGAAGATGAAGAAAGAACATATAACGCGCGAAATTATCTTGGCCGCAATGAGGGTGCATTCCGAATTGGGGTCTGGTTTGCTGGAATCAGCTTATGAGGCGTGTCTGTTTCACGAATTAATAAAACAGGGATTCAAGGTGGAGCGGCAGAAACCCGTGCCGATTCGGTACGATGGAATTTTGATTGATTGCGGATACCGGGTGGATCTGCTGGTAAACGACGAAATAATCATCGAGTTGAAAGCGGTGGAGCGGGTGTTGCCAATCCATCACGCCCAAATCATCAGCTATCTCAAGCTTGCCGGAAAAGAGATCGGCCTTCTGATCAATTTCCACGTTGTTCATTTACGGGATGGCATCACCCGGAAAATCAACGATCTCAATTCCGTAGGTACTTCTTAACCTCCGTGTACCTCCGTGCCCTCCGTGGTTAAAAAATCGGGGAAATATGGGCGTGGTCGGGCAGGCTTTTACGATGGCGGGGTATCCGCGGGCTATCATCCACGTGGACGGGGATGCGTTTTTCACCTCGGTTGAACAGTCGATCCACCCCGCGTGGAAGGGCCGGCCGATGGTCACCGGCAAGGAGCGGGGCATCATCGCCTGCGCAAGTTACGAGGCGAAGGCCCTCGGGATCAAACGCGGCATCCGCCTGCACGAGGCGGAAAAGATGTGCCCGGACCTGATCGTGCTGCCGAGCGACTACGAGACCTACAGCCTGTACTCGACGCGCATGTTCAACATCCTGCGCCGGTTCACGCCGGAGGTGGAGGAGAGTTCCATCGATGAGGGGTTTGCGGATCTCACCGGCCTGCGCCGCCTGTATCACGGGTCCTATGAGGACATTGCGCGGAAGCTAAAAAAGCAAATCCATGACGAGCTGGACATCACCGTGTCGGTCGGGCTGAGCCTGACCAAGGGCCTGGCCAAGCTCGCCTCGAAATTCCGCAAGCCGGACGGCTTCACCGGGGTGGCCGGGTACAACATCCACCTGTTCCTCCAGCGCCACACGCTTGACGACATCTGGGGCTTCGGCCCGAACACGACGAGCCTGCTGCAGAAGCAGGGACTGAAGACCGCATACGATTTCGCCATGAAGCCCGAGAAATGGGCCGAGCGGCTGCTTGGGAAAATTGGGAAGGAAATCTGGAACGAACTGCGCGGGAACGTCATGGTTCCGGTCAACACGGAGGAGAAGACCACCTACGCCTCGATCAGCAAGTGCAAGTCGTTCACGTCGCCGTCGTCCGACCGCGCGTTCGTGTACGCGAAGCTCGTGCGGAATGTGGAATCGGCATGCATCAAGCTCCGCCGCTACAAGCTCCGGGCCCGGGACCTGGTGGTCGCGTTGCGGCGGAAGAATTTCAGCCAGCGCGCGATCGAGGTCCGGTTGACGCGCGCCACGTCGGCGCCGCAGGAAATGATCCCGCTGGTGCGGATGCTGTTCGACCAGTTGTTCGAGGCGAACACGGAGTACCGGACCACGCTCGTGTTTCTCGGGGGGCTGGAGGGGGACGCCGTCGACCAATACGAGCTGTTCGAGGACCGGGTGCGGATCGAGAAGACGTCGGAAGTGTCCCGGGTGATCGACGAAGTGAACGAGTACTACGGCAAACACACGCTCAGTCTCGGCTCCTGCCTCGAACTGGACCGCCATCGCAAGACGGACCGCGACGATGCGCCGACCCGGAAAACGAACCTGCTGAAAGGCGAAACCGACCGGCAGCGATTGAATATCCCGCGGCTCGGTATCAGGGTGTAGCCACGCCTCTGCGAGGCGTGCATTCGGATGTCCATCGCGGCTCGCAGAGCCGCGGCTGCACTACAGCCGCCGCCCGCATTGACACGACGATCTTTTCCCGTAGTATGACGCTTCCTCTTTTTGGGGCCAGATAGCTCAGCTGGTAGAGCAACGGACTGAAAATCCGTGTGTCGGCGGTTCGATCCCGCCTCTGGCCACCATGCTTCGCTCAGAGCTTCTGGTGGCGAGCCATTCAAAACCGCGCACGCTAACCCCAGTTCCGCTTCGATCAGGTCGACCGGTCGCCGGTCAGGAGTTCCACGAGGGCATCCGCGCTCGGCGCGTTGAGCACGCGTTCGCGCAGGGACGGATCGTGCAAGACCCGGCTGATGTCGGCGAGAAACTGGATGTGCGGGCCGGTGCGGCTCGCGGGGGAGAGGGTCATGAGGAAGATCTGCGCGGGCTGGCCGTCAAGCGAATCGAACGCGATGCCCTCCGGCTTCAGGCCGAGCGCCGCGACGAGGCATTCGATCGTGTCGCTCTTGCCGTGCGGGATCGCGATGCCGTTCTGCAGGCCCGTGGACATCTTCTTCTCGCGCTCCATCACGGCCTTGAGCGCGGCCTTGCGGTCCGTGATCTTGCCGGCGGACACGAGGACATCGATCAATTCCTCGATGATCTCTTCCTTCGTGGTGCCTTGCAGGCGCAAGACTATCGCTTCCTTCGACAAGATCCGCTTGGGATTCATACCGCCATGGACTCCTGAAATAAGGGGACATATTTGCCACAAGTCGACTGCGGGTCAATAGCGCAATGGCCTATTGATGCGATGTGGGTGTGGGCTGCCGTTCGTATTTTCCTGGAGCCGGGAAGGGTTTCAGCTTGATTTTTAGTGTTGCTGGAACCGCGCCGCGAGGTGGTATAAGCAAATCTGCATTTCAGACCCCAACAGGTCCCATTACAGGAGAACGCAGTTGAGCAACACAACACTCGAAGAACCGGTCCAGGAACACAACGGCAAGCGCGGCCGCATGCAGCGCATCCTCAATCAGCTCGTGCAGTTGCAAGATCTGATTTTTGCCCGCGACCAGCAGGAGGCCTCCATGCCCGGCACGCGGCTCACGCAGCTCGACTCGGCGATTCAGGCGATGACACAGGACTTGCCGCCCGACACCGTAAGCCAGTTCCAGAAAATCCAGAAGAAGGGCACGTTGGCGATCGTGCCCATTTCGAACGGTGTCTGTTCCGCGTGCGGCATGGCGATTCCTGTCAGCCAGGTCCACGCCGTGCATGCCGGCGACCTCGTCTACCAGTGCCCGAGCTGCACGCGGTTTCTCATCTATCCCGTCGCCCCGCCGCGGCGCGTCGGCAAGCGGCGTCGCCGCAGCGAACCGGCGCAGATCGGCATATGCCGCTTTTCATCGGCGGAACTGATGATTCCGAACCTCCAGGCGACCGATCGGGATGACGCGGTGGCCGAGATGTGCATGAAGCTGGAGGACGAGGGCTTTGTCGACAACGGTGCGCGCCTGCTCGAGGAGGCGCTGAAGCGCGAGGCGATCGTCAGCACGGCCGTGGATCACGGCCTCGCGTTCCCGCACGTGCGTGGGGTCGAGGGCGGTGGCCTCACGCTGGCGCTCGCCCTCAGCCGCAAGGGCGTGAAGTTCGGCGGCCCGGGACGCTCCGCGACGAAGATCATTTTCTTCATGGTCATTCCGACCGCCGTCAGCGCGTTCTATCTGAAGCTGCTGTCCGGCCTGACCCAGGCCTTCCGCGAAGAGGACGCCCGCGAGGCCCTCGCCAAGGCGGAAACGAGCGAAGATCTGTGGAAGGCGCTGATCAAGGCGACGCGGACGACCGTCCCCTAGGCCCGGTGGAGAGTGTCGAGTGACGCGTGTCGAGGGGAAGAGCCGACACTCGACACCTGACACTCGCCACTCCGCGGCCTACAGGCCGCGCAACTCCTGCAGCGGATATTTCACCCGCCGCACCTTGCCGTCCGTGTACAGGACGTTGTACTGGCCGAGGTGCGGCGCAGGAACGTCCATCGACAGGGCGCTGATCTCGACGAGCATCCATTCGGCATCGCCATCCCGCGGAAGCTTCCGGTTGTTCAGTTTGACGTTCCAGACATACGTCAAGCCGAGCTCGATCTGTATATCCGGCGCCGTCGGGCAGAGGCAGGCGATCCCGTCCGCCCCGTACGCCTCCAGCGCGACGCGGAGGCTGTCGATGTCCTGCTTGGGGTCGTCGGGAAAAAACGCAAGGCGCGGGAGCGTGCCGCGGTCGACCTCGTACATCTCTATCGCGCGGTGGAGCCGGAGCAGGTTCACCTCGCATTCCTTCTGCAGGCTGGCCTGGTAGAGGATGTAGTACAGGGCACCCACCGCGGCCAGCAGGACCACGATGAGCACGAGGACCTTTGTCAGGACGTGGCCTGATCGGCTCATGGGAAGACATTAGCGGGGACGTCCGACGAGGACAAGAGGCAAACCCGCGTAGCGCTACGGAGGCGTCTCGTTGAGCAGCAGTTTGGCGAGAGGCGCCGGCCACTCGCTTGGGGGCGACGAGGACTGCACGGCCCGCTTCAATTCGATCGCGTAATTCTGGCCGCTGCCGTCAATCCGGTAGCGCACCGCTGCAGCCAGGTGCGCGTCGTTCTGCAGACGCCCAGGCATGGAGTTGATCCGGGCTTGCAGCGTCTTGGTGTCGGCCTCGCCGGCCAGGCTGTTGATGGCGTCGCGGATCGGGCCCGTCGGGGGAATCGGTCGCATCGAGAGCACCTCGACGGCGGCCTTGCGGTCGCCCGAGATGAGCGAAAGGATCACGCACTCGAGCTGAGCCATGTCGCCCACGGATGGCGAGGCGTCGGGATTGCGCAGGATATGCCGGTACACCTGCAAGGCGTGCGTCCGGTTGCCGAGCAGCGTTTCGCTGCGGGCCAGGTCAAGCTCGGCGATGGCCGCGGTGCGCGCATCACCCGCAGACAGGCTGAGATTGATCGCCGTCCCCAGCTCCTTCGCGGCGCTATCCCAGTCCCCGCTGTTCATGGCCCGCCGCCCGAGCCGGATGTTGTGCCATGCTGCCGGCGTCTGGCTGGCCGGCTCCTCGGCAACCTGCGCGGCCTCGTTCAGGCGCGAGGCGAAATTACGGAGTTGCGCGAGGTTGAGCAGCTTCTCGTAGCGTTCCTTGAGCAACTCGTGGCGAAAATAGAAGATGGGCGTCAGAACCATCCCCAGCATCACCACGCCCGCGACGAGAATCTGGTCGTAGCGCTTGGCGGCATACAGGAATCGTTCCCAGTAGGAAAAGAGACGCGCGGAAACGTGGCGCCCCGCCAGCGCGCGCTCGAGGTCGCTCGCGAACGATTCCCCGTCCGGATACCGCTGGGCCGGTTCCTTCTCGAGCGACTTGAGGATGACCGCCTCGAGGTCGGGGGAAATGTCTCTCCGGAAGAAACGCGGCCGGCGCGGCGCCTCCGTCTTCACCGCCTCCAGCACGTTCTTCACCGGCGCCGCATGCTGCGTGCTGTAGGGCAGCACGCCTGTGAGGCCCTCGTAAAGCACCACGCCAAGCGAATAGATGTCGCTCGACGGGCCCACCCGCTCGCCGCGCGCCTGCTCGGGCGACATGTAGAGCGGCGTGCCGGTGAGCGCGCCGGAGAGGGTGAACGACGGCCAGTCGATCAGCGCGGCCACGCCGAAGTCGGTCAGGAGCGGCTCGCAGAATTCGTCGATCATGATATTCGTCGGCTTTACATCGCGGTGGATGATGTTCCGGCCATGCGCATAGTGGAGGGCCCTTGATATCTTGATCGCGATCTGCACGATGCCCTCGATCGACATCGGCGTCACTTCGAGGAGGTCCTCGAACGTCTTGCTGTTCTTGATCGGCTCCATGACGATGTAGTGGTACGGGCCTTCCCTGGCCGTCGCATACACCTTCATGATGTTCGGATGACGCCGGAGCTTCTTCGCCGCCTCCGCCTCGCGGCGAAAACGCTCCAGCATGGTGGGGGAGACGCCGGGGCCCTCCTGGAATATCTTCAGGGCGACCTCGTGGCCCGTGGCGTCGCGGGCCAGGAAAATGGTCGCCATCGACCCGTGGCCGAGCTTGTCGACGATCACGTACTCGCCGAGCCGGAAACCCTTGCCGGGGTAGCGGGCGGATGACGCATCCTCTTCCGCCGGGTCGCCCCGGCTGCTGTCATTGTCGAGGGGCTCGGACATGTGCAAACGCTCTGTGGTGCTAGGGCCCGGACGAACGCACGATCTCCAGGATTTCCACGGGCTCCACGGGCACGTTCTGGGAATCGCCGCTGTTGGCCGTCTTCACCGACTTGATGGCGTCGACGACGTCCATGCCGCTGACCACTTCGCCAAACACGCAGTAGCCGTAGCCCTGCGACGTCTTCGATTGGAAATTCAGGAACGCGTTGTCCGCGACGTTGATGAAGAACTGGGCGGTCGCGCTGTCGACCACCGGTGTGCGGGCCATGGCGAGCGTCCCCTTCGTGTTCTGGAGGCCGTTGTTGGCCTCGTTCTTGATCGGCGCGCGTGTGGGCTTCTGGTTCATATCCTTGGTGAACCCGCCACCCTGGATCATGAACCCGTCGATGACGCGATGGAAGATCGTGTGGTCGTAGAAATGCTCATCGACGTACTGCAGGAAATTCTTGACCGTGATCGGCGCCTTGTCCGGGAACAGCTTGACCGAGATGTCGCCCTTCGATGTCTTGATGGTAACCATGTCCTGACCTCCTTGTTCTCCGCGTTGTGATGCAATGAGGATGCTCGGATCCAGCGGCGGAGGCGGGATGCGTCCCTCCTCCGGTTGTGCCCAGGCGGCGAACGTCATCATGAACGAGGCGAGAGCAAACGGAACATAGCGAACGCGTGTCATGGTGTGATCCTTTCTTGGTTGAACACGGCTACAAGCTACCGCTTCTGGTGGAACGGTTCAATTCCGAAGGCGAGGGCAGGCAATCAGATCGCGCGGCGGGTCGGTCCCGTCATTTCCCGGGTGAAAACAGCCTGTCCGCGTGCAGCCGTTTCCACGCGTGGCGGAACCGTTTGATGTGGCGATCCCGCCGTTTCCGCAGGTGCTGGACGAGTCCTTCCGGCGGAGGGCTGCGGCTCGACCGGATCCGCGCCAGCGCGACGTCGATGTCGTGCACGCGGCCGAGTTCACGCTCGGCGGCGCGGATGCGGTCCACCAGCCCTCCGGCGACAAGTGCCGGCGCGAAGAATTCGCCAAGGTGCCTGACCCGTCGCAACGCGATGCGGAACCGGTGCAGGTCGGACGGGCGATCCGAACGGGTGAGGCGTTCCACCTCCTTTACCCGCTTCAAGGCGCTCCGCAGTTTCTTCGCCGCGAACGCGCGAAGCGATGTCTTCCTCCTGCCGGTATCGATTGCGCGCGGGAGCTCGACGCGGAGCAGCATGCCCATGTCCGCGCGCAGCGCCCGGGCCGAAGGCCGGGTCAGGCTGCGGCGCACGCCGGCCTGCAGGGCCTCGCGGTCGCGGACCTGCCGCTCGATAAACGGTTTCCAGCGCGGGTCCCTGCCACAGGCCTTCCTCAGTTCGCCGGACCGGAGCATGGCCAGCCAGACGTCCATGTCGCGCGCCTGCCCGATCGCACCGCGCAGCCTGGTGAGCCTCCGGTGGACGGCGTCTGCCGATGTACCCGCGATGCGCTTGCGGAACAAGTGGAGCAGCGTCCTGCTCCGGCGAAGGGCCGTGCGAAAAACGTGGAGGCATTCCATATCCCTGCCGTCCATGATGCCGTTGAGGTTGTCGACCAGCAGCCTGTGCTGAACGAGCAGCAGGCGCTGCGACGCCTCGGGAAGGGTGTGTTCCTCGGTGACGATCGGTGGCCGCTTTCCCGCCATCATCGGCGTCGGCAGGATCAGGATCCCGATCGGGAAGGTCGCGCGCCAGAGATCCGCTTTCTGCTCGGCGTGGACCAGGTTGCCCGGCCACAGTTCGCTGCGCACCGTCAGTTCGATCTCGCGCTCGCCGCGCTGAGCGGACTCAATCGACGTGTCCTGCAGGTGTCCGTGGTCCAGCGCGTCGGCGATCCGGAGCAGCGCCCCGAGGCGCAGCGCGCGCGGCCTGTCGACCACCGCCTTGAACATGGGGGAGTCGAGCGCGATCTTCAGCGGCCCCGAATGCAGGAGCATGATGCCCGTGATGACGGAGACCTCCTTGGCGTTGAACCCCGGGAGGCCCTCACGGGTCACGATATGCGCGCCGGCGACGGCGTGACACGCCGGGTCGAGGGCGTAACCGACGTCGTGGAGGCGCGCCGCCGCATCGAGCAACGGCCGGTCGGTCTCCGGCAGCCCAAGCCAGTCACGACTCATGTCGAAAAGCAGCAGGGCGAGCGACGTTACGTGCCCGGTATGAGCATTCTCATTCCGGTACTTCTCGCACAAATCGTCGATGGTAGGTGCTAGGCGGGTCTTCATGTGCGTTCAGAGGAGGGGTGGAGTATTGGAGTGCTGGAGAGGTGGGGCAGGACTCCTCTCAATACTCCATCGCTCCATCACTCCTTCACTCCTTCCCCTCACGCCGAATTCGCCGGTCGCTGCGGCTCAAACACCACGGTCTTCTGCTTGTGCGCGTTGCGCGCGGCCTCGCGCGCCAACTGGTAGAACTCTTCCTGGCAGCGCAGCGGCGCGGCGCCTTTGTCGGGCTTCACGCGGGCGTGCGATCCGTCCGGCTGGAGCCGGCGCGCCTTGACCGTGTCGCGGAAGAAGGTCTGGAGAATCCGGACAAGCCGATTCCGGCACGCCTCGTCGTCCACCGGCACAAGCAGCTCGACGCGGCGGTCAAGGTTGCGCGGCATCCAGTCCGCGCTGGAGATGAACACGAGCGGATCGCCGCCGTGGTGGCAGTAGAGGATACGGCTGTGCTCGAGGAACCGGTCGACGATGCTGACGACGGAGATATTCTCGCTCACGTCCTTCACGCCGGGCCGGAGGCAGCACGCGCCGCGGACGTTCAACTGGACCTTTACGCCCGCCTGCGAGGCGCGGTATAGCGCCTGGATGATCTCTGTGTCCACGAGCGCATTGACTTTGGCCATGATCTGGCCCTGCTGGCCCTGGTTCTGCCGCTGGATCTCGCTCTCGATAAGTTCGAGCAGCCGCGCCCGCAACCCGATCGGCGCCGCCTCGAGCTTGCGGAACCGCAGCGGCTGCGAATAGGCCGTGATCGTGTTGAAAAAAGCGGTCGCGTCCGCGCCCAGGTCCTCGTTGCACGTCATGTAACTCACGTCGGTGTACATCCGCGCCGTGAGCTCATTGTAGTTGCCCGTACCGAAATGGACGTAACGGCGGATGCCCGTCGGCTCGCGCCGGACGATGATACAGACCTTGGCATGGGTCTTGAGCCCCTTGAGCCCGTAGATGACCTGCACGCCCGTCTGTTCCAGCGCCTCGGCCCAGCCGATGTTGCGCGCCTCGTCGAAGCGAGCCTTCAACTCGACGATGGCCGTGACGTGCTTGTCGCGGCTCGCCGCGCGGGCCAGTGCGGCGACGACGGGACTCTTCTCGCTCGTGCGATACAGGATCTGCTTGATGGCGAGTACGTCCGGGTCGTCCGCGGCCTCTTCGACGAGCCGCACAACGGGATCGAAGGTCTCGTAGGGGTGGAACAGCAGGATGTCGTTCCGCGCGATGGACTCGAACATCGACTCGCCGGACTGGATCGACGGCGAGGCCTGCGGCTGCCACGGCTTGTCGCGCAGGTCGTCGAACCCCGGCATCCGCGAGAGGCCAAAGTGCGGCGACAGGTCGATCGGCCCGTCGACCAGGAACGTGTAGTCGTCGCGCAGCTTCGTCGCGCTTTGCAGGAACGCGAGCAGGGTCTTCGACGCGGTCTGCGCAACTTCGAGTCGCACGCAGGCACTCTGCTTGCGTGCGTACAGGATTTCCTTCATCTCGAGCAGGAAATCGCCCACGTCCTCCGCGGCGCTCATGTCCGCGTTGCGGGTGATGCGGAAGGGCGCCCATTCTGCGATCGGCTCGCCCGGGAACAGGCGGTCGATGAAGCAGCCGACCACGTCTTCGAGCAGTACGTAGTTGTGGCCTTTCTCGATCGGCAGCGTGATGAACCGGCCGAGACGCTTCGGCAGCGCGACGACGGCGTACCGGTTCTTCCGCGGCTCGGCGTTGTCCGGCTTCAGCCGCACGGCCAGGTTGAGGCCCAGACCGGGGAAACGCGGGAACTCGTCGCCCGACTCAACCGCCATAGGGGTCACGACGGGGTAGAGCTCGTGCTCGAAGACACCCTGCAGGTAATCGAGCAGGTTCGGCGCGAGCTGGTCGACGCGGTGCCGGCGCAGGCCGGCCTCCGCCAGGCGGGTTTCGAGCTCGGCGAAGCAGGCATACTGCCGGTTCACCATGTCGTGTGTCCGCGTGCTGACGACGTCGAGTTGCTCCTCGGCGGTCAGCCCCGACGGATCGGTCCCTTTTTTCGCGTCCTGGATGAGTTGCTGGAGACCACCCACGCGGACCATCATGAACTCGTCGAGGTTGGAGCACGTGATGGCGAGGAATTTCAGTCGCTCGAGCAGGGGCGACGCGGTTTCCAGCGCTTCCTCGAGCACGCGCTGGTTGAATTCGAGCCAGCTCAACTCGCGGTTGATGTACGGAGGTGTTTGGATCTCAGACATCGTTGGCTCCGGTTCGTGGGGAGCGTGGGGGGAGCGTAGGTGAGCGTACCGAGCGTGGGAGTAACTTGCATACGCTCCCGACGCTCCACGCTCCCGACGCTCCACGCTCCCCACGCTCCACGCCCCCCACGCTCCACGCTCCACGAATCCTACGCATCGCCCGCAAGTCCTTCCGTCGTGCCGGCCGCGCGCAGGACGAGCTTCATGCCGTAAACTTCCTCGAACAGGCTGCCCTTTTCCTTCAGCCCCACGCGCTCCAGAGTCAGGTCTTCCACGTCCCGCACCGTCACGATGAACTGGCCCTTCTCGCGCTTGAACGCGACGTTGCGTACCTGCTGCATGTGGTTGCGGTCCATGGCATCGGCGACGCGCAGGATCGCGGCCATCTTCGAAACCGCCAGCCGGTCGTCGCGGTTCAGCATCGCGTAGCCTTCGTGGTACTGCTGCGGCATCGCGCGGCGGTGGTAGCGCGCCACGAGCGCGATGAGCAGCGTGTCGTGGCGGCTGATCCCGAACAGCTCGCTGTTCTGGATCAGGTACATCGAATGCTTGTGGTGGCTCCGGTTGCTCACGAAGAGGCCGATCTCGTGCAGCAGCGCGGCGACATGCAGGATCAGTTCGTACCGCGGGCTGAGCAGGTGCTCGGCCTGCATCTCGCGGAAGAGACGCACGCTGAGGTCGGCGACCTGCCGCCCGTGCCGCTCGTCGAAGCAGTATTTCACGCCGAGCGCGACGGCGGAGTGGATGACCTGTTCCACGAACTCCTTGCTCCACACGCCCCCGAGCACCGCCTCCTGCAGCAGGCCCTGCCGCAGGCTCGATTTCGGGATCAGGATCGTCTCCACCTGGAACACCTTCGCGAGCTGCGCGTAGGCCATCAGCGCGGGCCCGAGCGTTTCCGCGTCCTGGTAGGCGATGCGGTAGTCGCGCACGAGTCCGTCGACCGGGATGGGCGCGAGCTTCTTGGCGAACGAAGCAAACGCCTTCACGTCGATCCGCGCGGACGCGAGTTCGCCCCAGGTTGGTGACAGGTGCGACGCGGCGAATCGCGCGTCGCCGGAGATTGCGATCAAGACCGGCGTCTTCTCGACCGGCACGCTGCGCTTGATCTGGTCCGCCGTGAGCTGGATGTGCTTTGCGAAGAGCGCCGCGATCCGCTGCGGCGGCGTGTTCTGGATGTCGAGCGTCTGCCGCATCCGCAGCGAGCCGAGGCGGTAGGTGTTCGAAAAATTGACGTAGCCGTCCTGCACCAGCAGGAGCTCGGAATCGCCGCCGCCGACTTCGATCACGAGCACATCGCCCTTCTGCAGGTCCGGTTCCAGCCTCAGGATGTCCTGCACGGCGAGGTAGGTGAGTCGCGTCTCCTCGGCCTCCTCGATCGCCTCGACGTTGATGCGCGTCGCCATGTAGATGCGGTCGAGGAACATATCGCGGTTCGCCGCCTCGCGGACGGAACTGGTCGCAACGGCGCGGATCTGGTTGGCCTCCGTGATGCCGTATTCCTCCATAACGCGGCGGAAGCCCTTGAGGATGTCGACGCACTCCTCAATGGTCGACTGCTGGATCCGGCCCTGCGCGAACGTGTCCTTGCCGAGCCGCACCGCGTGCTGCAGCGCGTCCAGCGTCTTGACGTCGCCCTCGGGGCTCAGCTCGGCGATCTCCATGCGGATCGCCGTGGCCCCGACGTCGATGACCGTCGCGAGGCGCGAACCCGGCGCCGGCTTCGCCCGCGGCTCCGGCGCCGGACTGCCCGGCGGTATGACCGATAGATTACTCATCGTCCTGATTTTCTTTCCGCCCTTGCGGATCCGCCGAGGCGGAAACAACGGAGGTTCACGGAGGGTTTCCAACGATTGGGGAAATTACCCGGAAAAGTTCCAATGATTGGAAAA
>JAZDKY010000077.1:0-4297 GCA_043802525.1 bacterium
GACGGCTCGGTACTGTTCCAGCACCGCACGGCGGGCGGCGGGGCGCAGGAACGCTTCGGCCTTGGCGCGTACAAGGCGCTCCAGCATTTCCAGTATGACAAGCTCTGCCAAGATTGGCTTGAGGAACTTCGCGGGCATCTGCCGTTCTATGAGGCGCTATCTGGGCGATACCCGGAACGTGTCAGTCCGCACCGGCGCAACGGGTACGCTGCGTTGTTCAACGCCGCCGAGGAACGCGGACTCAAGCGCATTGTGGAAACCGGAACGCTGCGCCAGAAAGATAACTGGCACGGCGACGGCGGGTTTACCTGGTGGGCGGGTGCCTATGCCGCCAAAGTAGGCGGTGCGGTTGATACCGTTGACATTGCCCCCGAAGCCCTGGCGGTGGCAAAGGAAGTCTGCGCCGAATGGGGTGAGTATATCCGCTATCGCGCCGCTGATTCGGTAGAGTACCTAACTGCCAACACCGAGCCGGTTGACGTTCTCTTTCTCGACTCGGTAGACTACGACGCGGATTCATGCTTCAAGGCGCAGGATCACAACTGGCGCGAAGTATCCGCCGCGCTGCCCCATCTGCACGAAAAGAGCCTCATCGCTTTCGACGACGCGACGATCGCAGGCGGCGGTAAAGGCGGGGTAAGTATCCCACGCCTGGAGCAAACCGGCTGGACGGTCATCCACAAGGATTATGTGACGGTGATGGCGCGGAAGGCCACATAACGGGGAGGGTGCAATGAACGGTTATCGCAATCAGGACGGTTGCCACAATTGCAAGCATGTTGCGGACGGGTTGTCGGATTGTACGGGGTGCGATGTGGTTTGCTTACTGGGAGCGCCGCCCATCCCCGGCCATGCAGAAACGGATGCGCTCTATAGAACACTGCCGCGTAGCGAGCGTTCGGAGTCTGACAACGCGCAATGGCATTCTGCATGTGAGAGAGAACGTGTATCCAGGGACGCATGGTATTCGGCGCGTTCCGTGAATCCGTGGGGCCGGTGCGATGGATACGAACGTGGAGCGGAACATGAGGGCAGCATTCAATGTTAGCTGAACGGCGGCGGGCGGTTCCTCCAGAGCAGCGCTTCCCCGGCGCGCTCCCCTCCAACCGACCCGCCGCCCCCATTGCGATTGAAACATGAACGATGATTCAACCATCTTAGGAGACGCCACCATGACGCCGGAACCGCGAGACATTATTGGGACACCGCCAGTTGAGCCTGGCGTGCCGCGTGGGTATCTGTGCGAATATTGCCCTGAACTGCGCGAGCGCGTGCGTGAGACGCATACGCTGGTAGGGGAATATGGCAATCGCCTGGTACGAATTGAGGAGAAGTTGGACGCCGTAAAAGCGGAGGCGGCAAGCGCGGCGGTGACACGGAGGGATGAAATATCAACTGCGCTGAAAGACATCTCGGAGAAGGAAAACGAAACGGCCATAGAAATCGCGCTCCTGAAAAGCGACACGCGGCGCACGGCAGCGGTCGTGAGCGGAATCGTCACCGGCATCATCGCCTTTGCATATTGGGCGGTTGATAAGGCACTTGGAAAGTGAGAGGGAATACCATGCGTCAGTTAGGAATCGCGGTGCTCTTGGTCGCTTGCCTTGCGCTGGCCGGCTGCGCCATGCTGCCGGTTGCGCTCACCAGTTCGGCGCGGCTCGCGCAGTACGGGAACGACGCGGCAGTGAAAGTCGTTGCTGATGCGCGGACGGAAGTTGTGAAGGTGAAGGTAGAAGCCGCGAAAGAGGTTGCCGCTGCGAAGACGGAAGTGGTAAAACTCAAGGCGGCGAAACCGACTTCGCTCTGGCCGATTTACCTTGTCGGCGCAATCTGCCTTGCCGGAGGTGCGGCACTTGGCTACTGGCTTGGCCGTATCGCGCTCGGCGTCATGCTGGCAATCGGCGGCGCGGGCTGTATCGCATGGGCGCAGTTCCTTGAACGCTTCCCCTGGGCGATGTGGATACCGTTCGGCCTGATTATTGCGGGCGCGGCGTACATGGTGTGGGACTACTGGCAAACGGACAAGGCGGCGAAAGCGGCGAAGGCCGTCAATAACGTCTTGATACCGGCAATCGAGAAAATCGAGCCGAAGGTCTACGGTGACGCGCCTTCCGGCCCCGTGAAGGCGGCCGTCAAGGCCACGGCGAGCAGGGCGGTGGGCGCCGAGATCGCGGCCATCAAGGCTAAATTGGGGATTTGAGCATGGCGGGCGCGAAGGGTACAATCCCTTGCGGATCATCGTGGTCCGGACCCCCACTCCTTGACATTCCCCGATAAAGTAGGATATACTTCTCCTAACTGTGGCAGGTGGGAGTATCCATAATGAATGACGCCCCCGGCGGACACGCGAGAGCCAATCACACGACTCCCAGCCTGCCACCCGTCGCGGGGCGTCTGCTTTTTTTGAGAGGGTTGTCATGGAAGCTGGTGGACAACGCTGGATTGTGTACCCCTCGCGCACGGATGAGTTCACCATTCACGCCATAGGCGACATTCACTATGGCAATGCCGCCTGCGCCCTGGACAAGTGCAAGGCCGACATTGAGGCGATCCGCGTTGATCCCCGCGCCTTCTGGTTTGGCCTTGGGGATTACGCGGAGTACATCGGCCCCGGCGACAAACGCTGGAACGCGAAGTCCGTGAGCAAGGAAATCACCATCGGCGACCTTGCCAACTTAGGGAAGATGCTCACCGAGCGCGTCCGCGACCTGTTCGCGCCCATCAAGCACAAGTGCCTGGGACTGCTCCTGGGCAACCATGAGACGAAATACATGGGGGAGAAAGACCAGGAGAACCTACACGCTTGGCTATGCACGGAGTTGGGCGCGGTGAACTTAGGGTACTCAGGGTTCACAGACATTGTGTTTGTTCGTAAGGCAGGCAGTTCGATACAACGGCACACTATGGCTGCGAAATGGGGCGAGGCAAACGGTTCGTACAAGGTGCGTTTCTTCCTCCACCACGGCGCGGGCGCGGCGAATACCGCTGGCGGGAAGATGAACCGACTCGACCGCTTCATGCGCGACTTCCAAGCCGACGTTTTTCTAATTGCCCACGTCCACGACCAAGTAGGCAAACGCCGTCCGATAATCTCTGCCAACGCAGATTGCTCTAGGATTACGGCAGAGGAACCTATCGGCATCATTACAGGCAGTTATCTCCGCACCTACGCGCAGGGCGTCACGACGTATGGCGAAGTGAAGGGGTACGCTCCAGTGCCGCTCGGCGCAAGTTTCGTGCGAATCAACCCGCAGGAGAAAATCATTCGGGGAGAGGTCTAATGTCCACCGACAAACTCAACCGCGACCTACAGCGCATCGGCCACGCGCTCGACGGGATGCCGTACAAGCCTATCATGGAACGTTGTATAGGCGGCTGCGGCGAGGAGTACGATGTCAACGATATGAAAGTGCTACATCAGGGCAAACATCTTTGGGTGTGCATGACGTGTCTCTCTGCGTACCTTGCGGCTCATCCGGTGGCTACCGAGGAGTTCAAGACTGACCTCTCTCGGTTCCAAGAGATTGTCAGGGCGCGTAGGGCGGCGGACATGGCGCAGCACCCCACCATAATAGAGGCAGGCCCGGACTTGGACGCCATTTCCACTTGGGAGCCGAAGAAGTGATTGAGTGGGAATCTGGCGACGTTCGGCTTATCTGCGGGGACGCGCTTGAGTGGCTGCGCTCCCTGCCGGATGGCGTTGCGAATTGCTGCGTCACTTCGCCCCCCTACTATGGATTAAGGGACTACGGCGTGACCGGACAGATTGGCCTTGAGGCATCCCCGGAAGAATACACGGCGCGGCTGGTGGCAATCTTCGGAGAAGTCCGCCGCGTCCTGCGCGACGATGGCACGCTCTGGCTGAATTTGGGGGATTCATACAATGGCAGCGGCAAGGGCGGCGTATTTTCCGAAGCATCGGCAAAGCAGGCGACCAACGAGGGCGCGAATATCTCCAAGCCCATGCGCCTGGACAGTCTCAAGCCCAAAGACCTCATCGGCATCCCCTGGCGCGTTGCCTTCGCGCTGCAAGCCGATGGCTGGTATCTCAGGCAGGATATTATCTGGGCCAAGCCGAATCCAATGCCGGAGAGCGTGACCGACCGCTGCACGAAGTCCCATGAGTACGTTTTCATGCTGTCAAAGTCGGCGAGGTACTACTACGACCAAGACGCCATTAGATTACCCCACACCGAGAATTGGGCCGGTCAGACTATGGGCGGCGCACTAAAGCCATGTTCGACGTATGCGCTGGACGCTAAGACGCCAACCGCCCACGTCCGGCAGGAACGCCCGC
>JAZDKY010000078.1:0-17100 GCA_043802525.1 bacterium
CTCTTTCCCTCGTCGTCCGTGTTCCGATATGAAGCCGCCCCGACTTCGACCAGGTCTACGGCGGCGGCGTCCAGCTCGATGTTTGAGTCGCCCCCCTCACCGTCCGACGACGTCAGTTTGTTCACCTGGCCCCAGGCGTTCGTGCCTCCCGCGTTCCGCTCATATACGTACGCCGAGCCTTTGATAGCATCATCCGAAAAGGCCCCGACCACAACCACGTCGCCGGCAACCGCGACCGAATAGCCGAAATCGTCTCCCGCCACACCATCCGACGCCGTCAGTTTTTTCACCTGGCCCCAGGCATTGGTCCCCCCCGCGTTCCGCTCATATAGATAGGAGGCGCCTTTGGATGCATCGTCCCCGTTCGCCCCGACCACAACCACGTCACCGGCCACCGCGACAGCAACGCCGAATTGATCACTCGCCGCGCCGTCCGACGCCGTCAGCTTCTTCACCTGGCCCCACGTATTCGTGCCTCCGACATTGCGCTCATAGACATACGCCGCGCCTTTGGAAGAATCATCCCCCTGCGCCCCGATCATGACCACGTCGCCGGCCACCGCGATCGACCAGCCGAACTTGTCACTCACCGCGCCGTCGGACGCCGTGAGTTTCTTCACTTCACCCCAGACGTTCGTACCCCCGACGTTGCGCTCATACACATACGCAGAACCTCTATCGGTCTCGTCCCCGCGCGCCCCGATCACAACCGCGTCCCCGGCCACCGCCACGGAAGCCCCGAAAAGATCGTTGGTCGCGCCATCCGACGCCGTGAGCTTTTTCACTTCGCCCCAGACGTTCGTGCCCCCGACGTTGCGCTCATACACATACGCCGAACCTCTATTCGTCTCGTCCCCGTACGCTCCGATCACAACCGCGTCCCCGGCCACGGCCAGCGAAGCGCCGAAATGATCGTTCGTCGCGCCGTCCGACGCCGTGAGCTTTTTCACTTCGCCCCAGACGTTCGTACCCCCGACGTTGCGCTCGTACACATACGCCGAACCTCTATTCGTCTCGTCCCCGTACGCTCCGATCACGACCACATCGCCGGCCACCGTAACGGAAGCTCCGAACAAATCGTTGGCCGTGCCATCCGACGCCGTCAGTTGCGTCACCAGGTCCCAGGCATTCGTGTCCCGCACATTGCGCTCATAAACATACGCGCAGCCTTTGTTCGCCTCGTACCCGGAGGCGCCGGCCACCATGTCCGTACTACTTCGCGGGCTGGACCGTGAAATCCTTCACCTCGGGCACTGCCCCGGACGTGTCCGCCGGGAAGATCAGCCACAGATAGTCAGAGCTCACCGCGCCATTGCTCAGCGCAGGGATCAGGCCGTACCAGTGCTCGGCGTCGAGGCTGTACAGGTACAACGCATTCGACATGCTGCACCTGTCCGCATCCAGCCGGACCGACCCGATGTTCGGGGCCTCGTCGTAGGTCAACGCGATCCACCAGCCCGCCTTCCCGGCCTGGCCCGTCCATGCCGTGTCGGTGTTCCCGTCGACAGCGGCCCAGCCGTTCGTGCCGGTCTCGCGGTCGTCGCTGGTCAGCACGGATACCGGCGTCACCAGCGCCGTGGCTGACACAGTCCGGGCTTGTGCCTCGCGGGCAGCCGTTCGCGCAACGCTGTTCGGGATGAGGGGGCCGGTCCCCGCGTAAATCTCCTGTCCGTCCATCCGGCCATCGCCATTGCTGTCATCAATACAACGGAGGAGGCGCGGCGATCACACATCTAACCAGGCTTATTCATGAAGCATGAACAAGTCGCCCTTCGGATAGGCTGGTCGGGCCGGGCACGAATGAATCGACTTCCAGAATGATGCAGTTCGCACAGGTCGACGATTCGTCCGAGACCCTCGTGCAATGAAAGACAATGCCGGTCCCTATGTAGGACGGGAAGCGTGATCCGAAAAGGTTGATCATTCGACACAGGAATGACCCGTCGCCAAAGGAGAAATAAACGCGCTCAACATGCCACCCGGCCTGTCGCAGCAGGACGGACGCCGTGTAGGGAGTGAAGCTGAACAGATGGCCGAAACGTCTTTTGATTTCCCTCTGGCGGGCCAACAGCGAAAGGGCGTTGGGCACCTTAACGATGAGTCTTTCGGTCGGAATCCACCGCAGGACTTCCAGCGGATGGTTTAGTTGCTCCAGAACATCAAAAGCGACCGTGATGTCCCATTGACGGCCGTTGAGCTCAGGCAGAGGAGGCTGATTCAGATTGATCCGACAATCCGCACGGGAAGGGCAATCCACGATTGTGCGTTGCTTCGTACGGCTCCACGCCTCGCGAACTTCCTTTTCGTAAGGATTGCTTTCTCCGTAGCCGACCCCACCGAGATCCAGGACGGCAAGTCCGGCCAGCTCCTTGAATATGATTTCCGCAGTGGATCTCATCCATACGTCCCCATGCAAATCCCTATGGTACCAGTCGTTGGCGCGGGCGCTTTTCTTCCTGCTTCGCCTCGCCGGTGATGAATCATGCGTGAGGCGCGGCTGCCGGGTAAATCTTCGCGGCTTGTTTCGGCTAAGCCGTCCAAGTTCATGTCGCCCCCCCGTCAATTCACGCGCTTCTTTCTCGCCGTCGCAGGCCCGCTGTGCCACATTTCACGCGCATCGCAAAAGCCGACAACAGGTCAGGATGGCCTGCCTTTGCCGGATTGAGTATTTCGCGGTTTCACGATGAGCAGACACGTTTTGAGACCAGCGTCTTGCCGCCGGACTGCCGACTGGGGAAGTCTCGGCTGCCGTGCCATTCACATCGCCCCGGCTCTCGCCGCCATTTGCCTTCCGTTTCTGTTCGACGCGCCTCTTGCCCATGGCGAGGAGCAGCAGAAGCAGATCACAACCCACGACGGCGCCGCGCTTCAGCGCACAAGACCTTGCGTGAAGGCTCTTGACCTTTCGAGAGAACCGACCACCCAGGAACTTATGGCGGCAGGCCAACTGGGCGGCTTGCTCTATCCCACCCATGAGATGCCCGACAAGCGGCGCGGACAACAGGCGAACCTGGCTTTCGGCAAGGCGATCGACGCATGGAACCGGCATGACTACCGCAAGGCGGTCGGGATGTTCAGGGAACATGTGAAAGCTTTCCCGGATAGTCCGTGGGCGGCCGAAGCGGCCCTGCATGTTGGATGCGACGCGACCTACAACGGGCGCTATGCCGAGGCGGAATCGATCTTCCGCGACATGATCGCCAACCAGGAAACGGGCACGTCCCCCGGCAGCCGGAGGATGGCGAACAAGGCCCGACAGCGGCTTGCCTTGGTGAAGGTCGCCCAGAACGACCTCGATGAGGCGACGGCTCTGTTCGTCAAACTCAAGCAAGACAGCCCCGACTGGCGGCACAGGACCTACGCCTCACATTGGATTCAACGGTTGCACCGCTACGCGGCCGACCGCCGCCTGCTCGCCGACTGCGGCACAAAGGCTCTGGCACGGGTATTCAGGAAGGCGGGTCGGGAGAAAGACGCCGAAGCCGTCGCGCAACTTGTGCCCCCGACCGGGAGCGGGCACAGCTTGAGAGCGCTCAAGGATGTCGCGACGGGTTTCGGGTACCTGCTGACCGCCGTTGCCATAGCGCCATCGGACAAACTCGATCAAATCCCGCTGCCGGCGATCCTCCAGATTCCCGGCCGCGACACCGGCGACAAGGGCCACTACTGGGTGTTGGAGGAAGTCAGGGAAGACCATTGCGAACTGACCGATCCGCAGTCCGGCCGGCGCTTCAGCCAGACACGCCGGGAACTCAGAAGCCAGTGGGAAGGCAAGGCTCTTCTCGTCGCCGACCCGAAGAACGCGCCGGGACGGGTGCTTGCCGACACCGAGTTGGACGCGTTCTGCGGGCAGTGCTGCGGCGCTCCACGTGAACCGGATGACCAGGGCGACCCCGGCGACAACGGAGAACCGAGCGACAACGAACCGGACCCGTGCAGCGAAGGCGCGCCACGGTGGCGGGTCAACGTCATCAACATGAACCTGTTCGTGTCGGATACCCCGCTTTGGTATGAACCCGCCATCGGCCCGCGCGTGGCGATCACCCTGAGTTACAACTCGCAGTCATCCATCGCGAACCACGAGCCGTTCGGGAACAAGTGGCAATTCAATTACGGCGGCTATCTGGTCGTGGATACCGCCGGTTCCGTGATGATCTTCATGCCGGATGGGAGGATTGACGTCTTCTATCCCGACGGCCACGGCGGATACACACAGCCATACAAAGTTTTCAACACGCTCACGAAAATCGCGGAGAACCACTTCGAACTCCGGCTTGAGAATGACACAGTCTACGTCTACCGCATTCCTCCCGGGACCGGGTCGCAGCAACCGTTCCTGGTCGAGATCCGGGATGCGCATGGGCAACGCATCGCCTTCGGCTACGATGCCCAGGTCAACCTGACCACCATCACCGACGCCGAGGGTCGTGTGACCACGATCACGTACAACGGTTCAGGCCTGGCGACGAATGTCGTCGACCCCTTCGGACGGAACGCGCGTTTTGAATACGATGCCGGCCGGAATCTCACCCGGATCACGGACATGGGAGGCTTCTGGTCGACGTTGACGTACGACGACGACGTGTACGTCACGAGCATCGGCAATGACCGGGGTACGTGGCAGTTCTGGATCGAACCGTCCGGCGCCTCCGGGAACTCGGACAACTATCCGCCACCCGGCGATCCCAACATGTGGGCCAACTACCGCATCACCATTACCGATCCCATGGGAGGACAGGAGGAATTCTTCTATTACGGCGGATGCGATCAGGACGGTTATGCCGGCTGCGGCGGATACACCTGGCATGTCAGCCCCCGCTACTACGTGCCGTGGGAGAGTTACCTGGTCAATAACTACCGGTCGCGGTCGCCAAAGACACGGTACCTGCCCACCCAAACCGCGTCAGGCCAACGGGGTGAGATCGCGCAGATCGTCTCTCCCAACGGTGGCACCACGTCGTATGGGTACGACACTACGACCGGCAACCGTATTTCCACCACCGACCCGCATGGCAACCACACCGCATGGTACACCTACAATGCGATGGGCCAGATGACGTCGGAGCGTAATGCGGGGAACATGCTCACCACCTTCGACTACGCGTCAAATGGAGTCGATCTCCTGGCCATCTCGAACGGCCTCGGCGCTGTGCGCATGACGTACAACGCCTATCACGATCCCTCTTCGCTTGCCGACCGCTCGGGACATACGACGACCTTCGAGTACAACGAGTACGGGCAGATCGTCTCCGAAGTTGATGCCATGGGCATCACGAACCTGTACGTCTACGGCCCGGATCACCGGTTGCAGCGAACAACCCGAGCCGGGCAGACGTTGGAGACGTTCACCTACGATACGGTGGGATGCGTCAGAACCCGCGCCGATGCAACCGGGCTCACGCTCACCTATGACTACAACAACCTGAACTCCGTCACCCGCGTCACCTATCCCGACGGCAGGCACGAGGACTATACCTACTCCACGTGCTGCCCGCGCATGATGGATAGCGCAACGGATCGCGCCGGCCGGCTTACCACCTATGAGTACGACGCCCTCAAGCGCCTGGTCAGGATGGTCAATCCCGAGAAAGGCGTGACCCGCTATGAGTATGATGCCGACGGCAACAGGACCAGGCTGATTGATCCGAACGGGAACACGACGTCCCTGGACTACGACGCAGAAAATCGGGTCGTTCGCAAGACGTATGCCGACGGCAACGGCCTGTCCTATGCTTACGATCCCGCCGGCCTCCTCACCAACCGGATCGGCGGTCGCGGCATCATCACCCGTTACTCCTACGACCAGAACCACAACCTGGTCAGCATCAACTATTCCGACGGCACGCCGGTCGTCACCAACACCTATGATGCATACAACCGCCTTGTGCAGGCCGTGGACGGGGCCGGCTCGGCCGCCTACAGCTACGACGCCGATTCGCGGGTGCTCGCGTACGACGGACCCTGGCCGAACGACACCATCCGCTATGCATACGATGCGGTCGGACGACGCACCAACCTTGTCGTCGAGTTGGGGACTGACCCGGCGGGCTACTCCTACGACCAACTCAACCGCCTCACAGGCGTGAGCGTCGGCTCAAACCTCTACGCCCACGCGTATACGAACGCCAGCCCGCTCGTCCGGCGGTTGAACCGGCCGAACGGCAGCTACACGACCTACGCCTATGACACGCTGAACCGCCTGACCGGCATCTCGAACCGGCGCTCCACCGGCGACGTCATCAACGAATTCCTCTACACCTACAACGCCCAGGACCTGCGCGCCAGCGAGACGATCAGCAACGGCCTTGCCTATGCCTTCGTGACAAATGAAGTGGTCCGCTACGACTACAACAAACTCAACCAATTGCTCACGTCCACCCCGCCGGAGCAGTTGTTCGCCTATGACGACGACGGGAACATGATCCGCGGCTGTACCCCCCATGGAGACATGTTCACGGCCACCTACGACGGGGAGAACCGGCTGTCAACCCTTGCGCACACGAATCAGGTCGGCATTGCTTTCAGCAATACATACGACTATGCGGCCAATCACTTCCTCGCCCAAGTCCAGGCCTACAGCAACGGAGCACTCGTCGCGGGCATTCAGATTGTTCGTGATGGTTTCCTTGATATTCAGGAACGCGACCAAGCCGGGATCATCTTGCGCGAATGCGTCTGGGGCACTGGCGCAGGCGGAGGGATCGGTGAACTTCTCCATCTTGGGCAAGGATCAGCCGACTACGCATGCCTCTACGACGGCAAAGGAAACATGGTGGCTTGTATCGACGACGCCCAGGCGGCGGCGGTGCGCTATGCCTACGATGCCCACGGTTTCCCCCTGAGGCAATCGGGAACTCTTGACCAACCCTTCCGCTTTTCCACCAAGATGTACGACCCTTTGTCAGGCCTCTCTTGGTTTGGGCGGCGCTTCTACTCTCCCGTTCTTGGCAGGTGGTTAAGCAGGGATCCATCTGGAGAGGCGGACGATTTGAACTTGTACGCATTCGTTCGGCAGAACCCCGTGAACTATATCGACCCCCTCGGTCTGAGGACAGTGACGCAAGGTGACAGAGACGGTGACGGTGTCCCCGATGGTCGTGACATTCAGCCGGACAACCCTGACAGTCCGCAGCCGGGGAGCCATCGGAACGACCGGGATGGAGACGGAGTGCCGGATGCCCATGACATCCAGCCGGATAACCCAGACAGTCCGTACCCGCGGAACTATCCAGGATGCGAAAGAAATGCATTAGGTTGTACCGACGCTGACGGTGACGGTATTCCGGACCATAAAGATCCACAAACGTGTCCTCCCAAGTAATGTGTGCTGAGCAAATGCGTACGACAGGAACAACCGGTTTCTGCTTGATGCTGCTGTTGTTTCTGGCGGCAGAATCGCCTGCCGAAACGCTTCAATACTCCTACGACTCCATGCAGCGCTTGACCGGCGTTCGGCATGACGACGGGACCGCTGTCGAGTACGTCTACGACAATCTCGGCAACCGCCTGATGAAGAGCACCACGCTCCCAAGTGCACCGTCGAATCACCCTCCAAACGCCGCAACGAACCTTGGCCCGGCAAACGGGGCCACGAACGTTGCAACGACCGGCGCCGTGCTAAGTTGGTCGGGTGGCGGCGACCCGGATGCCGGGGACAACATGGTCTATTTCGTACATCTGGGCGAGGACGCCTTGGCGCCGCTGGTGGGCAGCGGCTGGGCGACGAACTACAGTCCCGGCCGGCTCAAGCCGCGAACGCTCTACTACTGGCAGGTGAATGCCCGGGACAGCCATAACACCGAAACGCCCGGGCCGGTCTGGACGTTCACCACGGGCGGAAATCCGCCGACGATGGATTTCTCCGCGGACCGGACAAACGGCTGGGCGCCTCTTACGGTTTCGTTCCGGGACAGGTCCGTGGCCGAACAGGGCTCGATCATTTCGTGGCGCTGGGATTTCGACGGCGACGGCAACACCGACAGCACGGCGCGGAACCCCGTCTGGACCTACACGAATGCGGGTTCATTCTCCGTCTCCCTCACCGCCATGGACCAATACGGACTGAGCGGAACAGTCGTCCGGACGGGATTTGTGAATGTGCTCGACGCGACCATCGTGGATATTCAACCGGAAAATCTCGGCGTCACCGGCGCAGGCCCCTACCGCCATCTGACCGTCGTCTACTCGGTCACAAACAACGGCCTCGTGACCATAAACGCGCCGTGTCAGTGGTACGACAGCGTGTACCTGTCAACCAACGACGTGCTCGATGCGGCCGATCAGCAGGTGGGCTATTTCTACGAGAACATGATGCTGCCGGCCGGCATGCAGTATTCGCGGACAAACGTCGTCACCATCCCGACGCTTCCCGCCGGCAATTGGAACTTGATCCTCAAGGCGGACGCCGGCCAACAGATCGGCGAAATCAACGAAACGAACAACACGGTTCTTGTGGCGGTTCCCTCGCTGCCCGACTTGGTCCCTGTCGGACTATCTAATGTTGACGATGCTGTGAGCGGAGAGCCTCTGACCATCGTCCGCTCGACGCGCAACGCGGGCGCCATGAAGATCGACGGGCTGTGGTACGATGCGCTCTATCTGTCCAGTAACACGGTGTTGGACGCAGGCGACGCGCAAGTCGCAGTCTTCTATGAAAGCGGGCTGCTCGATCCCGGAGCCGGCTGCACCCGCACCAACACGGTGACGCTGCCGCAAGTCCAACCTGGGAACT
Source organism: bacterium (assembly GCA_043802525.1). Taxonomy (GTDB): domain Bacteria; phylum Verrucomicrobiota; class Kiritimatiellia; order CAIVKH01; family CAIVKH01; genus JAZDKY01. Next base: position 8,732 of record JAZDKY010000078.1, read on the forward strand.
ACTTCCTGCTGCTGCGATCCGACGACTATGATTACGTGGTCGAATCCAATGAGGCGAATAACGTCGCGTCCCTGCCGCTGACCCTGACGATTGCCGATCTGGCGGCAGCAGGCATCGTGGCGCCGGATCGGGCGGTGGCAGCTCACCAGATCGAGGTGACCTGCACGGTGACGAACCGGGGGAACGGGACGGCGTCCGGATACTGGTACGATCAGTTGGTTCTGTCGAGCAACGCGGTCTGGGATGCGCAGGATTACACGCTGGGACAGTGGTATCAAAGTCGATCCCTGACCAATGGGAGCAGCTACAGCCAAACCGACACCGTGACGCTGCCCCGGTGGCCGATGGGAACCTACTACCTGCTCCTCAAGACCGATGCGTACGGATACGTCTTCGAATCGGATGAGAGCAACAACGTAGGTGCGGCACGGGCGATTGTCTTCGAGGCGCCGGACTTGAAACCTGTCGAAGTGTCGGCGCCCGCCTCGGCAGGTGCGGGCGGCCAGATCCAGGTGGTCTGCACGGTGACAAATCGCGGAAACGGCGCTGCTTTGTCGCAGTGGTACGATCAGATGTTCTTCTCGGCCGACGAAGTCATTGACACGCGAGACCTTCTGTTGGGCGGTCCGTGGCTCTATCAGCCGGTGGCGGCGGGCGCAACCTACTGCTTCACGAATACGATCCAACTGCCGACAGAGTTGACGAGTTGGATCGACGTCATCCCCGGCAACTGCCTGGCCCCATTCACCAACGGGGCCTCCACGGGATCAATCCGTTGGGACTACTGGCTGGGAATTCCCGGCGCCTCGATCGCCGACCTGACGAGCAATGTGAACTTCCCCACTCACCCGGACGGCGGGGAGTCGTTGACTTCCGTTCAATCGCCTTCGGACGTTGGCTATCGGTATGGCGCACGAGTTCGGGGCTACCTGCAGCCGGCGACCTCGGGCGTGTATCGCTTCTGGATTGCCGGCGATGAAACGGCCGAACTCTGGCTGAGTTCGGACACGAACCCGGGCAACAAGGCGCTCATCGCCCGTGTGCCGGCCAGGACCGGCGTCCGGGAATGGACACGTTACCCCGAGCAGCGGTCGGCGCCTGTGGCGCTGACGGCGGGGAATCGCTATTACATCGAAGCCCTACACAAGGAAGACGATGGTTCCGATCATTTGGCCGTGGGGTGGAAGCTGGAGAGGAATGACTACTATTTGATCGTTCGTGCGGATGCGTATGACTACGTCTACGAGGCAAACGAAACGAACAACGATTTGGCGGTGGGGATCAGGCTTACGCAACCCGACCTCAAGCCGGTGAGCCTTGTCTCCCCGACTTCAGCCGTGCCGGGTCAGCAAATCGAGGTCCGCTACGCGGTGACCAATGCGGGCGACGGGCCGGTCGAGGGGGGCTGGTATGACTACATCTATCTCTCGCGCGACACAACATGGGACGCGAGTGACTACGCCGTATGGAGCGGGTGGTGGAACACGAATGTTGCCGCGGGCGACGTCTACGGCTCCACCAACATGATGACGCTTCCCGCGTGGCCGGACGGCGTTTACTACCTGATCGTGAAGGCGGACGTGTACGGCTACATCTACGAGCGTGAGGAAGCGAACAACACCAGTGAGGCGCTCCCCATTGTCCTGACGTTGCCGGACCTGGCACCGGTGGCGTTGACCGCTCCGCCCGGGGCGGAGGCCGGAACGCAGATCGAGGTCAGCTACACGGTGACAAATCAAGGAAGCGGGGCGGCGGGTCCGCCATGGTACGACTACCTGTATCTGTCGAGCAATGAGGTATGGGATGCGGGTGACTTCACGCTGGGCGAATGGTACCGCGGTGAAACCCTGACGAACGGCCACAGTTACAGCGTCACGAACGCGGTCACGTTGCCGACGTGGCCGGGCGGAACCTACTACATCATCCTCAAGACCGACGCCTATGGCTACGTGTTTGAATCCAATGAACTGAATAACGAGAGTACAGCCGTTGCCGTCTCCTTCCGGCTGCCTGACTTGATGCCTGTGAATGTTGACGCCCCATCTTCAAGCGAAGCCGGTCGTCCGGTTCAGGTGGTGTACGCGGTGACGAACCGGGGAAACGGGATGGCGGCCGGATACTGGTACGACCAGTTGGTCCTGTCGAGCAACGCGGTGTGGGATGCTCAGGATTACACGCTGGGGCAGTGGTATCAGGGACGATCCCTCACCAACGGCAACAACTACAGCCAGACCAATACCGTGACGCTGCCGCGGTGGCCGATGGGAACCTACTACCTGCTACTAAGAACCGACGCGTACGGGTACGTTTTCGAATCGGATGAGAGCAACAACGTAAGTGCGGCACGGGCGATTGTCTTCGAGGCGCCGGATCTGCAGCCCCTCGAAGTGTCGGCACCCGCCTCGGCCGGTGCGGGCCATCAGATTCAGGTGGTTTGCACGGTAACGAACCGCGGAAACGGTACTGCTTTCCCGCAATGGTACAATCAGGTGTATTTCTCCGCCGACCGGGTGATTGACGCGCGAGACCTTCCGTTGGGCGGACGGTGGCTTTATGCGTCGGTGGTGGCGGGTGCGACCTACCACTTCACGAACGCGATCCAACTGCCAACGGAATTGACCAGTTGGATCGATGTCATCCCCGGAAACTGCCTGGCCCCGTTCACCAACGGGGCCTCTACAGGATCAATCCGTTGGGACTACTGGCTGGGGATTCCCGGCGCTTCGGTCTCCGACCTGACGAGCAATGTGAACTTCCCGGATCGCCCGGACGGCGGGGAGTCGTTGACTTCCTTCCAATCGCCTTCGGACGTTGGCTACCGGTATGGCGCACGCGTCCGGGGCTATCTACAGCCGGCGACCTCGGGCGTGTATCGCTTCTGGATTGCCGGCGATGAAACGGCCGAACTTTGGCTGAGTTCGGACACGAATCCGGACAACAAGGCGCTCATCGCCCATGTACCGGCCAGGACCGGGGTCCGGGAATGGACCCGTTACCCCGGGCAGCGGTCGGTCCCTGTGGCACTGACGGCGGGGAGTCGCTACTACATCGAAGCCCTGCACAAGGAAGACGATGGTTCCGACCATTTGGCCGTGGGGTGGAAGCTGGAGAGGAATGACTACTATTTGATCGTTCGGGTGGACGGATATGACTACGTCTACGAGGCGGACGAAACGAACAACGATCTGGCGGTGGGGATCAGGCTTACGCAACCCGACCTCAAACCCATCAGCCTTGTCGCTCCGAGTTCAACCGTGCCCGGACAACAGATCGAAGTCCGCTACGCGGTGACCAATGCCGGCGACGGGCCGGTCGAGGGGAGCTGGTACGACTACCTCTATCTCTCGCGCGACACGACCTGGGATGCGGGTGACTACCCGGTCTGGGGCGGGTCGTGGAACACGAATGTTGCCGCAGGCGAAGTCTATGGCTCCACCAACATGATGACCCTGCCCGCGTGGCCGGAGGGCGTTTACTACCTCATCTTGAAGACGGACGCGAATGGCTACATTTACGAGCGGGACGAGACGAACAACACGAGTGCGGCGCTGCCCATTAGCCTGACGTTGCCGGACCTCGCGCCTCTGGCGGTGAGTGCGCCCGCCGGGGCGGCGGCCGGCACCCAGATCCAAGTCAGCTGCACGGTGACGAACCAAGGGACCGGACCGGCGGGTCCGGCTTGGTACGACTACCTGTATCTGTCAAGCAACGAGGTATGGGATGCGGGTGACGATGCGCTGGGCGGGTGGTACCGCAATAAAGCCTTGACGAACGGCCACAGTTACAGCGTCACGAACACGGTCACGTTGCCGCAGTGGCCGGGCGGAACCTACTACATCATCCTCAGAACAGACGCATATGGCTACGTGTTCGAATCCAATGAGCTCAACAACAAGACCCTTGCCGCAATCGTCTTCGATCCCCCGGACCTGATGCCGCTAGGCCTGTCGGCGCCCGCTTCCGCGGATGCAGGGTCGCAGATTGAAGTGGTCTGTCTTGTCACGAACCGCCGCTTCGGCGGCGCGAGTGCAGGGCGGACTGACCGGCTTTACCTGTCGACTAACAACATTCGAGACATGTACGACTATCTTCTGTCCTCCTCATCTCAATCGGAGCCCATTCAGGAGGGGCAGATATGGTTGTGGACGAATAGCGTGACGCTGCCCGAATGGTCGGGGGGAAACTGCTACCTCATTCTGGTCGCGGATGCCGACGATGACGTGGTTGAATCGTGCGAGACCAATAACGCAAGCGCAGCGGCGGCCATGGTGTTGACGGCAGCCGATGCCGACGGAGACGGTCTTCCCGACAGGTGGGAAACCAGGCACTTTGGGGGTCCGACGAACTACAGCCCCGAAGACGACTCCGATCACGACGGCATGCGGAACTGGCAGGAGTACTTTGCCGACACGAATCCGACCAACGCGGACTCAGTTCTTCAGGTCTTCAGAGTCACGCCGGGCGCTGAAGGCATGGGCGTTGCGTGGCAAGGTGGCAGTGATGCATGGCAGATCCTTGAGGCAAAGCAGAATCTGGACGCCACGGCGGAACAATGGATGGTGATTTTCACAAACTCGCCACCAACGCCCGCAACGATCAATTACCTGCACCACCCGGGCACCAATCGATTCTTCTATTACCGCATCAAAGCAGGAAGATGATGGTGACAGGGTCTCCATCCCGGTGTGTCCGGGGAGCGCACGCATCCCGCGTGCCGCCATCGGCGTCCCGCCGATGGCTTGGGTTTGGCCCTTTGTGCGAGTATGGATCGCATCGATTTCGCCGGGCACCGGGCGAGCAAGTAGTTTCTCCGGCTTCTGCCCTGTGGCTATGCCCGTCCTGAAGCCGGAGAAACTTCTGGAGTGCGGCGGCTCGACGCCGCTTTTTCTTCAGACTGGTGAACCGGCGCGGGTTCAAATTCGTCGCGCACATGGACCATGTCGATCTTGAATTGCTCGACCATGCGCAGGAAAGCCGGGCGGGCTTGTCGTGCAAACCATCCCGCCGAACACCACCGATAGTTCTCGGCGCGCAGCACCACGCCGTGATGCACCGGATTCTGATGCACGTATTTTAGGCGCGCGTAGTAGGACGATGCGTATGTGATGTGGCTGTCAAAATACTGGTACCAAACTTTCCTGCCCGGCGTGGCGTCCCAGGAGTTCAGCGTGCGCGCGGTCAATGTGTGCAGCTTGGAAAGCATGCGGCTGAGCGTGGCCGGTGCTCCGGGCGATGAAGCCACGAAATGATAGTGGTTGGATAGAATCGCCCACGCCTGAATCTGCCATTCGTATTCGACGGCGCAGTCAAAGAGCATGCCTTGGACCAGATCCAGTCGTTCCGGACTGGAAAGGTGATGAAGTTTTCCATACGTACCACAGGTCACGATGTAGGCGCCCTGCTCCGTGAGACGATGCAGGGGCGCGTGCGGCCATTCGCTCATGGCGTAGTCGTAAGCGAAGGCAAGAGCGGCGTCAAGCCGCCGCACTCCAAAATGCCGCTTCGCGGCATGACAAAGGGCCAAACCCCAGCCATCGGCGTCCCGCCGATGGCACACGGTGAGGCCTTGTGGCCCGCGCCCTGCCACCTGATGCCGTTCGGCGGGCCGCCGAACGGAGCACGCGGGACGCGTGCGCTCCCCGACACGAGCGACCATCTATCGCTCTTGAGTTCTGCAAAACAATAGTGCCGGCATTGCGCTGGAAGGGTAAGCGTCCGGTCGGGGACCCCGATGGATTGGCATTGAACCTGCGGTGGGGTCAGGCAGCAGCTTTTTCCCGAGCGGCGGCCCAATTGGCGGGCGTCAGTTGAGCGACCTCGGTGATCTTCATCGTCGGCAGTCGGGTGAGTACGTCGCGCAAATATTCAACCTGGTCGATCCCGCGGCGTTTGCAGCTCTCCAGAATCGTGTAGATGATGGCGCTTCGCTCGCCGGCGTTGGGAGCGCCGAAGAACAACCAGTTTTTCTTACCCAGTGCCGTAGGTCGAATCGCGTTCTCGACGAGGTTGTTGTCGATCTCCAGTCGACCGTCATCCCGAAACTTCAGTAGGCGCTTCCATTGCCCCAGCGCATACGCGATCGCCCCGCCCATCAGACTCTTCGGCAGATGCTGGGGCAGCTTGAGCCGCAGCACCTTCTCGATCCGCGCCAGGATCATCGCGCTCTGCGACAAACGGACCGCCTGCCGAAGCTTCGGCCCCGCGCCCGTTTCGCGAAGCTCCGCTTCGATCCGGTAGAGCTGCCCGATCTGGTGGAGCATCCATCGGGCCAACCCAGGGACCTCTTCCAAAGCCTCGAAGAAGTTCCTCCGCGTATGCGCCCAGCAGCCGACCAGGTCGATATCGTCCCGGCCCTTCGCATACGCGGTGTACGCGATGTAACCGTCGCATTGCACCGGGCCTCGAAAGTCATCCAGCATCCGCTCCAGACAGTCGGCCCCGCGCCCGGTGTGCCATTCGTAAAGCACATCGCCTCCCGGCCTACCCGCCGTGGCCGGGTGATGGAACACCCACAAGTATCCCATCCCGCTGCCTCCGCCTTTCGCGAACAAATACCGAACCGGACTTTCATCCACCTGCAAGTAGTCGCTTTGCTGGAGTTCCTTGCCCATGAGGTTGTAGATGGGTTTGAACCACCCGGCCACGATACCGGCCCAATCACACAGCGTCTTGTGCGAAAGCTCGATCCCGTAACGCGTCTTCAAGATCTGGGACTGCCGGAAGAGCGGCAGATGATCCACGTACTTCTTCAAGAGGATGTCGGTCAGAAGGCCCGGACTCGCGCAACTGCCTTCGATCAACCGCGGCGGAGCCGGCGCCAGAAGCGGCGGCCGGCTCCGGTCCGTCTTGCTCTTGAACTTCCGCCTCTTGATTAAGCGTAGGATGTACGGGTGCGGCACCACATCCAGTTCCCGGGTCACTTCTTCCCCGATGCACTCGTACGCTTCGGGGTTTCTCGTGACTTCTTCCGGATCGATCACGACCTCTTCGGTGGGCGTTCCTTCCGGGATCCCCACCTTCCGTTCACCGCCCTGGCGACCCCGGCGGGGACCGGGCGGCAGATCGTCATCGCCGCGCTCATCCACCGATTCGATGACAAAGGGCGCTTCGTCTACGCCCAGAAGAAGTTCCAATTGCTTTCGGTCAAGCTTCTCGCTCTTTTTGCCGAACAGTTGCTTGCGCAGAAACGCATTCTGCTGCTGCAACGTCTTGTTCTCGGCCTTCAGCGCCGCGTTTTCTATGCGCAACGCCGAGTTATCTTCACGCAACGTCTGAACTTGGGCCGTAAGGTCGGCCACCTGTTTTCGGAGTTCATTCAGTTCACGCTGCATGCCCGCGTACCCTACACGAAGACTCGCATCGTTCCAAAACCTTTCTAATCACAACGCCTCTTTTCCTAACGTTGGTACCACGGGCGCAGCGAACCGCTCTTCAGATCCACGCCGTCGAGCAACAACCCCAGCGCTTCCGGACTCAACGAGAGCTTCCCGTTCTTCACGTCTACACCCTTCGGCCAACTGAACGTTCCTTTCTCCAGCCGCTTGGTCATCACCCAGAGCCCCGTGCCGTCCCAGTACAACGTCTTCACCCGGTTGTGACGCCGGTTGGAGAACACAAACAGCGCCCCGGAACGCGGGTCCTCCTGCAGTACCTGGGTAGTGGCCGCGAAAAGCCCGTTGAAACTCTTGCGCAGGTCCGTGGCCGCCGTCGCCACGTACACATTCAGCGACCCGGTGAAGTTCAGCATGCTCCGACCTCCCGGAGGAACGGCACCAAGTCGGCCAGCCGCGCGGTTTCCTGAACTCGAAGGCGGAGGCCCGAACGCAGTTCGATCTCAATCCAACTCGAAGCAGTACGAGTCGGCACCCCACCGCCCAAGGCCACTTCCACCTGCGCGAAGGCGCCGTCTGGCCTGCACCGCTTCGCGTAGCGATGCGGGCGGGTCTTCCGTCGCTTGGTTGCCGGTCCACCGGCGAGGACTTTCGAGGAGAGCCACTGGTTGAGCGTGGCGGGGTGAAGACCTTGCCGGCTGCAGAACGCCGCCTGCGAAAGCCCACTGGCGTGAAACGCCGCGATCAGTTCCTGCCGCTGTTCCCGGCTTCGCCGGACGCGGCCCCTTTTGTTCCGCCCACCTGCAACGCTATGCGTAGCATTGCGGGCAGACACGACATCTGTAGTGTTCATGCAGGCCGTTTACCACGGCCAGCTTCTTTTGCCTATGAGGTCTCCGACGGGCGCATGGCAGTTCTGCGGGGGTCTTTTCCGTGGAGGCCGGTGAGGCACGGCTACAGGCGGTTCTGATTCCTGTTCGAGCGACGGGCGAAGGCGCTCGGAGGCGGTTTGGCCCTTGTGGTTGGCGTTTGGCTGAA